>NZ_JBKFGF010000019.1:0-6373 GCF_051233485.1 Massilia sp. LXY-6
CGCGCTTGAAGGGTGGAGCTGGTTAGACGATTACTGGGGGCAGGAACCGGCGGTGCGATAGTCAACCACCTTGATCTTGCCGCTGATGATGTCGGCCTTGGCGGCGTTCACGCGCTTTTCCATCGCCGCGGGGACGATGGCGCGGTTGTTCTTGTCCAGTGCCCAGTCGACGCCGCCTTCCTTCAGGCCTTTATACGTCACGCCGGAAGCGAACTGGCCGTTCTTGGCCTGCACCAGGGCGTCATAGGTGGCATTGCCGACGTTCTTGACCATCGAGGTCAGCACGGAACCCGGCTGGATGTCGTTCTGGTTCGAGTCGACGCCGATCGCCAGCTTGCCCTTGGTCTTGGCCATCTGCAGCACGCCCAGGCCCGAACCGCCGGCCACCGCGAACACGACGTCGGCGCCGCGGTCGAACTGGGCACGTGCCAGCTCGCCACCCTTGGCCGGGTCGTTCCAGGCGGCGGCGGTGGTGCCGACCATGTTCTGCTGCACGTCGATCTTCGGATTGACGGCCTTGGCGCCCTGGACGTAGCCGCAGGCGAAGGCGCGGATCAGCGGGATGTCCATGCCGCCGACGAAGCCGATCTTGCCCGACTTGGCAGCCATCGCGGCGGCCACGCCGACCAGGTAGGAGCCTTCCTGCTCCTTGAACAGGATCGAGTTGACGTTCTTGCCGGTGGCGTTACCGTCGATCAGGACGAAGTGCACGGCCGGGAATTCGGCGGCGATCTTTTGCACGGCCTGGGTCTGCGAGAAGCCGACCGACACGATCAGGTCGAGCTTCTTGCGGGCGAGGCCGCGCAGCACCTGCTCGGCCTGGGTATCGCTGCTGGCCTGGGCTTCGAAGACGTTGATGCCGTTTTCTTTCTTGAAGCGCTCAATGCCCTCGGCAGCCGACTGGTTGAACGACTTGTCGAACTTGCCGCCGGCGTCGTAGACGATGCCCAGCTTCGGCGCGCCTGCCGCGGCCGCGCTGCCGGCGACGCACAGCGCCGCGATCGTCATACTGAGTTGCTTGAATTTCATGTAATGGCTCCTGGAATCCTGATATTGTACCCGGCGCAACGGTTGCGATGGGAGGCGGCAAAGCAAGGACCAGCCCTCCGCGGCGCAATGCCAGCGGATTGTGTCAAAAATCTTTTCCTGCTGTGGTGTCGATGTGTATCGCGGTCGAGGCCGGCGGGGTGCCGTCGCGTCAGCGCAACAAACACTGGCCAGACCAGGGCCGACCACGGCGCTGCGTATCGGGAAATACCGGTGACCTTCGCAGCACAGCTTTGCAACTATGCATCAGCCCGTTTATTCGTGGCAAATACGATTTTACTTCGCAATTTATTTAGTTGAAATATAAATAGTGCCATTTTTCAGCTGTTTCTAACAGAAAACCACAGCTCTTGCCGTGTGCGTAATGAAGAGCAAACGCCGATCCAGCTGACTGGCGATCTATTTACTGCCTATTTGGCACTCAGGGGAAGCTCGCCCGTGACGAGCGGCGCCGCCAGCACGGCGAGCACCGGGGCGGTATCGATGACGGGCAAGGCGATCGGCCCGGCGGTATCGATGACGGCCGCGACGGCCGGTGCGCCGTCGGTGGCGACGGAGGGGATGGCCGGCGCAGGGATGGGGGCCGCCGAAGCGGCGCTTGCCGGAGCGGCATCGGCTGCGGGACTGCCGCTTGCCGCGGCATCGGCCAGCGATTTGGCGAACTGGGACGCCAGGAAATTCGCGACGCGGCGCTGGGTCCCTTCCAGATAGGGGATGTTCATGTGGTCCGAGTCGGGCACGGTGTCGTCCCCACACAGCTGGGCCAGCTTGGCGACGAGCTGGTCGGTATGCGAATGCGGCACCACGTCGTCGCTGGCGGCACGCAGCACATAGGTCGGGGCCTTCAGTGCCGGGGCATACTTGATCGACTCGAAACGGTGGCGCAGCATGTACTCGATCGGCATCACGCGGAACTTGCGCTTGGCGATCGCCAGGATCGAATCGTAGGGCGTGATCAGGACCACCGAATGCACCGGACGTTCCTTCGCCACTTGCACCGCGACGCCGGAGCCCAGGCTGCGGCCGACCACGGCGATGCGGCGCGCATCCACGTGGGCGCGCGACGCCATCCAGTCGAACAGCATGCAGCCATCCTCGATCATGTGGATCTCGGCCGGGTCGCCGTGGGATTCGCCATAGCCGCGGTAATTCACGGCCAGCACGGCCATGTCGGGAAACAGTTTGCCGGCATCGCGCACCACCCAGGAAACTTCTTCGGAGCGGCCGCCGAAGTAGACGACGGCCGGGTGGGGGCCGGGAATCTTCGGGGTCATCAGCCAGCCGCAGAGCCGGGTGCCGTCGGCGGCGCGCAGCACCACGGAACGGGTGCGGTGGCCGCTGCTGCGCGGGTTTTTGACTTCACGCTCGACGGTGGGATTGAACACCAGGCGGCGCTGGTTGGCGGCGACCGCAGCCGTCAGGCCCAGCCACAGCATGCTGGCAAAGCCAGCCATACCCGCCGCTACTTTTTTCCGAGTGTCCATGCGCTTAGTCTACCTCTGCCATCCATGAAATTCTGTGCGCTGAGGTACAAAGCCGCGACAGCATGGTCGACCTTGCGCAAACGTTGCCATATCGCAACGATAACATGCCGGGCAGGAAGTTGCAGGCGGGCCGCACAGAACGGCCCGCCATGGTCATCGGATTGTCGTGCTCACTGCATCGTCGGTCCGGCGGACGGCATATGGCGCTCCACGCTGTGCATTGCGTGCTCGACACGCTCGTCGGCCGGCAGCATCTTCATGTCCGGCACGTCTTCCACCGGGCTGACGCCCTTTACGCGCATGCCTTGTTCGTAGACCATCTTGCCACCGAACCAGCCGGACACCAGCACGCCCAGCGCAGCGATGGCCCCCATCGCCAGCGTGGTACCGGTGCCGCCGTGCCTGTATTCATTGCGGCGCATGGCGACGTTGGCGGCGGTCAGCGCCAGCGCGCCGCCGTTCAGCATCGCATGCACATTCGCCGTACGCTTGACCTCGGTTTCCGATTCGATCGCCATATAGTCCATGGCACCGGCGATACCGGCCGCGAGGCCGCCGATCAGGCCGCCGGCCAGGCTGTAGTAGCCGGCGTTGGCGTAATCGTCGTTGTCGGTCGAGCGGGCCATCGCGTCAAGAATGAAGCCGAACGGAATCAGGGCTGCAGGCGCGACGATCAGCATCGGGTGCAGCGGGTGGCCGGCCAGGGTCGATTTGGGCATATGTTCCTCCATGAAATGGTCGTGGGCGGACGGTCGAGGGGAGGGGACAGTGTGGCACAAGCCTGCGCCTGGACCCGCACGCGAGGCGAACCGCTAAGCGGACTGGGCCTCGTCAACGTACTGGTACCTTTGGGTCTGGCTGGGGAGCAGGCGGGGATGCGGCACGCACTGGCACATGCACAGGTCGTTTTCGAGTGCCACCTGCTTGCCGTTGAATTGTTCCGGCAGGCGTGGCCCGATGCACTGGATGAGGCCCGTGCTGCCGCAGGTATGGCAACGTATTTCATCCCCTTCCAGCGCCATGTGCCTACCGTCGATGGACAGCAGGGATGTCGCCGAGGTGACGACGCCGTCGGCTGTCGTGCCTGCCCCCAGGGTGATGTGATGGCGTTTCATGACGGTCATGTTGCCATTCGCCGCAGCGGTTCGCGTTGCTCTACTTGGGATGTCCACAAAAGATCAAGTAAGATATTTCGCTCGTGCTGAATCTTTCCTGGAGCTGAAGTGCACTACCTGCTGATGTATGAACTGGCGCCCGACTACCTGGCGCGCCGCGGCGAATTCCGCAACCCCCACCTGAAGCTGGCCTGGGAAGCCGAGCAGCGCGGCGAGCTCGTGATGGCCGGCGCGCTGGCCGATCCGGCCGACACCGCCGCGCTGCTGTTCACCGGTGACTCCCCGGAAGCCGCCGAGCGCTTCGCCAGGGCGGATCCCTACGTCACCGAGGGCCTGGTGAAGAGCTGGCGCGTGCGCCCGTGGAATACCGTGGTGGGCAAGGACGCCGTCACGCCGGTGCGTCCCGACTAAAGCAGCTCCAGCAAAACCATCTACTTACCTTCAGAGCAACAAGGGCCGTACACCGGGCTTTGGCGAACTTCCGATTTCGGCCCAATAGCGGGCTTTGCTGTCGGTTGATCGCTCCCATCCTCCTCGGCCATGACGGCTTTCGGTCAGGCCTTGCTTTTAGCTATAATATACCCCCGTACCCTATCCTGCATGGTGTTCATTTGTCACATACGACGAGAGAAAAGGCAAAATTACTTGCCCGTGTTCGCCGCATACGTGGGCAAGTCGAGGCGATCGAACGCGCCCTGGAGGCTGAGGCCGGGTGCGCCGAGGTTCTGCACTTGCTGGCGGCTAGCCGGGGCGCAATCAACGGCTTGATGGCCGAGGTTATCGAGGATCATGTCCGCGAACACGTCGCCGCCAGCGACCTGAGCGAGGCGGCTCGTTCGGAAGGCACGGGTGAGCTTCTCGACGTGATCCGAGCCTATCTCAAGTAGGCACCATGGCCGTCAAATCGCCGTGCATCGAGCTATGCCAATTCGATCGCAAGACCGGCTTCTGCACCGGATGTCTCCGTACGCTCGCCGAGGCGCGCGAGTGGAAGAAGATGACCGATCACCGCAGGCACCAGATCATCAACGAACGCGCGCGGCGCGAAAAAAAGCTGAGCGAGCGTTAGCGCAGCCGGCAAGGAAACCATATGCAAGACCTGACTCACACCCATACTCCCGGCCAAGCCGGCAGTCGGACCGATACGAACATGAGCGACTTCGCAAACGCCGCCTTCGGCGCGGGCCACGACCACATTTTTCTGGGGGCCGGCCACGAAAGCAATGAACGCAAAACGTGGGCGGTGATTGCGCTATGCAGCGCCATGATGCTGCTCGAAATTATCGGCGGTAGCCTGTTCGGCTCCCTGGCGCTGGTGGCTGATGGATTGCATATGTCCACGCATGCCGGCGCGATGTTGATTGCGGCGCTGGCGTACACCTACGCGCGCAAACACGCGACCGACCCGCGCTTCGTCTTCGGCACGGGCAAGCTCGGTGACCTGGCTGGATTCACGAGCGCCATCGTACTTGCGATGATTGCCCTGCTGATTGGCTACGAAGCCATTGTGCGGTTCTTCTCGCCGGTACCCATTCACTTCGGCGAGGCGATTCCAATCGCAGTCCTTGGCCTGCTGGTCAACATCGCGAGCGTCTGGCTACTGAGTGGCGGGCATCATGAGCATGGCCACGGGCACAGCCATGGTCACGGACATCGCCACGGCCATGATGACCACGGTCATGAGGAGGAAGCGCAGCGCATTATCGCTTCGTCCGGCGTTTTCTCGCTGTCCATCTTTGAAGATGGTGTGCCGCCTGTTTTCCGGCTGACGCCTGAATCCGCAAACTCGAAGCTGCCGCCCCCGGCTCTTTCCGTGATGACGATCCGCCCCGACGGCTCGCAACAATCCTTCACGTTTGCGGACCGGGGCGCTTACCTCGAATCGAAAGAAGAGATCCCGGAGCCGCATGCATTCAAGGTTATCGTCCGGCTGCCGGAGGGCGAGCATGCGGTCGAGTTCGAAGAGCATACGCACGATCATGATGACGCCGCGCATCGCGACCACAACATGCGCGCCGCCTATATTCACGTCATGGCGGATGCAGCTGTTTCGGTACTGGCCATCATTGGCCTCTTACTGGCAAGACAATTTGGCTGGCTTTGGATGGACCCGCTGGCCGGCGTCGTCGGCGCGCTGGTGATCGCAAACTGGTCGTTCGGCCTGATGCGTGACACGGGAGGGATCCTGCTGGACATGAACACCGACCAGAGGATGGCTGACAACTTGCGTCAGGTAATTGAAGGTAACGGAGACAAAGTGCTCGACCTTCACGTATGGCGCCTCGGCCCGGGCCACATGGGGGCTGTGGTTTCCCTGCTGACCAGGAAACCACAGCACAGTCCCGCTTTTTATCACGCTGCGCTCAAGCGCTTTAAGGGATTGTCGCACCTGACGGTTGAAGTGAACCCGATGCATACTGCGGTCTGAGATCGTAGAACCGGTCGCTGGTTAGCTGCCGTTGCCTTGGTGGACAGGCAAAGGCAGCTTCTGGCTGCACGCCAGACCTTCTTACTTCGCCGCCAGCAGCTTCACGATCAGGTTATGGGTCGTGATCGCGAACGAGCCGTCCGGCGCGCGCGCCACGCCGGCCGGCCGGTCGAGGCCGCCGGGCAGGGCGCCGAGCGCGATGCCCTGGCGCCCGGCGACGCCCGCTACCGTGCTGGTCACGTTGTCGAGGTTGATCCTGCGGATGGTGGCGTTGCCGGTGTCCGCGACATACAGGTCGT
>NZ_JBKFGF010000002.1:0-124489 GCF_051233485.1 Massilia sp. LXY-6
ATGTGTTGGGGTGTTTGTTACTCGACGCGATGTTCGGTCAGTTGGGCCTTGAGTTCGGCCGCGGAAACCCGCAGGCCGTCGGCCAGCAGGCTGTGGATGGCGAGCGCGCGGCCATCGCCGCAGACGCCGAAAATGGCATTATCCACCACCGCCAGTCCTGGCGGCAAATCGGGAACGGTGCCGCGGACCAGGCGCGCGCGCTCGATCACGTAGCGCCGTGGACCGATGTCGGTGAAGGCGCCGGGGTAGGGTGGGGCGACCGCGCGGTGCAGGTTGTACACCTCCTGGGCCGGCTTCGACCAGTCGATGCGGCCGTCTTCCGGCTTGCGGCCGCCGAAGTAGCCGCCTTTGCTCAGGTCGTTCGGCGTGCGCGGCGCGGTCCCGGCCAGCAGTTGCGGCAGGACCTCATACAGCGCCAGCTCGGCCGCCACCGTCACCTTGCCGAACACCTCGAAGGCGGTATCGTCGGGCAGGATGGGCACCGCCTGCTGGGACAGGATGGCGCCGGCGTCCGGCTTGATCGTCATCTCGTGCAGCGAGGCGCCGGTCTGCGTCGCGCCGTGCAGCACCGCCCAGTTGGTGGGCGCGCGGCCGCGGTACTCCGGCAGCAGCGAGCCGTGCATGTTGTAGGCCGGTGCCACGTCGAGGATCGCCTGCGGCAGCATGTGGCGGAAGTAGAAGCTGAACATCAGGTCCGGCTGCGCGGCCCGGATTCTAGCGAGCAGCTCCGGTGCTTTCGCGTCGTCCGGCGTGACGAAGGGAATGCCCTCGATCTCGCACAGCGATTGCACGGACTCGAACCAGATGTTCTCGGTGGCGCTGTCCTGGTGGGTGATGACCAGGGCGACGTCGACGCCGCCTGCGAGCAGGACTTTCAGGCAGCGTACGCCAACGTTATGGTAGGCAAAGACGACGGCGCGTTTGGGTTGTTGGATCATATTGTTCGTATCAAATCGTCGATAACAGATGCACCGACGGGACTCAGGTCAGCGCCCGACCTTGCGTTTCTCCGCCGCTTCCAGTTCGGCCTCGCTGGGCGGCACACCCTGCAGCACGGTCTGCACCACATAGCGCGGCCGCGCGCGCACCTGCTGGTAGATCCGGCCGACGTACTCGCCCACCAGGCCGATGCCGAACAGGATCACGCCCATGAAGAAGAAGGCGATCGCGAACAGGGTGAATACGCCCTCGGCTTCGGCGCCCAGGATGAAGCGGCGGATCAGCAGCAGCAGCACCAGCAGGGCGGAGAAGATCGCCAGCGTCATGCCCAGCAACGAAAAGAATTGCAGCGGCACCAGCGAGAAGCCGGTCATCAGGTCGAAGTTCAGGCGGATCAGGCTGTACAGCGAGTACTTCGATTCGCCGGCCGCGCGCTCCTCGTGCTCGACCACGATCTCGGTCGGCTTGCGCGAGAATTTATAGGCCAGCGCCGGCACGAAGGTGTTCACCTCGCCGCACTGGTTGACCAGGTCGATCACGTTGCGGCCGTAGGCGCGCAGCATGTTGCCCTGGTCGGTGATGTGGATGTTGGTGATGCGCTCGCGCAGGCGGTTCATCATCTTCGAGGCGACCGTGCGCCATGCCGAATCCTGGCGCTTGCGGCGGATCGAGCCCACGTAGTCGTAGCCCTCGCGCATCTTGGCGACCAGCTTGTGGATTTCTTCCGGCGGGTTCTGCAGGTCGGCGTCGAGGGTGATCACGATCTCGCCGCGGGTCTGCTCGAAGCCGGCCAGGATCGCCATGTGCTGGCCGTAGTTGCCGTTGAAGAGCACGACGCGGGTCACGTCCGGGCGCTTGCGGTACTGCTCGGCCAGGATCGAGACCGAGTTGTCGCGGCTGCCATCGTTGACGAAAATGACCTCGTACGGCAGGCCCAGCTTGTCCATCGCCGGATACAGGCGCGCGAACAGGTTGGCCAGGCCGGCTTCTTCGTTATAGACCGGGATGACGATCGACAGCTCCGGTTTCAGTGCATGCAGTGTCATTTGGCCAGCACCGCCGAATCCAGAACCGACTTGACGGCAGCGACGGCGCGCTCGACGTCGGCGAGCGTCATGGCATTGAACATCGGCAAGGTCACGGTCAGGCGGCCGATCTTCTCGGCGACCGGGAACATGCCTTCCTTGAAGCCGCGCTCGCGGTACAGCGTGAACAGGTGGATCGGCGCGTAGTGGTAGCCGGTGCCGACATTGTGTTCCTTCTGCATGCGGGTCATGAAGTCGGCGCGGGTGCCCGGGCCCCTGTCCGGCAGGATGATCTGGAACAGGTGCCAGTTGCTGGAACCGAAGGCCTTCACCGGCAGCTGGGCGCCGTACTCCTGTTCGAAGTCGGGGCCGAAGCAGTCGAAGTAGTGCTGCGCCAGCTTCGCTCTGTGCGCGGTCAGCTTTTCCAGGTGCTTCATCTGGCCCAGGCCGATCGTGGCCATGATGTCGCTCATGTTGTACTTGCCGCCGAGGACGTCGACGTCGATGCCGTCCACGCCGCTGCGGGTCACGCCCTGCAGGCGGTATTTCTCGGCCAGGCGCGCCTCGTCGAGGTTGTTCAGGACCAGGCAGCCGCCTTCGCCGGTGGTGATGTTCTTGTTGGCCTGGAAGCTGAACGAGACGAAGTCGCCGAACGAGCCGATGCGCTTGCCGTTCCACTGCGAGCCGAGGGCCTGGGCCGCGTCCTCGACCACGCGCAGCTTGTGCTTGTCGGCGATCGCGTACAGGCGGTCCATGTCGACCGGCAGGCCGGACAGGTAGACCGGAAGAATGGCCCTGGTGCGCGGGGTGATCGCGGCTTCCAGCTTGTCGAGGTCGATGTTGCGGGTGACCGGATCGATGTCGGCGAACACCGGGGTGGCGCCGACTTCGATGATGACGTTGGCGGTGGCCGGCCACGAGATCGGGGTGGTGATCACCTCGTCGCCCGGCCCGATGCCGGCGACGCGCAGCGCGATCTCCATGGTGCAGGTGCCGGAATTGAAGGTGCGCACCGGGCGGCCGCCGAAATACTCGGACAGCAGGGCCTCGAAGGCCTGGTTCTTCGGACCGGTGGTGATCCAGCCGGAGCGCAGCACCTCGCCGACGGCGGTAATGGTTTCTTCGTCGATGGTGGGCCGGGAAAAGGGCAGGAAGGGCAGCTCGGCAGTCATTGGGTGGTCGATCGATTTGTTATTGGTGGAAATGCATGTGGGATTTTATCAGTCCGCTGGAACGGTCCGCATTCTTGACGGACTTTCAGGAGCGCGCCAGCAAGGCCACGCCGACCATGATCACGCAGATCGCCAGCAGGCGCTGCGGCGACACGGTCTCGCCCAGGAACATCCAGGCGCCGACGGCCGCCACCACGTAGCCCAGCGACAGCATCGGGTAGGCGATCGTCACGTCGGTACGCGACAGGCCCATGATCCACACCACCAGCGAGAGGGCGTAGCAGGCCAGGCCGCCGAGGATCGGCAGCTGGGTGATGACCCGGACGAAGGTCTCGAACCAGTTGCTCATGGTGAGGTGGATGGCGCCGCCCAGGGCGTTGGTGCCTGCCTTGAGCAGCACTTGGGCGCAGGCGTTCAGGAGCACGCCGGAAATGATGAAAGCGAAGGTGCTGAGGTTCATGGCTTAGAAATTGGCGATTACGGTGCGGCGCCCATCGTCGGCGACGACGCGCAGCGGCACGCCCTGGCGTTTCAGGTCGGCCGCGATATCGGGACGGGTGATGGCGACGCTCTTCACGCCGGCCGCCGCATCAAGGCGCCAGCGTTCGACGAAGGCCGGGATGGTCGGGATCGCGAGCTCCGGCTGCTGTTCGAGGCCGAAGCTGAATTCGTCCAGGTAGTCGACCAGGGTCACGGTGCGGCCCAGGTAGAAGGTCAGCGACTGTTCGTAGATGCCGACCGAGTACACGTGGGTGGCCGGATTGGTGGCGCCGGCGGCCTCCAGGGCCGGCAGCAGCCTGGTGCCGGCGCGCACCTGGCCGATCGGCTCGAAGCCGGTCAGCAGCAGTTCGGTGCCGGCGAAACCGGCGATCGCCAGTATCAGCACGGTCAGGTCGCGCTGCATCTGGCGCGCATACAGCATGGAAAGCAGCCCGCCGATCAGCAGTACCAGGCCGGCCGCCAGCACCCACGGCTGGTAGGCCGCGTACAGCGCGTCCTCGCCGGGACGGTGGGCCAGGCGCAGCATGAAGGGCACGAAGCCGAGCAGGCCCGCGCCCAGCAGGGCAGTCAGGCCGGCGGTCAGCATGCGGCTGCGGCGGGTCCCGCCATCCAGGTAGATTGCGATCAGCAAGGCCGCCGCCGGGAACACCGGCACGATGTAGCCGGGCAGCTTGGAATTCGACTTGGTGAAGAACAGGATGATGAAGGCGACCCACACCAGCAGCAGCAGGCGTGGCTTGAAGCGCAGCGCGCCTTGCTCGGGTTTTGCGCCCAGGACCAGGCTCTGCACCAGCACGCCGATCCATGGCACGCTGCCGATGGCCAGCAGGGCGAAGAACACCCACCAGGCGGCTTCGCGGTGGTGTTCCTTCTTCAGGAAGCGGTCGAAGTGCTCATGGATGAAGAAGAAGTGCGGCTGCTCGGGATTCTTCAGGCCGACCAGCACGAACCATGGCGCGGCGATCAGGAAGAACAGCAGCAGGCCCTTCACCAAATGCAGGCGGGTCCAGATTTTCCAGTCGCGCGCAAACAGGGTGTACAGCACCAGCACGCCGCCCGGCAGCACCAGCCCGATCAGGCCTTTCGCCAGCACCGACAGCGCCATGCCGGCCCAGCACACCAGCATCCAGTTGCGCTGTTCGGATGGCGTGGCGTCGTCGCGCTGGGCGATCAGGAGCGCACACAGGGCGATCGTCATCATGCTTGAGAGGCTCATGTCGACCGAGTTGACCTGGCTGCAGATCACCCAGTAGAGCGAAGAGGCCAGCACCAGCGCGGCGTAGAAGCCGATCCGTTCGCCGAACACGCGCTTGCCCGCATGGCCGGTCAGCACCACGCCCATCAGGCCGCACAGGCCGGTCCACAGGCGCGCCTGCCAGTCGCCGAGCCCGAAAACCTCGAAGGTCAGGGCGTTCATCCAGGTCTGGAGCGGCGGCTTCTCGAAGTACTTGATGCCGTTCAGGCGGGTGGTGATCCAGTCGCCGCTGGCGAACATTTCGCGCGCCATCTCGGCATAGCGCCCTTCGTCCGGCGGCACCAGCGTCCGCATCCTCAGCACGCCCAGCAGGATGGCGGCGAAGGCGAAAAACAGGGTCCAGACGAGGGTCTTGTTCTTGTGCAGTTCTCTCATTCGATGATCAGTGCCAGCGTCACCTTGCGGCCTTCGCCCATCAGGATGTTGTAGGTGCGGCAGGCCGCATGGCTGTCCATGCTTTCCACGCCAATGCGCAGGTCGGACAGGCTGGCGATCAGGCGCGGGTGCACGAAGCGCTGGCGCTCGCCGGTGCCGAGCACGACCACGTCGGGCTTGTCGGCGGCGATCTGTTCAAAATGCGTGGCGGTGAGGTCTTCGAAGCGGGCCACATCCCAGGGGCGCGGCGGCGTCTCGGGCATCACCAGCACGCTGTAGTCGAAGCGCTTGGCATTGATCTCGACGCCGGACTGGTCATAGCCGGTGACGGTCTGGTACTTTTCGGTATTGCTGGAATGGAGCTTCATGTCGAAAGCCGTGGTTGTGCGTGGCGTAAATATATGTGCGCGAGAGCGCATGAGCCGCGTATTGTAATGGGTTTTTCCACAAGGCCAGCGGTCGGGTTGCTTAATCGCGGCGCTTTGGGCAGAATGGGATTTTTCGCATTGCAACAAACTACATTGGCAGGGTGATATTTTGCGACCGATTCTGAAATCGAACAAGCTGGATGACGTATGCTACGAGATCCGCGGTCCCGCGCTGGAGAAGGCGCGCCAGATGGAGGATGATGGTCACAAGATCATCAAGCTGAACATCGGCAACCTGGCCGTGTTCGGCTTCGATCCGCCGGACGAGATCGTGCAGGACATGATCCGCAACATGCCTGGCGCAGCCGGTTATACCGATTCGAAAGGCATGTTTGCGCCGCGTAAGGCGGTCATGCACTATACCCAGGAAAAAAATATTTCCGGGGTCAAGATCGACGACATCTACCTCGGCAACGGCGCCTCCGAACTGATCGTGATGGCGATGCAGGGCTTGCTGAACAGCGGCGATGAGGTGCTGGTGCCGGCCCCGGACTACCCATTGTGGACGGCGGCGGTCAGCCTGGCGGGCGGCAGTCCGGTCCACTACATCTGCGACGAGCAGGCCGGCTGGATGCCTGACATTGCCGACATGCGCAAGAAGATCACGCCGAACACGCGCGCGATCGTCGTCATCAATCCGAACAACCCGACCGGCGCGCTGTATTCGCGCGAGGTGCTGCTGGAGATCGTCGAACTGGCCCGCCAGCACAGCCTGATCATCTACGCCGACGAAATCTACGACAAGACGCTGTACGACGGCGAAGAACACGTTTCGCTGGCCTCGCTGGCCGACGACGTGCTGTTCGTGACCCTGAACGGCCTGTCCAAGAACTACCGCTCCTGCGGCTACCGTGCCGGCTGGATGGTGGTGTCCGGCGAAAAACGCCATGCCAAGGACTATATCGAAGGCCTGAACATGCTGGCCTCGATGCGCCTGTGCGCCAACGCGCCAGGCCAGTACGCGATCCAGACCGCGCTCGGTGGCTACCAGAGCATCGCCGACCTGGTGGCGCCCGGCGGCCGCCTGGCGCGCCAGCGCGACCTCGCGCACAAATTACTGACTGAAATTCCGGGAGTGTCCTGCGTCAAGCCAAAAGCGGCGCTGTACATGTTTCCCCGCCTCGACCCCAAGATCTACCCGATCGCTGACGACCAGCAATTTATCTGCGAGCTGCTGTCCGAGGAAAAAGTCCTGCTGGTGCAAGGCACCGGCTTCAACTGGATCGCCCCGGACCATTTCCGGTTGGTGTTCCTGCCCAATTCCGACGACCTGACCGACGCGTGCGGCCGCCTTGCGCGCTTCCTCGACGGTTACCGGCGCCGCTACGCGCGCTGAGAACGACAGAGTAGAATCTTATATATGAAACCCATCAAAGCAGGCTTGTTAGGCATCGGCACCGTCGGCGCCGGTACCTATCACGTGCTCCAGCGTAACCAGGAAGAAATCCGCCGCCGCGCCGGCCGCGGCATCGAAGTGACGATGGTGGCCGCGCGCAACCTCGAGCGCGCCCGTCGTATCGTCGGCACCGAAGTCGAAGTGGTCAGCGACCCGTTCGCGGTCGTGAACCACCCCGAGATCGACATCGTCGTCGAACTGATCGGCGGCTACGAGCTGTCGCGCGAACTGGTGCTGCAGGCGATCGCCAACGGCAAGCACGTGGTCACCGCCAACAAGGCGCTGCTGGCCCTGCACGGCAACGAAATCTTCGAAGCGGCCCAGGCCAAGGGCGTGATGGTGGCCTTCGAGGCGGCCGTCGCCGGCGGCGTGCCGATCATCAAGGCGCTGCGCGAAGGCCTGTCCGCCAACCGTATCGAATCCGTGGCCGGCATCATCAACGGCACCACCAACTTCATCCTGTCCGAAATGCGCGACAAGGGCCTGGACTTCGGCACCGTGCTCAAGCAGGCGCAGGAACTGGGCTATGCAGAAGCCGATCCGACCTTCGACATCGAAGGCGTCGATGCCGCCCACAAGCTGACCATCATGGCCGCGATCGCGTTCGGCATCCCGATGCAGTTCGCCAGCAGCTACGTCGAGGGCATCAGCCAGCTGCAGGCGGTCGATATCCGCTACGCCGAACAGCTGGGCTACCGCATCAAGCTGCTCGGCATCACCCGCCGCACCGTGGTCGACGGCGCCGAAGGCATCGAGCTGCGCGTGCACCCGACCCTGATTCCGTCGGCCCGCCTGATCGCCAACGTCGAAGGCGCGATGAACGCGGTACTGGTGAAGGCCGACGCGGTCGGCACTACGCTCTACTACGGCAAGGGCGCCGGCGCCGAGCCGACTGCCTCGGCCGTGATTGCCGACCTGATCGACGTCACCCGCCTGGCCACCGTCGACCCGTATTCGCGGGTGCCGCACCTGGCCTTCCAGCCGGCCGAGCTGGCGGACCTGCCGATCCTGCCGATGGAAGAGATCCGCACCGCCTACTACCTGCGCGTGCACGTGCAGGACCAGCTAGGCGTGATGGCCGACCTGACCCGCATCCTGGCCGAAGCCGGCATCTCGATCGATGCCGTGCTGCAGAAGGAGCCCGGCGAGAAGGCCCGCACCGACATCGTCATCATCACCCACCAGACCCGCGAGAAATACGTCAACGCGGCGATCGCGAAGATCGAAGCTTTGTCGACGGTGGTGAGCAAGGTGGTACGCATCCGCCTCGAGTCCCTGGGCTGACGGAAGCGCGCTACGGTTTCCCGAGGTCCGTTCAGTTGGCCAGCCCGGGCCGCTCGGCAGCGGCATCGGGCGCCATACTGGATGGCATGCTCCAGTAACTGAAAAAGTCGTCGGCGAACTCGTCGACGCACTGGGGCGGCTCCGTCGCCCGGCCCTCGAGCGGGGCCGTGGTGAGGGCGAGCAGCTCCTGCTCGATCTGGTCGAACAGCGCATCGGTGGCGCTGCACTCGACCATGCTGAAGGTGTGGCGGGTCGTGTTCATGGGCGCAATTCTACCGGCGCTGCACTGCACAAGAAGCCCGTCCGGCATGAGGACTTGTGCTCGCTCAAACGCGGAAAGTTTTGCCGCTTCGCATGCTTGGTGATGCGCAATGTGAGTTGCTGAACAGCTCGTGTCTGGCGGCATTTAGCGATACCACGCGTCTCTTCCGACAGTCCCTGCCATTCACCGGGTCTTCAATCCGGTTTCGTTTGAGAAGATGCAAGATCGTCCATCGCTGTTGCCGTCGTCTCGACGGGAAACAGTACGCCGACCTTCAGGCCATGGCCGCCGTCTGCGCGGCCCATGCTCAGCGTGGCGCCGTGCAGGGTGGCGATGTCGCGCACGATCGCCAGGCCCAGCCCGGTCCCGCCGGGATTCGTTTCCAGCGCCGCCTGGGAACGGTAGAAGGGCATGAACACCTTGTCGTACTCCGCCTCGTCGATGCCGGGGCCGCTGTCCTGCACTTGCAGCAGCACGCCGGCCGGTACGCGGCGCACGCTCAGCAGCACGCCGCCGCCGGGCGGGGTGTAGCGGATCGCATTGTCGACCAGGTTGGTCAGCAGCTCGTGCAGCAGCAGTTCCTGGCCCAGCACCGTGGTGTCGTCACCGTCCTCCGCCTCCAGCGCCAGGTCGATGTTCTTCTGCACCGCCGGCAGGGCCAGTTCCAGGCCCACCTGCTGCGCCAGTGCCGCCAGCGAGACCGGAAAGGCCGCCGCGCTGCCGTTGCCATGCTCGATGCGCGCCAGCGTCAGCAGCCGGTTGGCCAGGTGGACGGTCGAATCGGTGGTTGCCGCGATCGAACGCACGATGGCCTGCATCGCGGCTGGATCGTTTTCGCGCAGCGCCAGCTCGGCCTGGGTCTTCAGCACCGTGAGCGGCGTGCGCAGCTGGTGCGAGGCATCGGCGATGAAGCGGCGCTGGCTGGCGATCAGGCCCTGCATGCGGGTCATGGTGCCGTTCATCGCCGCCACTAGGGGCCGCACCTCGCGGTGCACCATGGACGCGTCGACGTCCGACAGGTCGGACACCGCGCGCGTTTCGACCACGTGTTTCAGGCGCATCAGCGGCTGCAGCACCAGGCGCACCGCGAACCACACCAGGCTGGCGACCGCCAGCACCAGCAGCGCCTGGCGCAGCAGGGTGTTCACGAGGATGCGGCGCGACAGCGCGCGCCGTGCGTCCAGCGTCTCGCCGACCTGGATCAGGGCGATGCCGCGCATCGAATCGTCGTACACCGGCTGCAGCAGGGCGGCGATGCGCACCGGCTCGCCGTTGTAGTCGGCATGGTAGAAGCGCACCAGGGCCGGGTAGAGTTCCGAGCGCTTCACATTGACCGGCACCGGCGGCAGGTCGTCGTAGCCGGACACCGTCTCGCCGTGCAGCCCGCCGACCCGGTAGAAGATGCGGCCCAGGGTATCGGTCTCGAAGCTGTCCAGCGCCACGTAGGGCACGTCGGCCACCACCTTGCCGTCGCGGACCGAGACCCGTTCCGCCAGCGCGCGCGTCGAGGCCAGCAGCGAGCGGTCATAGGCAAGGTCGGCGGCGTCGAGCGCGTCGCGGTACAGCGAGACCGCGTTCAGCGCGACCAGCACCACCAGCGGCACGATCAGCCAGCGCAGCAGCTGGCCGCGCAGGCTGCCCAGCGGCGCCGCCGGCGCGGAGTGTGCGGAATGCGTGGAATGGGTGGGATGCGCGGCCGCGCCGGGGCGGCGGCGCAGGAAGGAGGCGAGCCGCGCGACCGTCATTGCTAGGCCGGCTTGCTGGCCGTCTTGTTTGCCGGCTCATCCGCCTGCGGAGGGCGCTCCTGCAGCAGGTAGCCGATCCCGCGCAAGGTGACGATGGCGGCGCCGCCGTCCGGGTGCCGGTCGAGCTTCTTGCGGATGCGGTGGATGTACAGCTCGATGGCGTCGAGGTTGGCGTCGTCGTCGAGCGCGAACACGGCGTCGAACAGCTTTTCCTTGGACAGCGCGCAGCCGGTGCGCGCGATCAGCGTCTCCAGCAGCGCGTGCTCGCGCGGCGTCAGCGGCAGCGCTTCGCCGCAGTAGCTGAACATGCGCGCCACGGTATCGAAGCTGAGCTGTCCGCAGCGGTGCACCAGCGCTTCGTTGCCGACGCTGCGCCGCAACAGGGCCTTGACCCGCGCCTCCAGCTCGGCCAGCTCGAACGGCTTGGCCAGGTAGTCGTCGGCGCCCAGGTTCAGGCCCTGCACCCTTTCTTCGAGGCCGCCGCGCGCGGTCAGGATCAGCACCGGCGTGCGCGCACGCGGGCCGCCGCGCGTGCGCAGGCGGCGCAGCACCTCCAGGCCGTCCATCTTCGGCAGGGTCAGGTCCAGGATCACCAGGGCGTAGTCCTGGGTATGGAGCAGGGCATCGGCATCGGTGCCGGTGGCGGCGCATTCGACGCTGAGCTTGGCGTCACGCAGCGCCTTGGAGACCCAATGGGACAGCTCGACGTGGTCTTCGACTAACAGGATTCGCATTTTTTTAGTGTACGCGCAAACGCCCGGTGCCGGATAGTGCCCATTGAAAGCCACGTAATAGCCGAGTGATAGCCAATTGACAGCCGACTGAAAGCTGATTGAAAGCTTGGCCCGCATATAGTTGGCCCAACAAGTAGTACAAAAAAGATTTTTTACAACCGGAGACACCATGAAGAAGTCGGCCCTCGCGCTCGCCGTCCTGGCAGCGCTTTCCCTGAACACCACCGCCCACGCTCAAACCAACGTCCAGGTCTATGGCCTGATGGACGCCGGCGTCGAACAGCTGACCAACGCCGGCCCGAACGGCGGCAGCATGACCCGCGTGATCTCGGGCGGCAAGAACACCTCGCGCTGGGGCTTCCGCGGCACCGAGGACCTGGGCGGCGGGCTGAAAGCGGTGTTCAACCTGGAAGGCGGCATCCTGCTGGATACCGGCGCCCAGGACGGCGCGCTGTTCAAGCGCCAGGCCAACGTCGGCCTGGCAGGCAACTTCGGCACCGTGGTGATCGGCCGTTCGTTCACCACGACCTACGACCTGGTGATCAAGTTCGATCCGCTCGGTTTCGCGCCGAACTACTCCTGGGCCACCAGCACCAACGCCTCCGGCCCGTCCAAGTACGGCATGACCACCGCGTTCGACAACCTGATCAAGTACACCGGCCACACCGGCAACTTCACCTACGGCGCAACGATCGGCTTCGGCGAGCAGCCCGGCAGCCAGGCCGACAGCCGCAAGTACGCGGTCGGCGGTTCCTGGTTCGCCGACGGCTTCGGCGTGATGGCGGCCTACGAGCAGGTCAACGGCAACACCCTGGCCGCCACCGGCAACCGCGACGAGACCAGGGCCTACCACCTGGGCGCCGACTACAAGACCGGCCCGTGGCGCGCCACCCTCGGCATGCGCGGCTACAAGCTGGAGTCGGGCAAGGCCGCGACCCCGGACGTGCGCGCCGACACCTACTGGGGCGGCCTGACCTACAACGTGCAGGCCTGGACCCTGACCGGCGCGGTCTACCACGTCAACACCAAGAACCTGCCGGCCGCCAAGGATGCCGATCCGACCATGTTCGTCGCACGCGCCATGTACGCGCTGTCCAAGCGCACCGACCTGTACATGGTCGCCGCCCACGCCAAGGCCGACCACGGCCAGCTGGTGGGCCTGTCGCGCGACGATCCGGGCTTCGGCTCGACCCAGAACGGCTTCACCGCCGGCATCCAGCACCGGTTCTGATCGTCGCCGGCCTGCCGCGCCAGTATCATGCTAGCCATGAAACCACTTCGATCCCTGTCCGCCGCTGCCCTGGTCTCATCCCTGGCCGCGGCCGCCATCCCGGCAATCGCCGCCGATGCCGAATGCGTGGTGCCGTCCAAGCCGGGCGGCGCCATGGACCTGACCTGCAAGCTGGCCCGCAAGGCCCTGCAGGCCAAGCCCGACGCGCCGCGCCTGAAGCTGAGCTATCTGCCGGGCGGGATCGGCGCGGTTGCCTGGCATACCATGATCTCGCAGCGCCGCGCCGACCCGAACACGCTGGTCGCGTTCTCCAGCGGTTCGCTGCTTAACCTGGCCCAGGGCAAGTTCGGCAAGGCGACCGCCGGCGATGTGCGCTGGGTGGCCGCGCTCGGCGCCGACTTCGGCATGATCGCGGTGCGCGCCGATTCGCCGTACCACAGCCTGGCCGACCTGGTCGAGGCGCTGCGCAGCGATCCGCAAAAGGTCCTGATCGGCATGTCCGGCACCATCGGCAGCCAGGACTGGATCAAGATGGCGCTGCTGGCCCGCCGCGCCGGGGTCGATCCGAAACAGCTGCGCTTCGTCGCCCTGGAAGGGGGCGGCGAGGAATTCACCGCGATGCAGGCCAATTTCGTCCAGGTGATCTCGGGCGACACCTCCGAGGCCGCGCTGTACGCCGATGCCGGCAAGGTGCGGGTGCTGGCGGTGCTGGCCGAACACCGGTTGGCGGGGGTGCTGTCCAAGGTCCCGACCGCGCGCGAGCAGGGCTACGACGTGGTGTGGCCGGTGATCCGCGGCGTGTGGGTGGGCCCGGGCGTATCCGACGCCGACTACAAGCGCTGGGTCCAGGCCTTCGACCGCGTGGAGGCCGCGCCCGGCTTTGCGCAGATGCGCAGCGAGGCCGGCCTGTTCCCGTTCTCGCTCACCGGCGACGCGCTGACCACCTATATCAAACAGGCCGTGGCCGACTACAACCGGCAGGCCAGGCAGTTCAACCTGGTCCGCTGACCATACCAATAAATCAAGGAGACGACATGCATTTCACTAAAACCATCATCGCCGCCGCCGTTGCTTCCGTAGCCGCGCTCGCAAGCCCGCTGGCCCTGGCCCAGGTGCCCGCCGGCTATCCCGCCAACTACCAGCAACTGATCGACGGCGCCAAGAAGGAAGCCAAGCTGGTGATCTACGGCGCCACCGACAGCAAGGCCGCGGCGCCGCTGATCAAGGACTTCAACGCCCTCTACCCGGGCATCTCGGTCGAGTACAACGACATGAACTCGACCGAAGTGTACAACCGCTTCATCTCCGAATCCGCGGCCGGCGGCGACACCGCCGACGTGCTGTGGTCTTCGGCGATGGACCTGCAGATGAAGCTGGCCGCCGGCGGCTACGCGATGCCGTACAAGTCGGTCGAAGCGTCCAAGATCCCGGGCTGGGCCGTGTGGAAGGACACCGCCTACGGCACCACCTTCGAACCGGCCGCCTTCGTGTACAACAAGCGCCTGGTGACCGGTGCCGAGATTCCGCAGACCCACGCCGATTTCGTGCGCCTCATCAGCCAGCCGAAGTTCCAGGACAAGGTCACCACCTACGACATCGAGAAATCCGGCGTCGGCTTCATGTTCATGGCCCAGGACGAGAAAGACTTCCCGCAGTTCAAGCAGCTCGAACAGGCCTTCGGCGCCGCCAAGGTGCGCGTACAGTCCTCGACCGGCACCATGCTGGAGCGTATCTCCTCGGGCGAGAACCTGATCGGCTACAACGTGCTCGGCTCCTACGCCCTGGTGCGCGCCAAGACCGACCCGTCGCTGGGCGTGGTGCTGCCGAAGGACTACACGCTGATCATCTCGCGCGTCCAGTTCATCAACAAGTCGGCCAAGCACCCGAACGCCGCCAAGCTGTGGACCGACTACCTGCTGTCGCACCGCGGCCAGACCGTCGTCGCCAACGGCGCCAAGCTGTTTGCGATCCGTACCGACGTCACCGGCGAAACCACGTCGAGCGACCTGATCAAGATGATCGGTGAGAAGAACATCAAGCCGCTGCCGGTCAACCCGTCCGTGGCGGAATACCTGGATCCGGCGATCCGCATGGCCTTCCTGAAGGAATGGAAAGCCACCGCCGGCAAGAAGTAAGCATCACGTAGCACCCGGGGCGGGCCAGCCTTCCGGCCATCGGCCCGCCCGCCTGCCGTTCCCGTTTTCGCTGTCTGATCGGATCTCCCCATGCCTACCTTTTCCCTGCCGGGCGCACGCCTCAAATCCGGCGCCGCGCATGACGCTGCGGCCGCGCGCAAGCCGCGCCTGAACTGGACGCGCGCCATCGTCGTCCTGCTCACCTGCCTGGCGATCTTCCTGCCGCTGTTCCTGGTGTTCTACCAGAGCTTCCTGACGGCGCCTTTCTTCATGCCCGACAAGCATCTCGGGCTGGACGCTTTCCGCTTCATCTTCGACGACGCCGACTTCTGGCTGGCGTTCAAGAACGGCATGCTGCTGGCATCGGGCCTGGCCGCGATCGCCGTGCCGCTGGGCGGCATGCTGGCCTTCCTGATGGTGCGCACCGACCTGCCGGGCCGCGGCTGGATCGCGCCGGTCCTGCTGGTGCCGATCTTCGTGTCGCCGATGGTGATGGGCTTCGGCTATGTGGTGTCGATGGGCCCGGTGGGCTTCTACACGACCTGGGTGCACCAGCTGCTCGGCATCGTCCCGTGGAACGTGTACTCGTTCACCAGCATCGTCGTGATCGCCGGCCTGACCCACGTGCCGCACGTGTACCTGTATGCCTCGTCGGCGCTGAAGAGCCTGGGCTCGGACGTCGAAGAAGCGGCGCGCGTGTCCGGCGCTTCGCCGTGGCAGGTGATGTTCAACGTGTCGCTGCCGATGATCATGCCGGCGCTGGCCTACGCCGGCGTGCTGGTGTTCTTCCTCGGCTTCGAGGTGTTCGGCCTGGTGCTGGTGCTGGGCGATCCGGAAGGCCACCTGGTGCTGGCGACCTACCTGTACAAGCTGACCAACAAGCTGGGCACCCCGTCCTACCACCTGATGGCCGCGGTGGCCGTGTGCCTGGTGGCGGTGACCATGCCGCTGGTGATGATGCAGCGCTGGCTGCTGAAGTCGGCCAACAAATATGTGTCGATCAAGGGCAAGGGTGCGCGCCAGAAGCCGCTCCCGCTGGGCAAGTGGAAGTGGGTCGCCATGGCCCTGCTGGGCGCCTGGATCCTGGTCACCGTCGTGCTGCCGCTGTCCGGCATCGTGCTGCGCTCGTTCGTCCAGTACTGGGGCGAGGGAGTGAACCTGGCCGACGTGCTGACCCTGCAGCACTTCCGCGACATCTGGGAACAGCCTTCGCTGGTGCGCGGCATCGTCAACACCATCCTGATCGGCGTGATCGGCGGCGGCGTCGCTGTCGTGTGCTACACCGCGATCGCGCTGGCCATGCACCGCAAGCCGGACGGCGTCACCCGCCTGCTCGACTACAGCGTGCTGGTACCGCGCGCGGTGCCGGGCCTGCTGGCCGGCCTGTCCTTCCTGTGGGTATTCCTGTTCGTGCCGAGCTGGCTGGACGGCCTGCTGCACAACTTCGACAACGACGTGGCCCGCTGGCTGTCCGAGCATTTCATCCCGGCGCTGCGCCAGGTGCGCTCGACCATCTTCGCGCTGTGGCTGGCCTATTCGGTGGTGTGGCTGGCCTACGGCATGCGCCTGGTCTCGACCTCGCTGCTGCAGGTCGGTCCGGAGCTGGAAGAAGCGGCGCGCGCGGTCGGCGCCAGCCGCGGCCGCGTGACCCGCGACGTCACCATCCCGCTGATCAAGTTCGGCATGCTGGGCGCTTGGCTGATGGTGTTCCTGATCTTCGAGCGCGAATACTCGACCGGCGTGTACCTGCTCTCGCCGGGCACCGAAGTGATCGGCGCGATGCTGGTGTCGCTGTGGGCCGGCGGCTCGACCGACCTGGTGGCGGCGCTGTCCTTCATCAACATCACGCTCGTGGCCATCGGCCTGGGCATCGCGCTGCGCTTCGGCGTCAAGCTGCATAACTAATCGTCATCAAGCATCATGACCAACGAATTGCGAGACACCACAATGAACGTTTTGACCGTCAACGACCTGCACCTCGACTACGGCAGCGGCGCCACCGCCAACCCGATCCTGAAAGGCGTGTCGATGCACCTTCAGCGCGGCGAAGTAGTGGCCCTGCTGGGCCCCTCGGGCAGCGGCAAGACCACGCTGCTGCGCGCCGTGGCCGGCCTGGAAAGCCCGAAGGCGGGCAGCATCGACATCGGCGAGCGCCGCGTGTTCGACGGCAGCCAGAAGCTGGAGCTGCCGGCCGAGTCGCGCAACCTCGGCCTGGTGTTCCAGTCCTACGCGCTGTGGCCGCACAAGACCGTGTTCGACAACGTCGCCTACGGCCTCAAGCTGCGCAAGATGGCGGCCCGCGAGATCGAAGGCAAGGTGAACGAAGTGCTGTCCCAGCTCGGCCTGGGCCACCTGGGCCAGCGCTTCCCGCACCAGCTGTCCGGCGGCCAGCAGCAGCGCGTGGCGATCGCCCGCGCCCTGGTCTACAACCCGCCCGTGATCCTGCTCGACGAGCCGCTGTCGAACCTGGACGCCAAGCTGCGCGAGGAAGCGCGCGCCTTCCTGCGCGAGCTGATCGTGCGCCTGGGCCTGTCGGCCCTGATGGTGACCCACGACCAGGCCGAGGCGATGGCGATCTCGGACCGCATCCTGCTGCTGAATAACGGCAAGATCGAGCAGCAGGGCACGCCGCAATCGATGTACGAGTCGCCCGACACCCTGTTCACCGCCGAGTTCATGGGCAGCAACAACCGCCTGCCGGCGCGCGTGGTCGCCCGCAACGGCGGCACCGCGCGTCTGCAGGTCGAGGGCATGGCGCTGAACGCCACCACGCGCGGCACCGGCGACAGCGCCGCGGGTGCAGGCGAACCTGCCGCCCTGATCCGCGTCGAAGAAGTGCGCATCGGCCGCCAGCAGGTGGACAACGGCATCCAGTTGCCGCTGTCGACCTGCATGTACCTGGGCGACCGCTGGGAATGCCTGTTCAAGCAGGGCGAGGCCAGCGTGCGCGCCTATTCGAAGTACCGCATCGATCCGGGCCAGTACTGGCTCGAGATGCCGGCCGAGAAGCTGTGGGTGTTCTAAGAGGAACGCTGCGCGCTTTCCTGCCGGCCGTGGTCCTGGCGTTTGCCGCGGCCGAGGCCTGCATCGCGCTCGACACCCCGCTGCCGTGGATGATCGGGCCGCTGTTCTCGACCGCGCTGGCCTGCATGCTGGGCGCCCGCCTGGGTGCGCCGGTGCAGGCGCGCGAGGCCGGCCAATGGGCGATCGGCACCGCGCTCGGCCTGTACTTCAGCGCCCCGGTGCTGGCCGCGCTGGCGCGCAACCTGCCGTGGATCGTGCTGGCGGTGGCGGTGGCGATCTGCCTAGGCATGGTGGCCGGCGCCATGCTGCGCCGCCTGTCCGGCACCGACGAAGCCACCGCCTTCTTCGCGATGGCGGTCGGCGGTGCCTCCGAGATGGCGGTGCAGGGCGAGCGCCACGGCGCCGTGGTCGAGCGCGTGGCCGCCGCCCACAGCCTGCGCATCATGATGGTGGTCGGCACGATCCCGTTCGCGGTGCGCTGGTGGAGCAGCCACGGCTGGGGTGCCGGGATCGACCTGTTCGTGCCGCTGGCCGCCACCGTGCATCCGGGCGGCCTGCTGATCCTGATCGCATTGACCGCCAGCGCCGCGCTGCTGCTCAAGCGCCTGCAGTTGCCGAACGCCTGGGTGATCGGACCGCTGCTGGTGGCGCTGGCGCTGACCGCGGCCGGCATCGAGCTCTCGCGCCTGCCCGAGTGGATGATCCGCGCCGGCCAGCTGTTCATCGGCGTTTCGCTCGGCACGCGCTTCACGCCGCGCTTCGTGCACACCGCGCCGCGCTACCTGGCCAGCGTGGCCGCGTGCACCGCCGTCACCATGCTGCTGGCGGCCGGATTCGCCCTGTGCCTGGCCTACGTCACGGGCCTGCATCCGGGCACCATGCTGCTGGCGACCTCGCCCGGCGGCATCGCCGAGATGTCGCTGACGGCGCGCGTGCTGCACCTGGGCGTGCCGGTGGTGACGGCCTTTCACGTGTCGCGCATGGTGGTCGTGGTGCTGACGATCGGCCCTTTGTTCCGCGCCTGGGCCAGGATGCGCTGAGGTTTGTTCAAGTGCGTGTTGTGCGGTAGATTACACATCTCCACAACGCTGCGACTTGACCGCATGAGCCATCCGAACCATACCAGCCAGTTCGCCCTGCTGGCGCAACGCCGCTTCGGTCCCTTCTTCTGGACCCAGTTCCTCGGCGCCTTCAACGACAACCTGTTCAAGACCGCGCTGATGGTCGTGCTCACCTACGACGCGCTGTCCTGGACCAGCATGGCGCCGGCGCTGCTGAACAACCTGATCCCCGGACTGTTCATCCTGCCCTACGTGGTGTTCTCGGCGACCGCCGGCCAGATCGCCGACAAGGTCGAGAAGGGCCGGCTGGCACGCTGGGTCAAGCTGCTCGAGATCGGCATCATGGCGGTGGCGGCGCTGGGCTGGATGACCCACACGCTGTGGCTGCTGGTGGCGGCGGTGGCCGGCATGGGCGTGCACTCGACCCTGTTCGGCCCGGTCAAGTACGCTTACCTGCCGCAGCACCTGCGGCCGGAAGAGCTGGTCGGCGGCAACGGCGTGATCGAGATGGGGACCTTCGTCGGCATCCTGCTGGGCGAGGTGATGGGCGCGGTGCTGGCCGGGCAGGGCGCCTGGGGCATCCGCCTGGTGGCCGGCGGCACCCTCTGCGTCGCCGTGCTGGGGCTGCTCACCAGCTGGCGCATTCCGCATTCGCCGGCGCCGGCGCCCGACCTCGCCATCAGCCGCAACCCGGTCGCCGAGTCGCTGCGCAACCTGGCGTACTCGCGCCAGAACCGCACCGTATTCCTGTCGATGCTCGGCAATTCCTGGTTCTGGTTCTATGGCGCGCTGGTGCTGTCGCAATTTCCGCTGTACGCCAAAGACTACCTGCACGGCGACCATAGCGTGTTCGTGCTGCTGCTGACCATTTTCTCGCTCGGCATCGGCGCCGGCTCGCTGCTGTGCGAGAAGCTGTCCGGCCGCAAGGTCGAGATCGGCCTGGTGCCTTTCGGCGCGATCGGCCTCTCCTTATTCGGTATCGACCTGTACTTCGCCAGCCAGGGCTACACGAATACCGCGCCGGTCGACTTCGTCAAGCTGCTGCACCAGGCGGGGACGCTGCGGATCCTGGCCGACCTGCTGCTGCTGGGCGTGTTCGGCGGCTTCTTCATCGTGCCGCTGTTCGCCCTGATCCAGACCCGCTGCGACCCCAGGCACATGTCGCGCACGATCGCCGGCACCAACATCTTGAACGCGCTGTTCATGGTGGCGGCGGCCGGCCTGGCCGTATTCCTGATCAAGCGGGGCTTCACGATCCCCGAGATGTTCCTGACCACGGCGCTGCTGAATGCGGTCGTCGCCGTCTACATCTTCTCGCTGGTGCCGGAATTCCTGATGCGCTTCCTGGCCTGGCTGCTGATCCACACCATCCACCGCGTCTCGACCGTGGATACCGACCGGATTCCGGAAGAGGGCGCGGCGGTACTGGTTTGCAACCACGTCAGCTACGTCGACGCGATCGTGATCATGGCGGCCAGCCCGCGCCCGATCCGCTTCGTGATGGACCACCGCATTTTCAAGACCCCGCTGCTGGGCTTCATCTTCCGCACGGCGAAAGCGATCCCGATCGCGCCGGCCAAGGAAGATCCCTGGCTGATGGAAAAAGCCTTCATCGACATCGCCCAGGCCCTGCATGAAGGCGAGCTGGTCTGCATCTTCCCGGAAGGCAAGCTGACCCACACCGGCGACATGAACGAATTCCGCGGCGGCATCGCCAGGATCGTCGAGCGCAGCAAGGTGCCGGTGATCCCGATGGCGCTGCGCGGGCTGTGGGGCAGCCTGTTCTCGCGCGACCCGTCGAACCTGTTCGAACGTTCGTTCGCGTGCGGCTGGCGCTCACGCCTGGCGCTGGCGGTGGGCCGGCCGGTGCCGCCGCAGGAGGTCACGCCGGAGGGGCTGTACGAGGAGGTGCTGGCCTTGCGCGGTGAGTGGAAGTAACAAAAGTCTTATCATTTCGTCCGCCTCTGATATAATTGCAGGCTGAGTCGGGGCGTAGCGCAGCCTGGTAGCGTACCTGCATGGGGTGCAGGGGGTCGGAGGTTCGAATCCTCTCGCCCCGACCAAATAATTCAAAGGGTTAGCGGAAGCTAGCCCTTTTTCATTTGTGGCCGCTGTGCCCTATGGGTACACCAGCTACCGTCGAGGCCCAGGGAGCGGTTGACGGACACTGCGCTGACATAGGGCTGTTGGTTGATATGGGCATCGCGCAGCGTCCGCTGCTACCGTTTGCGGTTCCGTTAGAGCTTGGTAAGCCTGCAGGCGTTTCCAGCGCCTTACACTTTGGGATGAACGGCGCGGTACCGATACACCATCGTTCCAAGTACCGAACTTGCTCCGGTTCATGTTCCTGGAGCGTTCAGCCAAAGAATTCATCACTGATTGGGCAGAACGCGCCAGGCGCTTGGTAGCAGAGTTTCGGGCCGAATGCGGTAAGGGAATGGATGAACCGCCGATCAACGACATGGTGACCATGTTGCGAACGCAGAGCAGCGACTTTCTGCACCTCTGGAATGCACAGGAAGTGATGACACGGGAAGGCGGTGTCAGGACTTTTTCGCACCCGGTAGCCGGACAGTTGATGTTCGAGCAGATGGCCCTGCAACTGCAGGGACACCCGGATCTCAAGCCAACCGTGCTGTTACCGACAACATCGTAAAGTCCGATGTATGAGCGTCCGCTTCCGAAACGCCTGAGAGGCTGCTTCGGGTCGACAGTTGCCGTACGCACGTTTACGATCGTCGTGGCGCTTCAGCCGTGGCAATCCAACGACCCGTTCTGCGCCTCCTGTTGCTTGTGCACAACCACTCTCCCTTCAACCTCGACATATGCATGTCGGATTGTAAGTATCGGTGGACTGTGAAATAGATAAGAGTTTAAAGTTGACGGGCTGTAGGAAAGCTCCTACGAATGATCGCCTCCCATCCTCTACGCCTATGAAACTCTCTTTTCGCGCAAAGCTGTTCCTTCCACTGATCATCAGCTGGGTCTGTCTTATGGTCGTGATGATGTTCAATCTTGCACAAACCAAGACGCTGCGGCTCGACGAGCGCAAGGCGCAACTGCGCAACGCCGGCGACATGGCCTTGTCGATCACGAAGGAATACGGCGATCTGGCGCAATCTGGGGCCATGCCCGAAGACGAAGCGAAAAAGCAGGCTCTTTTGCGGATCAAGAGCTTGCGCTACGGGGAGGCGGGATATTTCACGATCGTGGACCCCCATAAGGTTCTGATGCACCCTATGAAGCCGGCACTCGTCGGTACCGACCCAGCGGCGATGAAGGATACGGATGGCGTGCAGGTCTATATCGACGCCCTGAACGTCTCGCGCGACGGCGCTGCCGGATTCACCACCTACAGGTGGGCAAAACCGGGCGATGACAAGCCGGTGCCCAAGCTGGCCTACGACAACAGCTACAAGCCGTGGGGCTGGACCTTCATGACGGGACTCTACGTTGACGACCTGGATGCAGCGTTTCACCATGATTTGGCCGTGGCTGGCGCACTGCTGGGTGTGATCGGGATCGGCCTGACGCTGGGCATTCTTCTCATCGTACGCAACATTGAGCGGTCAATCGGAGGCGAGCCCGTGTTGGCGGCTGAGATCGCCCGCCAAATCGCAGACGGCAACCTGGACGTCGACGTGGTCACGCGACCGGGCGACCAGTCCAGCCTGTTGTATGCGATGAAGAACATGCGCGGCAACTTGGCTGGCATTGTCAGCAGGGTACGGACAAGCACCGATACGATCGCCACCGCCTCGAGCGAAATCGCTGCAGGTAATCTCGACCTGTCGTCACGAACGGAACAGCAGGCGAGCTCGCTGGAAGAGACTGCCGCGTCAATGGAAGAACTCACTTCCACCGTCAAGCAAACCGCCGACAATGCTCGCCACGCCAACGAGCTGGCCGTATCTGCTTCTCGCATCGCGCAAGACGGTGGGATTGTCGTCGGCCGAGTCATCGATACGATGACGGCAATTAACGAGTCATCGAAAAAGATAGTCGACATCATCAGCGTGATCGACGGTATCGCCTTCCAGACCAACATCCTCGCACTGAACGCTGCGGTAGAGGCCGCTCGCGCTGGGGAACAGGGTAGGGGCTTTGCGGTGGTCGCGAGTGAAGTGCGCAACTTGGCCCAGCGCTCCGGCGCCGCGGCCAAGGAAATTAAAGATCTGATCGGCGACTCCGTTGAAAAGGTAAATACCGGTGCACAGCTGGTTGACCAGGCAGGTACAACGATGGGCAGCATCGTCGAGAGCGTCGAGCGGGTCACAACCATCATCGGCGAGATCATGAATGCCACCCAGGAGCAAACAGCCGGAATCGCTGAAATCAACGAGGCTGTTACCCAGATGGACCACGTCACGCAGCAAAATGCAGCACTGGTCGAAGAAGCCGCGGCCGCCTCTGAGTCGATGCAGGAACAGGCGTCGCAACTGGCGGAAGTGGTCAGCGTGTTCAAGCTCGACCGCCAGTTCGCGCAACAAACCCCTGACCGTCCGCAAACGCCGGCGAAGCCGATCATCGCGAAGTCTGCTAGACAAGCCCTGCCGACTAGCCGGAGCGCGGTATCGACGAGCGGTAGCGCTGCCGCGGCCGCAACATCTAGGGCTGAGTGGGAAACGTTTTAATGTAATAAATAAATGAAAACGGCCCCACGGTAGCGGGTCTGTCCTTGATTTGTCCCGTGCCCATCGGTCAGCGAAAGCACGGGATTCTGACGTTTAGCTCATTCCCAATCGCGCAATTTCTTCTGCATGAACTAAGGCACAATCTACGACCGGATACGAATAGTGAGGTTTGTCGAACGCGAGAAAGAGATCGGTGCCGCCCAATACGATGGCCTGTGCGCCCTGTTTGTTAAGGAGACGCATTGCAGCATCTTCGAAGTATGCACGCTGGTCATCGGTCGCTTTCCCAGCAACTGCCATGGCAACGTAGTGTGCGTGCGCCGTTCCTAACTCTTCATCCGGAACAGTGACTACATCCACGCCCGCGAGTCCATATAAGCTTGATTCCATGACAGCCCGTGCACCCAGGACACCGACTTTTTTTATGTTTCTTGTGGCGAAATGAGCCTGGAGCGCGGGCAGCGCGCTGATGAGCGGAAGGCTCGATATCGGTTTCAGCGCATCCATGCAGAAGTGTCCACCCATCGATGTCACCGCGACAGCTTCACAACCTGCTGCCTTGAGCTGATCAATATACTTGGCGAAGACCACTGCCTGGGCTTTTTTGTCTCCGGCTTCCAAGTTACTGATCATTTCCCTTGCGTCTGCATTGGCAATCGTGAGCTCCAGCCTCCGATTCGCTTTGGCGTAGAGGCTTACCAAAGCACGGTAATAGAATTCGGTCGCTGCCGGTCCAATACCGCCAATCAAGCCAATATGCATTATTTCTCCTGTTTTCAATTGTCTGCTTGTGGCCCCGATTGCAGACGTCTGGAACGGCTCAGTGTACGCCCCCGTTGCTTTGACGACAAGAACAGGTTTATTAGGCTCTAACTATCTCGGCCGCCTGGGTATGGCTCGCCGAGGCGCGTATGCTACTCAATAGACTGACTTATCGGGTTTGATTTCGTCCACACCCTGTTAGGCCTCCTGGCGGCATGAACGGGCTGCCTGCCCGGCAGCTTTTGCTGCTTCGGTAAGGCCTCTACATCTGGTTACGATCATCCAGAACTGTTTTTAATGGAAATTTTGCATTCCCGTCCAGTAGCCTTGGCATGCTCGGCTTTAAGAGCGGACGCTTGCCTGCGAGGTCTACTTGGGGGCACGCTGGAGCGCAAAAAACCCCGGGCCATTGTGGCACCGGGGTTCGGGGTCATCCGGCAGTGGCCGCGGGACGCGGCTTCAGGTTTAGCCGTGCACAGGAGCAACGCTACCCACCACTACGACGGTAGCAGCCACCAGCGTGATCGTGCCGGTGGCCGGATCGACATGCAGCGTCGGCGCGGTCGTGCCAAAATTCTCCACCACGATGCTGCTGACGGAGGTGCCATCCGACCACTGGATCATGTAGTCGTCGTTGGTCGTTCCCGTGCCAGCCTTGAACACGCCGCCAACGTCCGAACCCTGGACGATGGCGTAGTTGTTGGCGGTGGCGTCCGCCAGGTAGGTCGTGTGACCGGTCACGGTGCCGCTGAAAGTGCCTGCGGCCACCTGGATCACGTCGTTCAGGCCCATGTTGACGATCACGTCCATTGCCGAGATGGAACCACCGTCGGTGAAGACATGTGTACCTGTGTCGCCCTTGCCGTACAGGAGCACGTCGACCACCTGGTCAACGCCCAGGTTGATGTGGTCTGCGCCCGCGCCGCCCGAAATCGTGTCAGCGCCGGTGGTGCCAGTGATGGTGTCATTGCCGCCGAAGCCCCAGACGTGGGTACCGCCGACGGTATCGCCTGATGCCGTGCCCAGCGTGTAGACGGCGCCGCTGCTGTCGGTCACGGTGGCGCCGGTGCTGGTCGTGCCGGTGGAGGTGGTCACGGACACGGCGCCACTCGCCACTTGGGCCTGTTCGCCCAGCGTCGCCTGACCAGCGCTGATGGTGCCGACGTGCGTCGCGGTTTTGGTGACCGGATCGACCAGGCTGATGTCGCCGGCGGTCATGCCGGAGATATGCAGGCCTGCGGCGTCAGCGACAATCTTCAGCGTGCTGCCTGACGTGCCGCCGCCGGTCGTGGCCGGCTGGGCCACCACGGCCAGCGTGCCGTCCGGGTTGATCTTATCGGCTCCGGTGGCAACCAGCGCGTTGCCAGCCAGGTCGCGGATCGAGCCGCCCAGCGCGTGCGAGGCAGCGGTTGCCAGGTCGGTGGTGCTCTGGTCGCCGGCACCCACTGTGTAGCTGAACACCAGCGTGTCGGTGCCACTGCCGCTGACGTAATGCGCCACGCCTTCGTTATTCAACAGCAGATGCGGCTCGCCCTTGACCTGGACCGCTTCGCTGAACTTCACGTTGAAGCTTACCTTGTCGCCAACCGCAAGGCTGCCGTCGTTGTTGCCATACGCAATCGACTTGACCGTCGGCGCGATGGCATCACCGCCCTGCGGCCCATGGCCACGGTAGACCAGGTCGGTGGCGGCCGGCATGCCGCCGCTGGCCAGCGCCTTGATCAGGTCAGGCAGGCTGGTCCCCGGCGGCATGGTCTTGAGCACTTGACCCATGCCGCCGCCACGCAGCAGCTGCGCCATGCTGGCCGGGTCGGTTGCACCCTGCTTGGCCGCCTCGGCCAGCGCCTGCAGTAGTGTGACCGGATCGGTCTTGCCCTGCGGCGCGTCGGCCAGGTCGGCAAGCGAAGTGCCGCTGCCTGCCAGCGAATCGATCACGCTTGGCGCGTCCTTGGCCGTGCTTGCCAGGCTGCTGGCGGCGGTGACCATGTTATCGATGTCCGTGCTGGTGGTGGTCGAGTTGACTGACTTGACCAGCAGCTGGCCGGCCTGGATGGCCTCATAGCCGTCGTACGAACTGCCTGTCGCTGCCACATGCGCGGTGAATTGCGCCGCCGCCTTCTGGCGCAGGTTGACCAGGGATGCGTCGCTGTCGAGCGCGCCCTGCAGTACGTTGATCGCCACGTCGGCCATGCTCGCGTGGCCCTTGCTCACGGCGTCAACCCAGTACGACAGGCCGGCGGCATCCGGGGCACGGTTGAACAGCTGTTGGTAGATTTCAGTGACGCGATCGGCCGCAGTGGTCGAGCTGAAGCGGACGGTGGCTTCCTGCGAATTAGCGAACGGTTCCTTGATGACGCTGAAGTCACCGCCCGCCTGGGCGAGCTGCTGCGACCAGTACGCCAGGCCAGCAGGGTCAGCCGGGCGGCCGTAGAAGGCAACGTAAAATGCGTTGACGGTCGAATCGTAGGTGGTGCTCATGGGTTCTCCTATGGCTGGGCAGCGGCACACTGCCGGGGAACCGTAAATATATCCCTGTGGAAACTAATTTCCAAGAAGAAATGAAATAAAATGTAACAGGGGCGACACAGTTGATCGAATAGATCAGCTCGCCTAAACACCGGGCGAAGGTCGCCGGTCGCGGCGAACTGAAGACCATGATCATCGTTGCCGGCGCCACCGATGGCTACAAGGCCGCGTCTTCCTGAACCGAGCAGCAGTCATCCCTACAACGGCGCTCAGTTAAAGCCGTGCCGACGCAGGATTTCCTTGCCGGCCGGACTCAGCACGAAGGCGACAAAGCGCTCACCCGCGGCCGAGGATGGCGCAGCGCCGATTCCGTAAGCGCTGCGCACGTTCAGCGCGTCAGGAATGCGCAGCACGTTCAGGGCAGGTAGGGCGCGCAGGGTGCTCGCGGCGTTCGTACAATACATGACGTAGGCGTCCGCTTTGTCGTCCTCGAAGGTGGTCACGTAAGGCGGTTTCTGGCCGGGTGCGGGCGCACTCGCTCCCGACAGCTTCAGAGCCTTGGCGTCGAAGCGGGCGAAGGCCCCGGGCTGCTCCTTGTCGGCATTGCGGAAGAACTGCCAGGTGTAGTCGCCCATCGGATCGGACACCGGTGTCGAGGTGGCCAGCCGCACGGCCGGTTTCAACAGGGTCGCGACCAAGTTCGCCTCCGTCAGGCCTAGCCTCGGTGACGACACCACGCACAGGTCGTTGTAGGCGAAGGTGACGGAACGCGACAGCAGCAGCTTCGCGGCGAGCGTGTCGGTGTGCTTGACGTCTGCGGACGCGAACACGTCCACTTGGCGGCCCTGCTCGATGGTCTCACGCAGCTTGCTGGAGGGACCGTATAGCGCCGACATGCCGACGCCGGACTCCGTGCGGTAGGCCTCGCCCAGTTCGGTCATCGCTTCGCGCAGGCTGCCAGCGGCAAGCACCGTGATTTGGGGCATGTCCGCTGGTTCGGCGAAAACCAACGAAGCGTCAGCCAGCCCGAGCGCAGCAATGGCGATCTCCTTCTTCATGCTCCCTCCTATTGTCGAGCAAATGACGGCAGGCCATGATTTCGTATCCAAGCCTTAGCGCCATGTGTCTCGTTTTTCCTTCGCGTAGTCCTGATGGATGCCAGTCGTCCCGTCAGCCGGCTCGGGTATGAGGCATCGAGATCGCCCTGCGCTTCAGCGCAGCGCTGATCTCGCCTACGATTCCGCGGCGGAACAGCAGCACGCAGGCAATGAAGATCAGGCCGGTCACCATCCCCACCGATTCGCCCAGCGGCGCAAACCATTCGATGCCGGTTGTGTGCGCCAGGAAGACGCCGATGTCGCCCAACTTATTTTCCAGTGCGACGATGATGAAGGCGCCGACGAGCGGGCCGCCCAGCACCCCCATTCCCCCAACCAGGGTCATCAGGATCACGAGGCCGGACATGCTCCAATGCACGTCGGTCAGCGTCTCGAATCCCAGCACCAGCGTCTTGGTTGCGCCGGCGAGCCCTGCCAGCGCGGCCGACAGCACGAACGCCATCAGCTTGTAGCGGCCGACGTCGAACCCGAGCGAAACGGCACGCGGCTCGTTGTCCTTGATCGCCTTGAGCACCTGCCCGAATGGCGACTGGACGATGCGCACGATCAGCACGAAGCCGGCGAGGGCGATCGCCAGCACCAGGTAGTATAAAGTGATGTCATTCGACAGGTCGATCACGCCCAGCAGCTTGCCGCGCGGTACGCCTTGCAGGCCATCTTCGCCGTGGGTGAACGGCGCACGCAAGCAGCCGAAATACACCATCTGGGCCAGCGCCAGGGTGATCATCGAAAAGTAGATGCCCTGGCGGCGAATCGCCAGCAAGCCCATGACCAGGCCGGTCAGCGCCGCAGCGGCAACGCCCAGCAGGATGCCCAGCTCGGACGGCAAACCGAGCGCGCCGAGCGCGTGGCCGGTGACGTAGCCGGCGGTACCGAAGAAGGCTGCGTGGCCGAACGACAGCAGCCCGGTATAGCCGATCAGCAGGTTGAAGGCGCAGGCGAACAAGCCGAAGCACAGCAGCTTCATCAGGAACACGGGGTAGCCGATGAAGGGCGCGGCCAGCGCGATGGCAAACCCGATGAGATAGCCGATGTTTTTGTTCATGCAAAGCTCCGTTTCGATTGTTATTTCTCTTTGCCGAACAAGCCGGCAGGACGGGTCATCAGGACGACCACCATCACGACGAACACCACCACTTCCGACCCCTCCGGGTAGAACAGCCGGGTGAAGCCTTCGATGACGCCCAGGCCAAGGCCGGTCAGGACCGAACCCGTGATCGAACCCATGCCGCCGATCACTACGACGGCGAAGACGATGATGATCAAGTTCGAGCCCATCAGCGGCGTGACGTTGATGACCGGAGCCGCCAGCACTCCGGCAAAGCCGGCCAGGGCCACGCCGAATCCGTAGGTCAGCGTGACCATCAGCGGCACGTTGACGCCGAACGCTTCAACCAGTCTGGGGTTTTCGGTGCCGGCCCGCAGGTAGGCGCCGACTTTGGTCTTTTCGATGACGAACCAGGTCGCCAGGCAGATGCAGAGGGAGGCGAGCACGACCCAGGCGCGGTAGTTCGGCAGCATCATGAAGCCGAGGTTGGTGGCGCCCGCCAGCAGTTCCGGCACTTCCAGGGTCTGGCCCGATACACCGAAGTAGGAGCGGAACAGGCCTTCCAGCAGCAGGGCGATGCCGAAGGTGAGCAGCAAGCCGTACAAATGGTCGAGCTTGTAGAGCCGGCACAGCAAGGTCTTTTCGAGAATGATGCCGAACGCGCCAACCAGCAAGGGCGCGATGACCAGCATTGCCCAATAATTCAATCCGAACGTCGTCACGCCGATGAAGGCGATAAAGGCCCCCATCATATACAGGGCGCCATGCGCGAAGTTGATCACGTTCAGCAGGCCGAAAATGACGGCCAGGCCGAGCGAGAGCGTGGCATAGAACGAGCCGTTGACAAGGCCCAGCAGGAGCTGGCCCATCATTGCCTGGTGCGGGACGCCGAAGATTTCCATGGGAGAACAGTACAAAAAGCACTGCGTGCGCCAGTGCGGATTAAGTGGTGCAAAAGTGGGTCAGCCGGCGCAAGCCCGCATGACCCGGCTAATTGCCTTGGTCAAGCATCATTCGCGGTTGGGTGCCGGCTGCTAAACGCCCAACAGTTCGGTGAGGACCGGCATCCTGGCGTCCAATTCGGCCGCAGCGAAGTCCGCGACGATCTGGCCATGCTCCATCACATAAAACCGGTCGGCAAGGGGGGCGGCGAAGCGGAAATTCTGTTCCACCATCACGATGGTGTAGCCCTTGGCCTTGAGCGTGGTGATCATGCGGGCCAGGCCCTGCACGATGACCGGCGCCAGGCCTTCCGAGATTTCGTCGAGCAGCAGCAGGCGCGCGCCGGTGCGCAGGATGCGCGCCACGGCGAGCATCTGCTGCTCGCCGCCCGACAGCCGGGTGCCCTGGCTATGGCGGCGCTCATACAGGTTCGGGAACATCTGGTAGATTTCCTGCACCGACATACCTTTCCCGGCGCCGGCCAGCGCCGGCGGCAGCATCAGGTTTTCCTCGGTCGACAGCGAGGAGAAGATGCCGCGCTCTTCCGGGCAATAGCCGATGCCGAGGTGGGCGATCCGGTAGGTCGGCAGGCCGATCGACTCGGCGCCGCCCACCTTGACCGAGCCGGTGCGTTTGCCGGTAAGGCCCATGATCGCGCGCAGCGTGGTCGTGCGACCGGCCCCGTTGCGCCCCAGCAGGGTGACGACTTCGCCCTGCGCCACCGTCAAATTAACGTCATGCAGGATGTGGGATTCGCCATACCATGCGTGCAGCTTGCTTATCTGGAGCGCCGCGGCCATCAGTGCGCTCCTGCCTGCTCGGCGCTCGTGGTGCCCATGTACGCCTCCATTACACGAGGATCGTCCGATACCTCGGCGTAGCTTCCCTCGGCCAGCATGGCGCCGCGCTGCAGCACCGAGATACGGTCGCAAATGCCTGCGACCACGCTCATATTGTGTTCGACCATGAGGATCGTCCTGCCTGCGGATACCTTCTTGATCAGTGCGGTGACGCGATGCACGTCCTCGTGTCCCATGCCCTGGGTCGGTTCGTCGAGCAGCATCAGCTCGGGTTCCATTGCAAGGGTTGCGGCGATTTCGAGCGCGCGTTTGCGTCCGTACGGCATGTCGGCCGTGATGGTATCGGCAAAGCATGCCAGGTCGACTTCGTCGAGCAGCTGCATGGCGCGTTCGTTGAGCCGGCCCAGCGGCTTCCCGCTCGCCCAAAAATTGAACGAGGTGCCGATCCGGCGCTGCAAACCGATGCGCACGTTCTGCAGCACCGTCAGGTTAGGAAAAACGGCCGAGATCTGGAACGAACGAATGATGCCCATGCGGGCGATCTGGGCCGGCCTGGCTGCCGTGATATCGCGGCCGTTGAACAGGATCTGGCCCGACGTGGGGGAAAGGAATTTTGTCAGCAGGTTGAAACAGGTGGTCTTGCCGGCGCCGTTGGGGCCGATCAGGGCATGGATATGGCCGCGCTGCACCTTGAGGTCGACCTGGCTTACTGCGGCGAACCCCTTGAACTCCTTGCTCAGCTTGCGCGCCTCCAGAATCGTGTCCGGCATGGATTCCCTTTCGATGTGATGAGCGTTCAATTTCTTCATTAAGCAGCGATGCGTCAAGCTTCCCTGTCCACGCCAAATCCTGCTTGAGACGAAGGATTGCTGAGGCGCCTGGTCTTGAAATCGGCCTCGTTACGCCTCAACGGTCCCAGCTTTTTGAGACAATATATTGTTATATTTAGAAGCTTGCAAGTAAATTCGCAGGTGCGAGTCTCTTCATTTTCTTCGTTAAAAACGCCGGCATGCGCCTGAGGGCGTGGCTTTCAAGCCAGTTTTTCGACGTTGATGGGTCTTTGACGGGGAGGGCCCTTGGCTGTTGTTGCGTACTTACATAGTTTTAATCAGTAATTTAGGTAAATATGTTGACATTACTGGGAAGGGCTTCTTATGATTCTTCCATTGCCTGGCCAGAACTGAAAGCGCCATTCATATCCTCCGTTCGTATGTCGAGTAGCACCCGATTCAGCGCGCATGCGACAGCTGAATTGATTCACCCAATGCCATTTTGCAACTAATAATCAAGGAGACAAGCATGACGTTTAGCAATCAATATCTGCCCAAATTGACACCCCTGGCAGTTGGCATACTGGCATTGACGATGTCCATCCCGGCCTTCGCTGAAACGGAGATCGAAGCCTTGCGTCGCGAGGTGGCGGAACAAAGGCTGCTGATCCAGAAGATTTTGGCGGCACAGGAAGCGCAAAAAGGACAGGATATCCAGACGGGCGGTCCCAGCCGAGGGACGGGCCTGCAGGCGGGCGTACCTACTGGGCCGGCCGTTCCTGTCTTGACGATCTATGGCGTCCTCGACGTCGATGTGTCGCACGCCGACAGCGGGTTCGGCCACAAGACCAATATCGGTTCCGGCGGCTATACGGCACCGCGCCTGGGCATCAAGGGCGAAAAAAATCTCAGCGACGATATCAAGGCGGTCTATTTGATGGAGGCGGGACTATCGGTGAGTACGGGCACGGTCGGCACCGGAACCCCGGCCCTGGGCGTCAATAACACGGTCGCTTCCACCGGCGGGCTGACCAGTGGGGGGACGCAGTTCTTCTCCCGCCAGATTTACGCCGGCCTGAAGCTTCCGATCGGCACCATTACCGCCGGCCGCCAATATGCCGGATCCTACCTCGCTTCCGTTTCCGAAAGCACGGCGATGGGGGCGGGCCTGTATGGATCGTCGGCCACTTTCCTGCCGGTGATCGCCAGCATGCCGACCAGGCTGAACAACTCGCTGGTCTACGTCTCGCCGAAAATTGGCGGCGTCACCGGGCAGCTCACCCTGACCTCGGGTGTGGGGAACAATGTCGACACGGTTACGGGCACAGCGACCAACTCGACTACGGACCGGGCCGGCCGAGGCGGCGATCTGGCCGTGTTTTATGCTGCCGGGCCCGTCAAGGCAGCATTGACGACCTGGCGTGTGCGCAATGCCAGCTTCAATCCCTCGCTTGGCGAAACCGGTCTGGCGACCCGCAAGGGTTTCCAGGTCGGGGCGAATGTCGACTTCCGCGTGGCGCGGATTTATGCAACCTATGTCCATGGCAAGATTACCGGCGGAGGGTATGAAAAGGGCACGAAGTCGCTGTCGGATGCGTCCGGCTGGAGCGTCAGCGCCGGGGTACCTGTTGCCGGCGGCACGATCCTCGCGAGCTATACGCGGGTGGACGACAAGTCGCTGATACCGAACAAGGATGCCAACCTGGCCGGCGTGGCCTATATCTACAAGGTGCTCGACGCCACCACCTTGTATGGGAGCTGGGGCCAGATGCGCAACAAGAGCAATGCTGCTTACAGCCTGTCCAACGGCGGCGACCTCGTCGGTGTTGCCGTTCCAGGGTTTAATCCATCCGGATTCATGGTCGGCCTGAATCAGGTGTTCTGATCCATTTGACGAAGCGCTTCGCGGCCATGACTTGTTCGGTCATGGCCGCAATCGGCACCGGCTGGTGCTAAGTGCGCCTGCAGCGCGCATAGCCATTGTCGAGTACTACCAAGTTGCGCTCCAGCACGCGGACCCGGAAAAACACCTCCACGCCGCGGCGCCAGATTTCAGCCCGGAGAGTCTCCCCGGGGAACACCGGCGCGGAAAAACGGGCATTGATCACTTCAAGCCGCGCAGCCTCATAATTGCAGCAGGTTCGCAAAATCGCATGACCGGCTACTCCGAACGTCGCCAGCCCATGCAGGATCGGACGGGCAAAGCCGGCTGCCTGCGCAACTGCCGGGTCGGCGTGCAAAGCGTTCGAATCGCCCGATAGTCGATACAACAACGCCATGTCGGCCCGTGTCGGCAGGTCGCAGATGAGATCGGGCGGGACCGGCGGGATTGCCGCCGGCACTGAGGCGATCTGGTCGCTGGGCTGGCCTTGCGCGCTGTAGCCGCCATTGCCGCGGCAGAAATAGCTCTGGCGTACCGTCGCCAGTATCTCATCCGACAGCTGGTCCGATACCAGGGTTTCGAATGTCACCAGTGCGCCCTTGCCGGCGCCCTTGTCGCTGATGCCGGTTACGCGCGTACGTCCGACGACGCTCGCTGCGGCCGGCAAAGGCCGGTGCAGGGTGAGGCTCTGCTCGGCGTGCAGGGTCCGAACCCAGTCGATCCCGGTCGCGGGATGCCGGATCCACAAGCCGGGCGTTGCCAACACCACGGCCATGGTCGGCACGGCATGCAGGTCTTTCTCATAGACGAACCGGAGCTGGGAAGGGTGAAGCGGGTCCATGCCGAACCCGAGGCTGAGCGCGTAGAGCATCGCGTCTTTTTCGGTGTACGTATGCCGAACCTCCGGGAAGGGCCAATTCAAGATCTTGTGATAATCGAGTTCCATGTGCCGCAAGCCTTCCGGTGCTGAACTGCCAGAGAAAATGTCGAGGAGGCGGCCCGCAGCGCCTCGCCTGGCATGCGGTCCGCCGTTCCAGGGTCCGGCCTAGTGCCGTACCAGCTTGCACTTTGACTCGGCTAGTGGCAGGGAGGAGTCAGCGGCCGAGATGACTTTTCGTACGTGGTAATAGTCCCATGGCTCCTTCGACTCGCCTGGCTTTTTCACTTCCAGCAGCAGCATCTCATGCGCGAACTTGCCATCGGCACGAATGTTTCCCTTGAATAGGCCATCGTCAATCGGGGTCGATTTCAAGTACTTCATGACCGTCGCCATGTCGTCGGTGCCGGTCTTGTTGATCGCCTGGAGATAGTTCAATACGGACGAATACACGCCGGCCTGCGCCATGCTCGGCATTTTTTTCGTCTTTTCGAAGAAACGGCGCGACCAGGCCCGGGTCTTGTCGTCGCGATTCCAGTAGAAGCCTTCGGTCAGCGTCAAGCCCTGAGCGGTTTTCAAACCCAAGGTATGGACATCGTTGATGAACAGCACGATAGGCACGATGGTCTGGGTTTTGTTGACACCATATTCGGCGGCCTGCCGGATCGCCAGGATCGTATCCTGGCCGCCGTTGGCCAGGGCAATCACATCGGCCTTGGATGCCTGGGCCGTCAGCAGGAACGAAGAGAAATCGGAGGCAGGGAAGGGATGCTTCGCCACGCCCAGCACCTTGCCACCGCTCGCAAGGATCACTTGGCTGGCGCTGTTGGTCATCGCGGCGCCGGCGGCGTAGTCGGCGGCGATGAAATACCAGTTTTTCTTGCCCGTTTGTACGATCGCCTTGGAGGTGCCAGCAGCGAGTCCGTAGCTGTCGTAGACCCAGTGCACGGTATTTGCGTTGCAGCGCTCGTTGGTAATTGGCAGCGACGCGGCGCCGGAGACCAACACCATTTTTCCCTTTTGCTCCGCGACGTCCATGACCGCGAGCGCCACGCTGGTGGTCACCAATTCGACGATGACGTCCACCTTCTCCTTGTCGAACCATTCGCGTGCACGCGTGGCCCCGATGTCAGGCTTGTTCTGATGATCGGCGCTGACGACTTCGATCTTCTTGCCCTGCACCGTACCGTCTCTTGAAAAATCCGCGACCGCCATCTTGGCGGCCGTCACGGCACCGGCACCGCCGAATTCGCTGTAGCCTCCGGTCATGTCGGTCAGGACGCCGATCTTCACCACGCCGTCGCTGATCTTTTCCTGTGCCGCCACGGGTAAGCTCAACAACATCGCGCCGATACCGCCGGCAATACCCGCCAGGCTCGCCCGGGCAAGGGCGGGTCTTTTATCTTGTCGTTGTAATTTTTTCATGCTTGTCTCCATGATTTGCCGTTTTCCCGGCGCTTGTATAAGGGAAGGTCCATCGGTGATTCGAAAAAAGCACTGATGCGGCGGCCGTGAGAAAGACAGGTCCGCCCGCCGGCCGTACAAGGCTGCTACCGCTGGCGGCGGCCATTCGCCGAGGCCCGTTTGCAGGCCGCGCGCCATGGTGTCATGCGGTCTCGCGCGGGCTCATAAGGCGCTGACCAGTTCCGGCACCGCGACGAACAGATCCGCTACCAGTCCATAGTCGGCCACGCTGAAGATGGGCGACTCCGGGTCCTTGTTGATCGCCACGATCACTTTCGCATCCTTCATCCCGGCCAAGTGCTGGATGGCGCCGGAAATCCCGACCGCGATGTACAGCTGCGGCGCGACGATCTTGCCGGTCTGCCCGACCTGCAAGTCGTTCCGGGCGTAGCCCGCATCGACCGCCGCACGGCTGGCACCAATGGCCGCGCCCAGCTTGTCGGCCAGCGGTGTCACCACCTCATCGAATTTTTCGGCGCTGCCCAGGCCGCGCCCGCCGGAGACGACGATGCCGGCGGCGGTAAGTTCGGGGCGGTCGCTGCGGGCAATCTCGCTGCTGACGAAATTCAGCTTTTCGCTGCCGGCGACGGCACCGATCGCTGCCACCGCCGCTGCGCCGCCGGTGGCTGCCGCCGCGTCGAACGCGGTCGTGCGGACCGTGATGACCTTGATGGCGTCAGCGCTCCGGACGGTAGCAATAGCGTTTCCGGCGTAAATCGGGCGCTCGAAGCTGTCTGCGCTGACGACATGGGTGATTTCGCTGATCTGCGCGACGTCAAGCCTGGCCGCTACCCTCGGCGCGATGTTCTTGCCGCTGGCGGTGGCGGGAAAGAGTATGTGGCTGTAATTGCCCGCAATCGCCAGCACCTGGTCCGCGATGTTTTCTGCCAGCCCATGCGCAAACGCCGGGCTGTCGGCATGCAGTACCTTGCTGACTCCGGCGATCCGGCTTGCCGCGCCGGCAGCACCGCCGGCATCGCTGCCGGCGACCAGCACGTGGACTTCGCCGCCGCAGGCCGCAGCGGCGGTGACGGTGTTGAGGGTCGCCCCCTTGATCGAATGGTGTTCGTGTTCGGCCACGACAAGTACGGTCATGTGAATCGCTCCTTAGATGACTTTGGCTTCGAGTCGAAGTTTGGCGACCAGGGTCGCGACGTCGGGCACCATGACGCCGGCGCCGCGCCCGGCTGGCTCGCGCACGCCGAGGGTCGTCAGGCGCGGCGCCACGTCCACACCCAGTTCGGCCGGCGTGATGGTTTCCAGCGGCTTTTTCTTGGCCTTCATGATGTTGGGCAGGGTCACGTAGCGCGGCTCGTTGAGGCGCAAGTCGGTGGTGATGATCGCTGGCAGCGACAGCGACAGGATTTCCAGTCCGCCGTCGATTTCGCGCGTGACCCTGACCCTGCCGTCGGCCAGCTCAAGCCTGGAGGCAAAGGTGGCCTGGGGCAGGCCGGCGAGGGCGGCCAGCATCTGGCCGGTCTGGTTGCAGTCGTCGTCGATGGCCTGCTTGCCCAGGATGATGAGGCCGGCGTGCTCGCGGTCCTGCAGGGCCTTGAGCAGCTTGGCCACGCCCAGCGGCTCCAGCGCCGCGCTGGTCTCGACCAGGATGCCGCGATCGGCGCCGATGGCCATGGCCGTGCGCAGCGTTTCCTGGCACTGGCTGACGCCGCAGGACACCGCCACGACTTCGCTGGCCAGGCCGGCTTCCTTCAGGCGCACCGCTTCTTCGACGGCGATTTCGTCGAACGGGTTCATGCTCATCTTGACGTTGGCGATGTCGACGCCGCTGCCGTCCGCCTTGACCCGGACTTTGACGTTGTAGTCGACCACGCGTTTGACCGGCACTAGTATTTTCATGGCTGCTCCCTTGCTAGGAAAAGTGAGTTGAATCGACGCCCCATCATGGTTCGCCGATGGTGATGGCGATCTTGCCGAATTGACGGGCGGCTTCCAGTTCGTTGAGTGCCGCATGGACCTCGTCCATCGGGTAGCTCGACGAGATCACCGGGCGCAGTCCGGTCCGTTCGGTGAACGCCAGCAAATTCTGGAATTCATCGAGGTCGCCCAGGGTCGAGCCGAAAATCTGTAGCTGGCGGATGAAAATGCGGCGCAGGTCGGCTGCCGGCTGGTCGCCGCTGGTGGCGCCACAAGTGACGATGCGGCCACCCCGAACCAGCGATTTGAGCGCACTCGACCATACCGCCTGGCCGACGTTTTCGATGACGACATCGACGCCGCGTCCGCCGGTCAAAGCCATCACCTGTTTCGCGATGTCCTGCTTCGTCCCATTGATCGCGTAGGTCGCTCCCATCGCCAATGCCCGCTCCAGTTTGGCAGCGTCGCGCGAGGTGACGATGACACGGTTTCCCGCCAGTCTGGCAAGCTGCAGCGCGGCCAGCGACACGCCACCGCCGATGCCGAAGATGAGCACGGTCTCCCACGGCTTGATCTGCGCTTTGGTGAACAGCATGCGCCAGGCCGTCAGGTGGTTCACGCCCAGCGCCGCAGCCTGGGCAAAGTCCAGCGACGCGGGCATCGGAAAAACATTGCGCGCGGGCAGGCAGACATATTCGGCAAGGGTGCCGTCACGGTGCTCTCCGAGATACTTGATACTGGTGCACAGCACGCCTTCGCCACGCTGGCAGAATTCACAGCGAGCGCACCCGATACCAGGGTGTAGCACCACGCGCTGGCCCGGTTCCAGCAGCGTCTCGTCCGGGTCGGTCTCTTCGACGATCCCGGCGCCATCGAGTCCCATAATGTGCGGCAAGCCGTGCGTGATGCCTGCGCCACTGTCGCGCATGTAGAGGTCGACCCGGTTCAGGGTGGCCGCCACCATGCGCACCAGGACTTCGCCGCGGCCACGCAGCGGCCTGGGTCGCTCGCCGACCCGCACGACTTCATTGCCACCGTGGCCGGTAATGAATACTGCTTTCATGCTGTCTCCTCCGCCAATGTCCGAATGTGTCGTCGTGTTTTTTTAAAAAGCCGCAATTCCCGTGATCGCCCGGCCGAGAATCAGCGCATGCACGTCGTGCGTGCCCTCATAGGTGTTGACCACTTCCAGGTTGACCAAGTGACGGATCACGCCGAACTCGTCGCTGATGCCGTTGCCACCCATCATGTCGCGGGCGATACGCGAAATCTCCAGGGCCTTGCCACATGAGTTGCGCTTCAGGATCGAGGTGATCTCGACCGCCGCCGTGCCTTCGTCTTTCATACGCCCGAGGCGCAGGCAGCCTTGCAGCCCGAGCGTAATGTCAGTCAGCATGTCGGCCAGTTTTTTCTGGATCAGCTGGTTGGCCGCCAGTGGCTTGCCGAACTGCTGACGGTCGAGCACGTACTGGCGCGCACGGTGGAAGCAGTCTTCCGCGGCGCCCAGCGCGCCCCAGGCGATGCCGTAGCGGGCCGAATTAAGGCAGGTAAAGGGGCCTTTCAAGCCACGCACTTCCGGGAAGGCGTTCTCCTCGGGGCAGAACACCTCGTCCATGACAATTTCGCCGGTAATGCTGGTACGCAGGCCCACCTTGCCGTGAATTGCCGGTGCGGACAGCCCTTTCCAGCCCTTCTCCAGCACGAAGCCGCGAATGGCGCCTGCGTCGTCCTTGGCCCACACCACGAACACGTCGGCAATCGGGCTGTTGGTAATCCACATTTTGGCGCCGCTGATGCTGTAGCCGCCCGGCACTGTCTTGGCGCGGGTGACCATGCCGCCGGGATCGGAGCCATGGTTCGGTTCGGTCAGGCCGAAACAGCCGATGTATTCGCCCGTAGCAAGCTTGGGCAGGTACTTCTGCTTTTGCGCCTCGGTGCCGAACTCGTTGATCGGCACCATGACCAGCGACGACTGCACGCTCATCATCGAACGGTAGCCGGAGTCGACCGCTTCCACCTCGCGTGCGGCCAGGCCGTAGCAGACGTAATTGAGACCGGAGCCGCCGTAGGCTTCGGGGATGGTGACGCCGAGCAAGCCAAGTTCGCCCATCTCGCGAAAGATCGCCGGGTCGGTGTGCTCTTGGCGAAACGACTCGAGCACACGCGGGGCCAGGGCTTGCTGGCTGTACGCGCGCGCCGCATCGCGCACCTGGCGTTCATCGCCGCTGAGCTGGTGCTCGAGCAGCAGCGGGTCACTCCACTGGAAGGCGGTGCGTTGGTGGTGTAAGGTCATGGCGGTCTTTCAAAAATAGGATCGAAGGGCGGTCAGTCGTCGCGCATCAGGTGGCGGCCGATGATCAATTGCTGGATTTGGGTGGTGCCTTCATACAAGCGCAGCAGCCGTACGTCGCGGTAGAAACGTTCCACCTTGTATTCGTTGATGTAGCCCGCGCCGCCGTGCACCTGGACGCCGCGGTCGGCCACGCGCCCGGCCATTTCGGTGCAAAACATCTTGGCGCAGGAGGCGCGCATGCCGACATCGGGATCGAATTGGCCGGCCGGCTTTGCGTCATAGCGCCTGGCGCAGTCCTGGACCATCGACCAGCCCGCATACAGCTCCGCCTGGCTGTCGGCCAGCATGGCTTGGACCAGCTGGAAGTCGCCAATGCGCTTGCCGAATTGCTTGCGCTCACGGGCATAGCCTACCGACTCGTCGAGCACCCGTTGCGCGACGCCGCACGACAGCGCGGACACATGCAAGCGTCCACGGTCGAGCACTTTCATGGCCGTCTTGAAGCCTTTGCCGGGGACGCCCCCGATGATGTTAGCGGCCGGCACGCGAACGTTTTCCAGGATGACGTCGCAGGTCTTGGTGCCGCGCTGGCCCATCTTCTTGTCGGGCTTGCCCAGGCTGATGCCCGGCAGGTCGGACGGCACGATGAACGACGAGATCCCGCCCGCTCCCGCGTCGCCGGTGCGCGCCATCAGCGTGAAGGCGCCGGCGCGCGGGGCGTTGGTGATGTAGCGTTTGACGCCATTGAGGACGTAATGGTCGCCGTCCAGCTCGGCCCGGGTCTTCAAGGCGGCTGCATCGGATCCGGCGTCCGGTTCTGTCAACGCGAACGACATGATCAATTCGCCGCTGGCCACGCGCGGCAGGAAGGCCTGTTTCTGTGCCTCGGTACCGTCCATCAGGATGCCCTGCGAGCCGATGCCAACATTGGTGCCGAACACGGAACGAAAGGCCAGCGCCGTCTGCCCCAGTGCAAAGGCGACCTGGCACTCTTGCTGCATCGACAGGCCGATGCCGCCATATTCCTCGGGGATGGACAGGCCGAACAGGCCCATCTCTTTCATTTCCTCGACGATGGCCGACGGCACCTCGTCGAGTTCCTCCACGATGTTTTCGGCCGGTACCAGGCGCTCGCGGATGAAGCGCTGGACCGCGGCAAGCAGGAGCTCGAACGATTCGGTATCTAATGACATGGTGGCTGGTCCGTTCGTAAAAAGGGGAGGTGCTTAACGGTGTTGTACCGTCGGCTTGCGTTTGTCGAGGAAGGCGGCCATGCCCTCGTGCGCGTCGAGGCTGGCAAAACGCGCATGCATCTGGCGCCGTTCGAATGCGATGCCTTCCGCCAGCGAGCCCTCGAAGGCGCGGCTAATCGATTCCTTGATCGCCATCAGTGCAGGCAAGGAGAAGCTGGCGATCTTGGTGGCGAGGGCGATGCTTTCGCTGCGCAAGGCGGACGCCGGCACCACGCGCGATACCAGGCCGTAGCGGTCGGCCTCGGCCGCATCGAGTGTGCGGGCGGAGAGGCACATGTCCATCGCCTTGGCCTTGCCGATCGACAGCGGCAGGCGCTGGGTGCCACCGGCGCCGGGCATCATGGCAAGCGTAATCTCGGGCAAGGAAAACCTCGCGCTGTCGGCGGCGATCACGATGTCGCAGGCCAGCGCCAGTTCGCAGCCGCCGCCGAAGGCGAAGCCCGCCACGGCAGCGATCACCGGCTTGCGTATCTGGCGCAGGGTCTCCCAATTGCGGGTAATGAAGTCGCTGCGGTAGACATCCATATAGGTCCAGTGCGCCATCGCCGCGATGTCGGCCCCGGCTGCAAAGGCCTTCTCGTTGCCGGTGATGACGATCGCGCCGATGGCCTCGTCGGCATCGAACGCCAGCAGCGCGCAGCCCAGGGCCTCCATCAAGGCATCGTTGAGGGCATTCATTTGCCTGGGCCGGTTCAGCGTGATCACGCCGACGCGGCCGATGGTCTCGAGCAAAACGGGGGACTCGTCCATGGCGTTTCCTTTCAGGGCGGGATGGGGAGGAGGTGGCATGGAAAGCTCAAATCTCGCCGTTGGCTATCATGTCGCGCAGCCGGAATTTCTGAATCTTTCCGGTCGGCGTGGTCGGCAAGGCATCACGCACGATCAGGCGCTCGGGGATATATTGGATGGCGACCTTCTGTTCTTTCAGGAACGCCACGATCGATGCGTGGTCGACGCTTTGGCCCGGCTTGGGGATCACGATGGCGCAAGCTCTTTCGCCCAGCCGCTCGTCGGGATACGCGACGATAACGACCGTCGCCACCGCCGGATGCCGGTACAGCATCGTTTCGATTTCGATGACCGGGATGTTCTCGCCGCCGCGGATGATCACATCCTTGCTGCGCCCGGTGATGCGGACATAGCCCTTGGCGTCGATACTGGCCTTGTCGCCGGTGTCGAACCAACCATCGGCATCGGTGGCGTTGAATTGCGGACGATGCAGGTAGCCGCCAAAATTCGAGCAGGTGCGCAGCATCAACTGGCCGGACACACCGGACGGCAGCGCGTGGCCGTTGCCGTCGACCACCTTCAGCTCAACGCCAGGCAGCGGGAAGCCGTCACTGTTGACCGAGCGCTCGTCGTCGTCGTCGAGGGCGGTCATGGTGACCGCGCCGTTTTCGCTCATGCCCCATGCGGAGATAATCTTGGTGCCCAAGGTCTTGCGCGCCTTTTCGACCAGCGGACCTGGAATCGGCGCGCCGGAACAAACAAAGGTACGCAGGGTCGGAATACTGTCGCCCGTTTCCGCCACCGTCCTGGCGAGGTCGGTGAGGAAGGGCGTCGATGCCATGGTGAAGGTGGCGCCATATTCCCGGATCACCTGGACGGCCTTGACGGGATCCCAGATATCCTGCAGCACGGCGCTGGCCTTGAGCATGATGGGCATCATCAGCCCGTACATGAACCCGGTCTGATGCGCCATCGGCGAGGCCATCAGCACCACGTCATCGGAGCCCAGCTGCACCCGCGCCGCATAGGCGCTGATGTTGGACATGGTGGTGTTCGACGTGTGCATCACACCCTTCGGTTCACCGGTCGTGCCCGACGTGTAGATCAGTTGCGTGACGTCGTCCGGCCCCGGTCGATGACGGCGCAGGATCTCCTGGGCGTCAGGTGCACTTTCCCACGCCGGTTTGCTGAGCAGCGCCTCGAAGCTGTTGGCGCCGCTGCCGCCCACGACCACCACATGCTGCAGGTCCGGCAAGGACGGCTGCAAGCCGGTCAGCATCGCCTCGAAGTCGAAACCGCGAAAGATCTTGGGAATGATCATGACCTTGGTCCCCGCATGCTTGAGCATGAAGGACAGCTCACGCTCGCGGAAGATGTGCATCAGCGGATTCAGCACCGCACCGATGCGCGAACAGGCAAGGTAGGTCAGCGTGACCTGCCAGGAGTTGGGAAGTTGGCACGACACCACATCGTTCGAGCCGACCCCGAGGCGCGTCAAGCCGACGGCGATCCGATCGGCCATCGCCGCCATCTCGCGGTAAGTAAAACGGGTGGGCGCTGATCCGTCCACCTGGACTGCCGTCAGGGCGACCTTGTCCGGCATGCTTGCGACGCAGTCGTCCAGGTAGTCGTTGATGGTCCGGTCGTGCCACAGGCCTTGGGCAATGCAGGCCGCACGCCGCTGCGGGATCAGGATTGGATCGAAGTTCATGGTTTGTCTCCTAGGTTTTTTATTTGAACGGCTGCCGCACGGGCGGCCGATGCCTACAGCGGAACCGCCGTACGCCCGGCGCGCGTACGGGCAACGATGGTCTTCATGATCTGGGCTGTGCCGTCGCCGATCTGGAAGCCCAGCACATCGCGCAGACGCTGCTCCATTGGGCCGTGGTCGTAGCCGCCATGGCCGAAACTCAGCAAACACTGGTGGATGGCGTCGTAGGCCAGCTTGGGGGCCCACCACTTGCACATGGCGGCTTCGGCGGTATGCGGCAGGCCCTTATCCTTGAGCCAAAGCGCCTGCAGACACAGCAGCCGCGCCGCGGCCACCTGCGTGTCAAAGTCGGCCAGCGGGTGTGAGACGCCCTGGAATGCCGACAAGGGCTTGCCGAAGGCTTCGCGCTGCGCCACGTACTCCCAGGTTTCTTCCAGCGCGACACGCGCCACCGCCAGCACCTGCAGGCCAATCAGGGCACGGGAAAAATCGAATCCCTGCATCACCTGCACGAAGCCCTTGCCCTCCTCGCCCAGCAGGTGGTCTGCAGGCACCCTGACGTTCTCGAAAAACAGCGAACCACGGCCGATTGCGCGCTGGCCGTGGCAGTCGAAGCGGTTGCGGGTAATACCCGGCAAATCCATCGGCACCAGGATGGCGGACACACCATGGGCGCCCGACGCCACCGGTCCGGTGCGGGCGAACACGACAGCAGCATCGGCCTGGTCGGCGGCGGAGATGGAAGTTTTCTCGCCGTTGAGCACGTAGTGGTCGCCGACACGTTCCATCTTCAAGCGCAGGTTGCCGGCATCCGAACCGCCGCGCGGCTCGGTCAAGGCGATCGCCAGCAATGCCTCGCCACGCGTGAGCCTGGCCAGCCAGGGCGCAACCACTTCCGGTCTGCCGTGCTGCGCCAGAATCTGGCCGTTCAGCGACGCCAGCAAATTGATATAGGAAATGCTGAGGTCGGCACGCGCGATCTCCTCATGGATCACGCCGGCCGCCAGGCAGCCCATGCCCTGGCCGCCATACTGTTCGGGCAACTCAGGCGCGATGAACCCCATCTCGCCCATCTCCCGCATCAGCGAGCGTTCCAGTACGCGGGTCTTGTCACGTTCAAGAAAACCCGGCGCCACCCGCCCGGCAGCAAAGCGACGCGCATGCTCCGAAAGCGCGGCAAGGTCGTCGTCAATATAGGGATTCATCATGTCTCCTGTGGCGATTCCAAAAGCGGGCACTGCGTCAGCTTTGCCGGCGCGGCTTACTTGGCGTATTTGCGGAAGTCGGGTTTACGCTTTTCTTTCAACGCATTCACGCCTTCGCGCGACTCTTCCGTGTCGTAATAGAGCTTGAGCGCATACATGCCCAAGCCGGCGATGCCGCTTTGGTGCGCGGTGTCCGCATTGAAGCTGCGCTTGGCGATGGCCAGCGCGGTGGGGCTGCGCTCGCAAATCTCTTCAGCCCACTTCTGCACCTCGGCATCCAGCTCATCATGCGGCACGCAGACGTTGGCCAGGCCCATGGCCACGGCTTCGGCGCCGGAGTAGCGGCGGTTCAGGTACCAGATCTCGCGCGCTTTTTTCTCGCCGACCACGCGGGCCAGAAATGCCGTGCCGTAGCCTGGGTCGACCGAGCCCATCTTGGGGCCGACCTGGCCGAACTGCGCCTTGTCGGAGCAGATGGTCAAATCGCAAATCGTGCACAACACGTTGCCGCCGCCGATCGCGTAACCCTGCACGCGCGCAATGACCGGCTTGGGCACATCGCGGATGGCGGTGTGCAACTCTTCCATCGGCAGACCAATGGTGCCGCGGCCGTCGTAATTGCCGTTATGGGCAGATTGGTCGCCGCCGGTGCAGAATGCCTTGTCGCCGGCGCCGGCCAGCACGATCGCGCCGACGCCCCTGTCATAGCCGGCGCGGTTCAGGGCCTTGATGATCTCGTCGCAGGTCTGGCCGCGGAAGGAGTTCATCTTGTCGGGCCGGTTGATCGTGATCCAGGCGACGCCGTTGCGTACTTCGTAAAGGATGTCTTCGAATTCCATGCTGTGCTCCAGTGTTGGCTAACGTTGGCGAAAGGTGATTGGCTGGCTCAGCCGTTCATGGTCAGGCCGCCGGATACGCTCAGCACTTGACCTGTGACAAAGGCAGCGTCGTCGCTGGCGAAAAAGACGATCGCGCCTGGAAGGTCGTCGGGCTGGCCGATGCGGCCCAGCGGAATGGCGCGGGTGAAGGCTTCCATCAGCTTGTCGGGGTTGCCGGCGCCTTCTTTGTAGTCGGCAAACAGCGCGGTGTCGGTCGGACCCGGGCACACGACGTTGACGGTGATCCCATGGCGCGCATGTTCGCGCGCGATGGTCTTGGAGAACGCCACCAGCCCGCCCTTGCAGGCGGCGTACACCGCTTCGCCCGACGAGCCGACCCGGGCCGCGTCCGATGCGATGTTGACGATGCGTCCCGTCTTACGCGCGGCCATGCCGGGCAGGACGGCGTGGTGCATGTGCAGCGCGCCGGTAAGATTGATGGCGATCAGCTTGTCCCATTCAGCCGGCGCGGTTTTGGTGAACGGTTTGAACACGTCCCATCCGGCGTTGTTGACCAGCACGTCGATCGGCCCGAGCTCGGCCTCCGCGGCGGCGATCGCGGCATCCACCGCGGCGCGGTCGGTAATGTCGCATTTGAAGGCGGCGGCCGCGCCGCCAGCCTCGATGATGCCGGCGGCCACACGCTGCGCAGCCTCCAGATTTATGTCAAACACTGCCACGCGTGCGCCTTCTCGTGCGCAGCGCCGGCACGTGGCGCTGCCAATACCGCCGCCGCCGCCGGTGACGATTACGGTTTTTCCATCGAGTCGTTGCATAGTTTTCTCCACCAAAGTTATCGGGGTTGGTATGCTTACGCACTACGCATTAGCCAAAGTGCATGTGCGTCAACATCTTTACGTATATTATTGCGATTGTCCGCATTACGCAAGCAGCTGTTCGAAAAATACGGTAAATATATTGACGTTTTTAGCTTGTCGCAATTTTTTCAGGATAGAACACTGGAGACACTATGAAGTACCCCTATGACCCAGCCCACATCACCCGCATGGAGTTGGCCAACCGCTTATTCTTCCGGTTGTACCAATGTGCAAATATGTTGCACAAAACCGGCACCCGGGCGGTCGAGGATCTCGGCCTGACCACGCAACAGTGGGCTGTGCTTGGCGCGCTGTCCCGCCCGGAAGCGTCTGGCGGGATGAGCGTGGGCGATTTGGCGCGCTACCTGCTGGTGAGCCGGCAGAATTTGTCGGGCTTGCTCAGCCGGATGGAGCGCGACGGCCATCTCAGCAGTGACCCGGACGGGCGTGACCGGCGGTCGCGGCTGATCACAGTGACAAAATCGGGCCAGGATGTCTGGAACAATCACGCGCTACCGAGAATCAATGATTATTACGAGCAAGTTCTCGCGGACTTTTCGATCGGCGATATCACGCACTCTCTGCATTACATGCTCCAATTGTTGGACAATATGAAACGCCTGGATGGCGAAGTTTCGGCCGTCGATCCGGAAGAGGGGGGGTAACAGCGCTCAGGCGAGCGAATACGCGCCATACCGAAAAAGGCCGGCTGTCGCGCTGGCCTTTTTCTTTTCGGCCACCCCTGCAAATAGCGGGCAGCATGCTAGGATTGCCTTTTCCACAAAGGAGCCGCCATGGGAACGCAAGGTGTCACCACCGCCGTGTATCGCGAGCACGACATCGCGATCCACCCGTCCGGCAAGCCTGAAGACGCCCTCACGGATGCCTTCATGATCCTGGAGCCGACCACCAATCCGATGTTCACGCGAACGCTGTACGAACATCCCCATGACCAGGTCAAGACCTACGGTACGGAAGACGAAGCCACGGAAGCGGCAATGAAGCTGGCGCACGCCTGGATCGATGCGCGGCTGGACAAGCCGGTCGAATAGGGCCGTTCCGCGGAGCAGCGGCGGCCGGGCCGGCGTCAGGCCGCGGCCGGCGCCACCGATGCGCCCTCGATGCGATGGCGCGCAAGCGCATCGGCCACGAAGCCGCTCGCCTTCATGCGCTCGACAAAACTGCCGAGGAAGGCGGCGGCTTCCTCGCCGCGGCTCTTCGGCGTGCCCATCGCCTGCTGGATGACCATGAAGTGCCCGTCGAGCAGGCGTAGACCGCCCAGGCGCCGTGCACCCGCCTCCAGCTGCTGCTTGACGCCGGCCGCGACTTCCGCGCTCAGCTGCAGGAAGGTGTCGACCACGGTGGGCGAGGTCGGCGAACGCAGGATCTGCGCCTGCTGCAGGGTGCGAGTCAGGAACAGGTCGTAGGCGCTGCCCTTGCCGACCACGACCCGGTTGACCGCCTGGTCGACTTCCTCGTTGGCGCGGATCGGGGAGTGTTCCTTCACCAGGTAGCAGCCCTCGATCAGCACATACGCCGCGCTGAATGCGATGTTCGCGCCGCGCACCGGATCGATGGCGAAGAAGCCGATGTCCGCCTGGTCCGAGGCGACCACGTCGACCGATTTGCCGGCCGCATCCACCACCACCAGTTCCAGTTCCACACCCAGCAGCCGCGCGACCTCGCCGGCGAGGTCGACCGACACGCCGCGCGCGCGGCCATCATCGCCCTGGTAGGCCAGAATCGGATTGCCGAGGTTGATGGAGGCGCGCAGCCTGCCGGTGGGCGTGAAAGTGGCGAGGAGGGAGGAGGTCGGCGTCATGGTGGGCGGATGAGTGAAGGCGGACGCTTCCAGTGTATCAAGAGTGCTCCGCTTGGCGCGGACGGCTACGCCGCTTCCTTCAGCCGCTTGCCGCGCGCCACGATCAGCACGGCGGCCAGCACGCTGAACGCCGCGCCCGCATAGAAGGTCGACGCGGCACCGCTGCGCTCCCACAGCACGCCGGCCACCGTGCTGGCGAACAGCATGGCGATGCCGGACACCAGGTTGAAGAAGCCGAACGCCGTTCCCTTCAGCTCCGGCGGTGCGGCCTGCGCCACCATCACGGCCAGCAGGCCCTGGGTCATCCCCATGTGCAGGCCCCACAGACCCACCCCGAGCAGCATCGCGGGCCAGGCATTGCTTTGGGCGAGCACGAGGTCGGCCAGCACCAGGAAGCCCAGGCCGATCACGAGCAGGCGCAGGTGGCTCATGGAATCGGCCAGCTTTCCGAACGGGTAGGCGGACAGCGTGTAGACGATATTCATCGCGACCATTACCAGCGGCACCAGGGCGGGCCGCAGGCCACCCTGCATGGCGCGCAGGACCAGGAAGGCTTCGCTGAAGCGCGCCAGCGTGAACACGGCGCCGATCGCGACCACCCACCAGTAGGCGGCGGACAGCTTGCGCAGGCTCTCCCGGCGGATCGGGTTGATGCCCTTGGATGCGGCGGCGTGCGGCGGTTCCTGCACACCCAGCGCCAGCAGCAGTACGGCGAGGGCGCCCGGGATCACGGCGATCCAGAAGATCCGCCGGTAGTCGCCAGCCCATGACAACATCAGTCCGACCGCGATCAGGGGACCGGTGAACGCGCCGATCGTGTCCAGCGACTGGCGCAGGCCGAACGCGGCGCCGCGGCTGCCGGGCGACGCGATATCGGCGACCAGCGCATCGCGCGGCGCGCCACGGATCCCCTTGCCGATGCGGTCGACGAAGCGCGCCGCCAGCACGACGTTCGCCGTCGCGGCGATGGCGAAGAAGGGCTTGCTGGCCGCGCCAAGGGCGTAGCCGGCCACGGCGAGCCATTTGCGGTTTCCCAGGTAATCGCTGAGGCTTCCCGAAAACACCTTGACGATCGGCGCCGCCGCTTCGGCGATGCCCTCGATCAGCCCGACCGTCGCCACGCTGGCCCCGAGGGTGGTGACCAGGAACATCGGCAGCAGGCTGTGGACGATCTCGGACGAGATATCCATCAGCATGCTGACGAAGCCGAGTACCCAGATCGGGCGGGGAATCCGGCGCAAGGTCGAGAATCGTCGTGCTGTCATGGAGATCGCGTTGGCACCAAGGGCAACCATTGTCGATGTTAAATGAGAATGCGTCGAGAGCGCGCTCGACTACCGTAGCCATGATCTATCCGCTGCAGACGGGCGGACCGGGTTGCCCGGCGTGACGGCATATGGCTGTGGTCGAAGCGGAGAAATTCATGTACTGAAATGTACTTAACGTCCTGTCATTTTTCGTTGCGGATATCAGACTAATCCTTGTTTTTTCCTTAAAGTATTTTTAATTCGCGTAGGAAATATCCTACACTGCCTACCCATTTGAAACGGATATGAGCAGGGTCGGCATGAATCACATTTACAGGATTGTCTGGAACGCATGCATGGGCATGTGGCAGGTTGTTTCGGAATGTGCGTCGGGAAGGACGAAAGCGTCCTCCACCCGTTCGCGCAAGCGCCGCCAGGCCGCCGTGCTGGCGCTGGCTGCGGCCGGCGGCGCGGCGCTCGCCGCCGATCCGCTGCCGACCGGCGGCCGTGTGGTGGCCGGCCAGGCCTCGATCCAGTATGCCGGCCAGGGCATGACGGTGAACCAGACCAGCGCCAAGGCGGCGCTCGACTGGACCGGCTTCTCGGTCGGACAAAGCCATACCGTCAACTTCGTGCAGCCGTCGAGCACCTCGGTGGCGCTGAACCGGGTGCTCGGCGCCGATCCGTCCCTGATCCAGGGCGCGCTCAAGGCCAACGGCCACGTATTCCTGATCAATCCGAACGGCGTCCTGTTCGCGCCGACAGCCCAGGTCAACGTCGGCGGCCTGCTGGCCTCGACCCTGTCGATGAGTAATGACGACTTCCTCGCCGGGCGCTACCATCTGGCGGGCAGCAGCGCCAAGGCGGTCGAGAACCAGGGCAGCATCAACGCGGCCGCCGGCGGCAACATCGCCCTGGTCGCGGCAAAGGTCTCCAACACCGGCCAGCTCGCCGCCGACAGCGGCAATGTGCTGCTGGGCGCCGGCAGCGAGGTGCTGGTCGACTTCGGCGGCGCGGTCAAGCTGCAGGTGCAAAAGGGCGCGCTCGACGCGCTGGTCGAGAACGGCGGTGCGATCCGCGCCGACGGCGGCACCGTACTGATGACGGCGAAATCCGCGAGCGAATTGAGCGGCTCGGTCATCAACAACAGCGGCATCGTCCAGGCGCGCACGCTGGCGAGCGGCGAGCAGGGCAAGATCCTGCTGCTCGGCGACATGCAGTCCGGCACCCTGCACGCCGGCGGCACGCTCGACGCCAGCGCGCCGAAGGGCGGCAACGGCGGCGCCATCGAGACCTCGGCCGCCCACGTCGACACCGCCGCGGGCCTGGTCGTCAACGCCGGCGCCGCGCATGGGACTGGCGGCGCATGGCTGATCGACCCGTACGACTACACGATCGATGCCGCCTCGGCATCGACCATCGTGAATTCCCTCAACCAGGGCACCAGCGTGACGGTGAGCACCCAGGTGAGCGAGCCGGCCAAGGGCGGCGCCACCGCCACCGGCAGCGGCGACATCACGGTCGCCAGCCGGATCGCGAAAACCGCCGGCGCCGATGCGACCCTGACCCTGCAGGCCGACCGCAACATCTTCGTCAACAGCGACATCACCTCCGCCAGCGGCAAGCTGAACCTGAACCTGTCCTCGGCCAATGCTCCCGGGGCCACCGTCGGCGGTGTCGTCGTCAGCGGCAACCTGAAGTCGAACGGCGGCAATATCGTGATCGGCGGCGGCAATGTGGTCGGCGGCATCGGCTTCGCGCTCAACACCGTCGACGGTGCCCCGGCCGTCACCGTCGACACGGGCAAGTCGATCCTGTCGAACGGCGGCAATATCACCATCAGCGGCCGCTCCACGCAAGCGTCGAAAGGCGGCAGCTACACCGGTGTCATGGGCGGCGTCTACGTCAAGTCGAGCGCGGTCATCCTGTCCAGTTCCGGCAACCTGCTGGTGAATGCCCGGAGCGATGGCAGCGACCACGTCTTCGCCATGTCGTTCGAGGGACTGTCGAACACCGTGACGACCGTTGGCAGCTCGCCTACCGGCGGTACGATGCTGATCAACGCGGTCAATGCCACGCCCGGCAGTACGGCCGGCAACCTGGAAGTGGGCGCGGTCGGCCTGGCCACCAACGGCAACAGCAACCGCATCCTGCTCCAGGGACCGTCGGTCGGCAACTGGCTCATCTACATCAACGGGGCACCGCGGCTGTCCGCGTACACGCAGTCTCCCCAGGTCCAGTGCTCGGCGCCGTATGCGAACTGCGGCACGATGGTGGTGCCGGGCTCGAACAACAGCTACCTGTACGCAACCTACCAGGCCGTGAGCGCGTCCACCCAGCCGATCTACATGATCCAGAGCGGCAGCGGCACCAAGGTCTACGACGGAAGCACGACGGCAACCGGCCTCGCCTACACCACCCTTGGTGCGCCCACCGGCTTTTCGGCCGCGAGCCTGGCCCCGGCGCCGATTTTCTACACCGCCGGCAAGAACGTCGGCGCCTATGACAGCCTGACCCCGAACGCGGCCAACGCGTCCAGCTATACGTCCGGCGGGACGACCTACGCGGTCGGCTATTTCAGCACTGGCAGCTACACGATCACGCCGAAGACGCTGACACCGAACGCCGCGAACAAGATCTACGACGGCAATACGACGGCGGCGGTGACCCTGTCCGGCCTGGTGGCCGGCGATGCCGTCACCGCCAGCGGCAGCGGCAACTTCGCCGGCAAGGACGTCGGCACCTATGCGGTCAGCATCGGCAACATCGCCCTGGGCGGCCTCGATGCGGGCAACTACACGCTGTCCGGGAATTCGGCCAGCGCCACCGCGAGCATCACCCCGCGCACCGTCACCCTCAGCGCCAGCAAGACCTATGACGGCAACACGAGCCTGGGCGGTGTCACGGTCGGCAACCTGGTGAGCGGCGAAAAGCTGAGCGTGAACGGCGCGACGGCCAACAGCGCGAACGTCGCCTCGGCCCTGTACATCGACGCGATCACACTCGCCGACGGTGCGAATGGCCTGGCCAGCAACTACCGCCTGCCTGGACTGGACGCGGCCAGCAGCGGCAATACGGCGTCGATCGTGCCGAAAGCCCTGAGCATCGGCGGGCTGGCGGTGGCCGACAAGGTCTACGACGGCACGCTGGCGGCGACCGTGAGCGGTGGCATCCTCAGCGGCCTGGTCGGCAACGAGAGTCTCGGGATCTCCGCGCTGGCGGGCGCCTTCGCCGACAAGAACGCCGGCACCGGCAAGGGTGTGACGCTGTCGGCCGTCAGCCTGCGCGACGGCACCGGCCTGGCCTCGAACTACACCTTCTCCCAGCCGACCGGCCTGACCGGCACCATCACGCCGAAGGCATTGAGCGTGTCCGGCATCACCGCCTCCGACAAGGTCTACGACGGCAGCACCTCGGCCAGCGTGTCGACCGCCAGCGCGATCTTCACGGGCCTCGTGCAAGGCGACGCCGTGAGCGTGAGCGCCAGCGGCAGCTTCGCCGACAAGAATGCCGGCAACGGCAAGACCGTGGCGCTCACCAGCAGCACCGGCGGCCTCGATGCGGGCAACTACAGCGTCACCGGCCAGACCAGCACCACGGCCAGCATCACGCCGAAGGCCTTGAGCATTAGCGGCCTGGGTGCCGCTTCGAAGACTTATGACGGGACCGCCTCGGCCACGCTGACCGGCGGCACGCTCGCCGGCCTGGTCGAGGGCGAGAGCCTGAACCTGGGCGGCTTGAGCGGCAGCTTCGCCGACAAGAACGCGGGCGTCAACAAGACCGTGACCGTCAGCGGCGGCGCGCTGTCCGACGGTACCGGCCTGGCGTCCAACTACAGCCTGAGCCTGCCGGCCAGTGTGACGGGCTCGATCGGGCAGAAGGGCTTGACCGTGTCGGGCATCACAGCCTCCGACAAGGTCTACGACGGCAGCACCTCGGCCAGCGTGTCGACCTCCAGCGCGAGCCTCGTGGGCCTCGTGCAAGGCGACGACGTGCGCGTGAGCGCCAGCGGCGCCTTCGCCGACAAGAACGCCGGCAGCGGCAAGACCGTGGCGCTGAACAGCAGCATCGGCGGTGCCGACGCGGCCAACTACAGCATCACCGGGCAGGCCAGCACCACTGCTTCCATCACGCCGAAGGCATTGAGCGTGTCCGGCATCACGGCTGCCGACAAGGTCTACGACGGCACTACCTCGGCTACCGTGTCGACCGCCGGCGCGACCTTCACGGGCCTCGTGCACGGCGACGCCGTGAGCGTGAGCGCCAGCGGCAGCTTCGCCGACAAGAACGCCGGCAGCGGCAAGACCGTGGCGCTCACCAGCAGCACCGGCGGCCTCGACGCGGCCAACTACAGCATCACCGGCCAGACCAGCACCACGGCCAGCATCACGCCGAAGGCCTTGAGCATTAGCGGCCTGGGCGCCGCTTCGAAGACTTATGACGGGACCGCCTCGGCCACGCTGACCGGCGGCACGCTCGCCGGCCTGGTCGAGGGCGAGAGCCTGAACCTGGGCGGCTTGAGCGGCAGCTTCGCCGACAAGAACGCGGGCGCCAACAAGACCGTGACCGTCAGCGGCGGCGCGCTGTCCGACGGTACCGGCCTGGCGTCCAACTACAGTCTGAGCCTGCCGGCCAGTGTGACGGGCTCGATCGGGCAGAAGGGCTTGACCGTGTCGGGCATTACAGCCTCCGACAAGGTCTACGACGGCAGCACCTCGGCCAGCGTGTCGACCGCCAGCGCGAGCCTCGTGGGCCTCGTGCAAGGCGACAAGGTGAACTTGAGTGCGACCGGTGCCTTCGCCGACAAGAACGCCGGCAGCGGCAAGACCGTGGCGCTCACCAGCAGCACCGGCGGCCTCGACGCGGCCAACTACAGCATCGCCGGCCAGACCAGCACCACGGCCAGCATCACGCCGAAGGCCTTGAGCATTAGCGGCCTGGGTGCCGCTTCGAAGACTTATGACGGGACCGCCTCGGCCACGCTGACCGGCGGCACGCTCGCCGGCCTGGTCGAGGGCGAGAGCCTGAACCTGGGCGGCTTGAGCGGCAGCTTCGCCGACAAGAACGCGGGCGCCAACAAGACCGTGACCGTCAGCGGCGGCGCGCTGGCCGACGGTACCGGCCTGGCGTCCAATTACAGCCTGACCCTGCCGGGCAGCGTGGTCGCTTCGATTTACCAGAAGAAGCTGAGCGTGGCCGGCATCACCGCGTCGGACAAGGTCTACGACGGCAGCACCTCGGCCAGCGTGTCGGCATCCGGCGCGAACCTGCAAGGCCTCGTGCAAGGCGACGACGTGCGCGTGGGCGCCACCGGCGCCTTCGCCGACAAGAACGCGGGCAGCGGCAAGACGGTGGCCCTGACCAGCAGCACCGGCGGCCTTGACGCGGCCAACTACAGCATCACCGCCCAGGCCAGCACCACCGCGTCCATCACGCCGAAGGCATTGAGCGTGTCCGGCATCACGGCCTCGGACAAGGTCTACGACGGCACTACCTCGGCCACTGTGTTGGCGTCCGGCGTGACCCTGCAAGGCCTGATCACGGGCGACGACGTGAGCGTCCGTGCGACCGGCGCCTTCGCCGACAAGAACGCCGGCAGCGGCAAGACCGTGGCGCTGAACAGCAGCATCGGCGGCCTTGATGCGGCCAACTACAGCATTACCGGGCAGGCCAGCACCACCGCTTCCATCACGCCGAAGACCCTGGCAGTGTCTGGCATCACGGCTGCCGACAAAGTCTATGACGGCTCCACCTCGGCCACCGTGTCGACCGCCGGCGCGACCCTCACCGGTCTCGTGCATGGCGACGACGTGAGCGTGAGCGCCACCGGCGCCTTCGCCGACCAGAACGCGGGCAGCGGCAAGACGGTGGCCCTGACCAGCAGCACCGGCGGCCTTGACGCGGCCAACTACGCCATCGTCGGCCAGACCAGCGCCACGGCCAGCATCACGCCGAAGGCTTTAAGCATCACCGGCATGAGCGTGTCAGACAAGATGTATGACGGCACGACGTCGGCGCCCCTGAGCGGCGGCAGCCTCAGCGGCCTGGTCGGCGGCGAAACCCTCGGCTTCTTCGGCGCGGTAGGGACTTTCGCCGACAAGAACGCCGGCAGCGGGAAGAACGTGACGGTCACCGGCATCGGGCTGAGCGACGGCACCGGCCTGGCCTCGAACTACAGCCTCTCCCAACCGACGGGCCTGAGCGGCGCCATCATGCCGAAGGCCTTGGGTGTGTCCGGCATCACGGCCTCCGACAAGGTCTACGACGGCACGACGGCAGCGACCGTGAACGCGGCCAAGGCCGTCCTCAATGGCCTGGTCGCGGGCGACGACGTGAGCGTGAGCGTCAGCGGCGCCTTCGCCGACCAGAACGCGGGCAAGGGCAAGACCGTGACGCTGAGCAGCCGCTTCGGCGGCCTCGATGCGGCCAACTATGCCATCACGGGCCAGGCCGGCACCAACGCCGGCATCACGCCGAAGGCCTTGAGCATTAGCGGCCTGGGCGCGGCATCGAAGACCTATGACGGCAGCACCGCGGCCACGCTGACGGGCGGTACGCTCGCCGGCCTGGTCGGCGACGAAACGCTGACCCTCGGCGGCTTGAGCGGTACCTTCGCCGACAAGAACGTGGGCACCGACAAGGCGGTGGCCGTCAGCGGCGGCACGCTGTCCAACGGCAGCGGCCTGGCCTCGAACTACAGCCTGACCCTGCCGGGGAGCGTGGTGGCGTCGATCGGCCAGAAAGCCTTGACTGTATCGGGCATCACCGCTGCGGACAGGGTCTACGACGGCAGCACCTCGGCCAGCGTGTCGGCGTCGGGCGCGAGCCTGCAAGGACTCGTGCAAGGCGACGACGTGCGCGTGAGCGCGACCGGCGCCTTCGCCGACCAGAACGCGGGCAAGGGCAAGACCGTGACGCTGAACAGCAGCTTCGGCGGCCTCGATGCGCCCAACTACGCCATCACGGGCCAGGCCAGCGCGACCGCTTCCATCACGCCGAAGGCCTTGAGCGTCACCGGCCTGGGCGCCGCTTCGAAGACCTATGACGGCAGCACCGCGGCCACGCTGACGGGCGGCACGCTGACCGGCCTGGTCGGCGACGAAACCCTGACCCTCGGCGGCTTGAGCGGCAGTTTCGCCGACAAGAACGCAGGCACCGGCAAGACCGTGACCGTCAGCGGCGGCGCGCTGTCCAACGGCAGCGGCCTGGCGTCCAACTACAGCCTGACCCTGCCGGCCAGTGTGATTGGCTCGATCGGCCAGAAGGCCCTGACCGTGTCGGGCATTGCCGCTGCGGACAAGGTCTACGACGGCAGCACCTCGGCCAGCGTGTCGGCATCGGGCGCGAGCCTGCAAGGCCTCGTGCAAGGCGATGACGTGCGCGTGAGCGCGACCGGCACCTTCGCCGACAAGAACGCCGGCAGCGGCAAGACCGTGGCCCTGCACAGCAGCGTCGGCGGTGCCGACGCGGCCAACTACAGCATCACCGGCCAGGCCAGCACCACCGCTTCCATCAAGCCGAAGGCCATGAGCGTGTCCGGCATCACGGCCCTTGACAAGATCTATGACGGCTCCACCACGGCGGCCGTATCGACCGCCGGCGCGAGCCTGCAAGGCCTCGTGCAAGGCGACGACGTGCGCGTCAGCGCCAGCGGCAGCTTCGCGGACAAGAATGCCGGCAGCGGCAAGACCGTGGCCCTGAGCAGCAGCTATGCCGGCCGCGATGCCGCCAACTATGCGATCGCGGGGCAGGGCAGCGCCACCGCCACCATCACGCCCAAGGCGCTGGCGGTGAGCGGCACGACGGTCGCCGACAAGACCGCCGACGGCACCACCGGCGCAACCCTGAGCGCGCCGGGTATCCTGGTCGGCGTCCTCGTCAGCGACAACGTCGGCCTGAACGGCAGCACCGCCAGCGCCCAGTTCGTCCAGGCGGCGCCCGGCACGGGCATCGCCGTGAACGTCAGCGGACTGGCGCTGTCCGGCACCGATGCCGGCAATTACGCCTTCCCGGGCATGGCGGCGGCCAGCGGCACGATTCGCCCGGCGTCAATCGTGACCCCGACGCCGGTGCCGACTCCGACTCCGGCGCCTGTCCCGGCGCCGGCACCGGCAGCGGCCACCTCGTCGGCCGTCGCCGCCGCCATCGCTCCTCCTCAGAACCAGGGCATCGTCTCGGTCCTGCAGGCGCCGGCGATGGGCGGCATGAGCTACCTGGCGGTCCCCGAGCAGGGTGCCGCCCCCGCCGCGGAGCCGACCACTGGCGTCAGCGCGACCGAGCGCCGCCAGTCGTCGACCCAGGCACCGGGCGCCGGCCGCGATGTGAAATTCCTCGATGTGCTGGTGGTCTCCGGCGGCATCCGGATGCCGGCCGCGGGCAAGGACGCTGGCGAGCAATAAGCCACCAACGAATATGAAGCGAAGCATGAAACGACATTTTTCCCTCCTGCCGATGGCCCTGTGCGTATCGGCCTGCCTGCCGGTCCTGGCCCAGCAGCTGCCCGACAGCGGCGCGCTGCTGCAGGAAAACGCGCGGGCGCTGCCCCGTCCCGCACCAAGCGGTGCCAATCCCGTCCAGGTCGCGCCGCCGGCGCAGATGCCGCAGAGCGGCGGTCCGCGCGTGGTGCTGCGCCACGTGACGATCACCGGCAACACGCGCATCCCGAGCGCGGTGCTGCTGGCTGCCCTCGGCCCGGTCGAGGGCCAGTCCTACGATTTCGGCGGCTTGAGCAGCCTGGCCGCGCGCCTGAGCGCCTACTACCAGCAGGCCGGCTATCCGTTCGCACGCGCTTACCTGCCGCAGCAGGACATGTCGAACGGCGAGCTGAAGGTGCAGATCCTGGAAGGCCGCTACGGCAAGGTGAGCGCGCACGGCGAGCCGGCTTTCGTCGGCGGCGCCGAGGGCTTCCTGTCGGCGCTGCCCAAAGGAGCGATCATCGAGAGCGCCGACCTCGAACGCGTGACCCTGCTGCTGAACGACCAGTCGGGCGACCGCACCGTGCCGCTGGTGCGGCCGGGCGAGGAAGTCGGCACCGGCGACCTGCTGGTCGAGGTGCAGCGCGACCACCGCTACAAGGGCGAGGCGGGGCTCGACAACTACGGCACCCATGCCACCGGCCGCATGCGCGCCCACCTGAGCGCGGATGCCGACAGCCCCTTCATGCTGGGCGATCAGATCTCGGTGCAGGCGCTGTACACCGAAGACCACATGTGGTTCGGCTCCTTCGCGTACGCGGCGCCGCTGGGCCACCGCGGGCTGCGCGGCAAGGCCAGCTACACCCATTCCTTCTACGAGCTGGCGGGCAGCTTCGCGGCCCTCGGCGCGCGCGGCACGGCGGACGTCGCCAGTCTCGGCCTGAGCTATCCGCTGGTGCGCTCGCAGCTGCGCAACCTGACGCTGTCGGCGAGCCTGGACCACAAGAAGCTGCACGACCGCCAGGGCGCAAGCGCCACCCGGAGCGACAAGTCGAGCACCGTCATCCCGGTCAACGTCGCCTTCGACATGCGCGACCAGTTCATCTACGCCGGCATCACCTACGGCGCGCTGTCCTTCGTGCGCGGCAGCCTGGCCCTGGACGGCGAGTCGCGCGCGCTGAACGATGCCAGCGCCCGCACCGCGGGCGGCTTCTCGAAGCTGAACTTCGACCTGGCCCGCATCCAGTCGCTGAACCAGCGCATCGACCTGTACGGCAGGATGTCGGTGCAGCGCGCCGGCGCCAACCTCGATCCGTCCGAGAAGCTGGGCCTGGGCGGCGTGAACGGCGTGCGCGCCTATCCGAACGGCGAAGGCTATGGCGACAACGGCTGGCTGGCCCAGCTCGAAGCGCGCTACGCGATGGGGCCGGTAGTGCCGTTCGCGTTCTACGACGCCGGCCGGGTCACGCTCAACAAATCGCCGTGGACGGAGGGCGTGAATTACCGCTCGCTGGCCGGCGCCGGCCTGGGCCTGCGCTATGCCGGCGAACACTGGAGCGCCAACCTGATGCTGGCCTGGCGCACCCGCGGCGGCGCGGCGCAGTCCGACGACGCGGCGCGCACGCCGTCGCTGCTGGCGGGGGCGTCCTACCGCTTCTGATCCAGGACTAGAAGGGCGGCGGCTCCTCCGGCAGCGCCGGCGGCGCGTCCAGGTCGACCTCGACCCGCGCCAGGCCGTCCAGGTCTTCGCCGTCGACCAGGCGCTGGGCCTGGAACGCGGCATGTGCGCGTATCCCATGCGGCTGGCTCGACGCCAGCATGACCGGCAGGGTGGGGAAGTGCGGCTGCAGCCGCGCCAGCAGCGCGTCGCCCATGCCGGGCACGACCCAGGCCGGCGGCGGGAACGCCACCGCCACCCGCACGCCCTTCAGCACCGTCACCGCGACCTGGATCTTCATCTATCAACCGGGGACGTCAGATCCGGTCGCTTTCCTTGCGCACCACGCGGCCGATCACCAGGCATTCCGCGCCCTTGCACAGCTTGCGGTGGTACTTGCGCTGGTCCGGATTGTCCGAGGTCAGCCACCACTGGCCGGCGTCGCGCGCCAGGCGCTTGACCACCGCCTCGCCCTCGTAGTTGAAGGCATACACGGCGCCGTCGACGGGCTTGGTGTCGAGGGTATTGACGATCACGATGTCGTCCTCGTACAGCGAGGGCTCCATGCTCTCGCCCTTGACCAGGATGGCGATCAGGTGTTCCGGGCGCAGTTGGTGGCGCTCGATCCAGGAGCGGCGCAGGCCGAGGGTGCCGCCGTCGCGCCGTTCCGGCTCGGTCCGGAAACCGGTGATGCCGGCCGACAGGCGCAGTTTGACCATCTGGATCTCGACGAAGTCGGCATCGTCGTTGGCCGCGGCGCGCACCGGCATCGCGTTCCTGACCCCGTGCAGCGGCGCCGCGCGCGGTTCTCCTTCGCCGGTCATCAGCCAGATATGGGAAAAGCCGAGTTCGCGCTCGATGTTCAGCGCATAGCGGATATCCATCGACTTGATCTTCCCGGTCAGCCACTGGTTGACCACGCTCTTCGACGCGCCGGACGCTTTCACCAGCCCCGTCTGGCCACGCTCGCCTTCCAGCTGGGGGAGGTCGCGATAAATGGTGCTGAGGCGTTCGGTCAGTGTGTTCATGTTTAGCATCCTAAACTCGATTGGTTTAGTGTTCTTGACTTACGTCAGTTTAGAGTTCTATACTCGTGTCGAAATACTAAACCTTTTCAAGATAAACATCAACGATGGGAGACATTGCCATGGTCGCGCTCATGTTCCTGAAGCTCGCCGCCGTTCCGTTTGCCGCCGGCCTGGCGGCGACTGGCCTCGGCTTCCTGTTCCTGTGGCCGAAGTCGGGGCGCGAGGCGGCCGCGCGCTTCGCCTGCACGCTGCTGGCCTGCGCCGTGGCCGGGCCGTGCCTGGCGATTGCGGCCTATTGCTGGTGGCCGGCATTGTTCGCCTCGGCGGGGCAGGCCGCGGCGCTGGCCGGCGGGCCCGCCGAACTCGGCGTGCTGCTGGTGGCCGCGCCCTTCCTGGTGCTGGCCGGGCTGCCGGCCTGGTGGGTCCTCGGCGCCTTGGTCCTGTGGTTGGACCGCCGCCGCAGCAAGGACATCGCCGAGATTGCGCAAGATGCCGCCGAGGCCGTGCGCCAGGTACGCAAGACGCTGTGAGCTTGCGGCGCACGGATTTGATTTACATCAAAACGAGGACTATCCTGAAGAACAACGTGTGAATGACGCGGCGTGGCAGCCGACGGGAGGACGCGTGTGGACAGCAAGGCCGACAACAAGGCCGACGACAAGCTTGACAATAAGCCCGACAACAAACCTGACAACAAAAGCGGGGCGATCCGGCCCTTTCTGTGGTACTGGATGTTCGGACTGCTGTTGTTCATGCTGTCCCAGTCCCTGTTCGAGCTGATGACGACTTCGCCGCTGGCCTACAGCGAGTTCAAGCAGCTCTTGCATGCCGGGCAGGTGAAGGAAGTCACGGTTTCCGACACGACAGTCTCCGGCACCCTGAAGGACAGCGGCCTCGAAGCCGTGCTGCCGAAGGCGCGCGCCGGCGCGATCAAGTGCGGCGCGGACGGCAACTGTCCCTTCACCACGGTGCGCGTGACGGACCCCGACCTGGCCAAGGAACTCGAGGCGGCCAAGGTGCGCTACGGCGGCCAGGCACACAGCGAGTGGCTGTCGAGCCTGCTGTCCTGGGTGCTGCCGATCCTGCTGCTGTTCTGGCTCTGGAGCACCATGCTCAAGCGTGGCGGCATGACGGCCGGGCTGTTCGACATCGCCAAGAGCCGCGCCCGGGTCCACATGCAGAGCCGGACCGGGGTCAGCTTCGGCGACGTGGCCGGCGCCGACGAGGCCCGGGAAGAGCTGATGGAGATCGTCGAATTTCTGAAGAACCCGCAGCGCTACCACCGCCTCGGCGGGCGCATCCCGAAAGGCGTGCTGATCGTCGGCGCGCCCGGCACCGGCAAGACCCTGCTGGCCAAGGCCGTGGCGGGCGAGGCGGGGGTACCGTTCTTTTCGATCAGCGGCTCGGAATTCGTCGAGATGTTCGTCGGCGTCGGCGCGGCGCGCGTGCGCGACCTGTTCGTCCAGGCCCAGAAGGTGGCGCCCTGCATCATCTTCATCGACGAACTGGACGCGCTGGGCCGCGCGCGCGGCATCGCCGGTACCGTCGGCGGCTACAACGAGCAGGAGCAGACCCTGAACCAGCTGCTGGTCGAGATGGACGGTTTCGACACCGGCAAGGGCGTGATCATCCTGGCCGCCACCAACCGCCCCGAAATCCTCGATCCGGCCCTGCTGCGCCCCGGGCGCTTCGACCGTCACGTCGCCCTCGACCGGCCCGACCTGCGCGGGCGCCAGCAGATCCTGCAGGTGCACGCGCGCAAGGTAACGCTGGCGAACGACGTCGACCTGGCGCGCATCGCCGCGCGCACCCCCGGCCTGTCCGGCGCCGACCTCGCCAACCTGGTCAACGAGGCGGCGTTGCTGGCGGCCCGCCGCGGCAAGGAGCGGGTCGACAGCGCCGACTTCGACGAAGCCGTCGACCGCGTCATCGCCGGCATGGAAAAGCGCTCGCGCCTGATCAACCCGCTCGAGAAGGAAACCGTCGCTTGGCACGAGGCCGGACATGCGCTGGTGGCAGAATTCCGCCCGCATGCCGACCGCGTGGGCAAGGTCTCGATCATCCCGCGCGGCATTGCCGCCCTCGGCTACACCCAGCAGCTGCCGACCGAGGACCGCTACCTGCTCAAGAAGAGCGAATTGCTGGACCGGATCGACGTCTACCTGGGCGGCAGGGTCGCGGAGGAACTGGCGTTCGGCGACGTCTCCACCGGCGCCCAGAACGACCTGCAGATGGCGACCGACCTGGCGCGCCATATGGTGACGCAGTACGGCATGAGCGAGCGGCTGGGCCTGGCAGCTTTCGAGCAGACGGCTCCCGGTGCCCTGTACCCGATGCCGCCCGGCCAGCGCCGCGAGTACAGCGAGCGCACCGCGCGCATGATCGATGCCGACATCGCCCGCCTGCTGGACGAGGCGCACGAGCGCGTGCGCGCGACCCTGCGCGAGCGGCGCAAGCTGCTGGACGCGCTCGCGCATGCGCTGCTGGAGAAGGAGACGGTCGACCGCGAGGCCCTGGATGCGCTGTTGCGCCAGGAACAGGCCACCGCGGCACCGCGGGAACTCGTCAAGCGCCAGGGCTAGTCGTTCTTTAGTGCATCGCATTCCGGCGTACTCCTCGATATAACTCAACGGTTCAGGTCGAACCTGTCTTGTTGTGCCCGCTATCGATGGCTAGATTGGAGCGTGCCATCGAGCCCGCGTTTGCGCGATGCTGCGGCGGCTGTCCGATCACGTTACCGAGGAGCCATCATGAAGCGCAATCCGCTGCCCATCTCCGCATTCGTCCACCGTGTATGTGCCGTAGGCCTGCTGGCACTGGCCGGCATGGCGCTGCCGTCGCTGCCGGCCTTCGCCCAGCCGGACTGGACCACCGAACAGTGGGTCGGCACCTGGGGCACGGGGCCTGCCGGGCCGCCGCTGAGCAACCAGGTGATGACCTTCAATGACCAGACCCTGCGCCTGATCGTACACACCAGTATCGGAGGAAATCAGGTCCGGATCCGGATCTCGAATACCTTCGGCGCGGTGCCGCTGCGCATCGGCGAGGCCCACGTGGCGCTGCGCCAGGGCGGCGCTACCATCGTCGCCGGCAGCGACCGCCCGCTGAGCTTCAGCGGCAGTCGCTCGATCACGGTCCCGCCCGGCGCTCCGGTGCTGTCCGATCCGGTCGACCTCGACGTGCCGGCCCTGTCCGACCTGGCCATCAGCCTGCACCTGCCGGGCAGCGTGCAGGCCACCACCATCCACGGCTCGGCCTTCCAGACCAACTACGTCTCGCTGCCCGGCAATTTCACCGGCGCGGCGGTCTTCCCGACCGACCGGACCATCACTTCCTGGCCCTTCCTGACCGAGGTCGACGTCAACGCCCCGGGCGGCGCCGCCATCGTGGCGCTGGGCGATTCGATCACCGACGGTTCGAACACCATGATCGACGCCAACCACCGCTGGCCCGACCTGCTGGCCCTGCGCCTGCAGACCGCGCGCGAGCCGCTCAGCCTTGTCAAGGGCGGCAAGCAGGCCGACAAGGAGGCAACTAAGCAGGCAACTAAGCAGGCCAGCAGGCAGGCCGTGAGCCCGGCCGCCGGCCTGGTCGCCTGGAGCGCCCGCCTCGGGGTGGTGAACCGCGGCATCGGCGGCAACCGCCTGCTGCGCGACCCGGGCGAGCAGCCGCTGTTCGGCCGCGCCGCGCTGGAGCGCTTCGACCGCGACGTGCTGGCCACCGCCGGCGTGCGCTACCTGGTCGTGCTGATCGGCATCAACGACATCGGCCACCCGGGCACCGGCACCATCCCGATCTCGGAAGAACCGACGCCGGACGAGCTGATTGCCGGCTACCGCCAGCTGATCGCGCGCGCCCACGAGAAGGGCATCGCGATCTACGGCGCCACCCTGACGCCGTTCGAGGGCACGATCTTCCCCGGCTACTACACGCCGGCGAAGGAGCAGATTCGCGAGGCCGTGAATAACTCGATCCGCTCCAGCGACGAGTTCGACGGCGTGATCGACTTCGACCGTGCGGTGCGCGATCCGAGCCACCCGACCCGCATGCTGCCGGCCTACGACAGCGGCGACCACCTGCATCCGAACGACCTCGGCATGCAGGCGATGGCGAACGCCATCCCGCTGCAGCTGTTCCGCAGCCTGGGCAGCACCGCCGGCGCTTCCGGTGCGGTGGCGCGCGCCGGCAAGCACTGAGGCCGGCCGGCATCGAGCTCAGCCGGCATCGAGCTCAGCCGGCATTAAGGCCGAGGCTTGCGGCATCGGCGCCTGCCGTGGAGGGCAGGCGGGCGCCCGGTGCCGGCGGCAGCAACTCCAGCACGGCGTCCACGACACGTTCCGGCGCCACCTCCGCCAGGCAGGCATGGTGGCCGGCCGGGCAAGTACTCTTGAAGCAGAAGCGGCAGGGCACGTCCTGGAACAGCACCCGGCTGCGCACGCGCCAGGGCGTGTGCTGGGGATTGGTCAGCGCGTACAGGTCGACCACCGGGGTGCCGACCGCGGCCGCCACATGGGCCGGCCCGCTGTTGTTGGTCAGCGCGACCGCGGCCAGGTGCAGCGCGGCCCCCAGTTCTCCCAGGCTCAGCTGACCGGCGAGGGAGTAGCTTCCTACCCCGCAGCCGGCCCGGACCTCCTCGACCAATTCAACTTCGGCAGCGCTGCCCGTGATGACGATCGGCAGGCCGGTGCGGCGCGCCAGCAGGCCGACCGCGCGTGCCCAATGGCTGGCCGGATAGCGCCGCGAGGCCGCGCTGGCACCCGGGTGCAGCAGCAGCCAGGGCCGGTCGGGATCGACGCCGATGCGCAGCAGGCGCACGCGCGTGGCGGTGACGTCGGCGGCGCGCAGCGCGAACGACAGCCCTGGCGCCGGCCCGGCCTGGCGCGGCGCGCCGGCATGCCGCACCAGCTCGAGCTGGCGCTGCACTTCGTGGCGCACCATGGCCTGCGGCTCCGGATCCGCGATCCAGTCGGTCAGCAGGTGGTAGGGATTCTCGCGGCAGTGGGCGAGCCGCAGCGGAATCCCGGCCAGCCAGCACAGCGTCGCCGCGGGCAGGGCGCTCTGCGTATAGGTGGTGAACACGACCGCCGCATCGAAGCGGCGCGCGGCCAGGGTGGCGGCGAGGGCGAGCAGGTCCTCGGGCGCGGCCGGGACCTCCGTCTTCATCCACGGCGCCGCATGCACGATCGCCTCGTCGATTTCCGGAACGAAGGGCGCGGCCGCAGCCCCTGACGGCGAGGTCAGCAGGGTCAGGCTGCGCCCGGGCAGGACGTCGCGGAGGACCCGCATCGCCGGCGTGCACATCAGGACGTCGCCGAGCGCATCCAGGCGCACGCAGAGGATGCTGCGCGCCTCCTTCCAGCCGGGCGTGCATCCCGGCGTCACGGAGCGCCTCCGTGGCTGGCGATCAGCACCGCCGCGGCATACAGGTCGGGCGCCATGCGGGTCGGGATGCGGCGCGGACCGAGCCGCCATTCGGTCTCGTTGCCGTTATCGATCAGCATGGTGCGGCAGCCGGCGCGGTTGCCCGCTTCGACGTCGTGCAGGATGTCGCCGATCATCCAGGACGAGCGCAGGTCGATGCCGTGCTCCTGCGCCGCCTCCAGCAGCAGGCCGGGCATCGGCTTGCGGCAGTGGCAAACGCGGGCGTAGGCGGCGACGCTGCCGTCCGGGTGGTGCGGGCAGTAGTAGAAGCCGTCCAGCGTGAGCTGCTCGCGGAACAGCAGGTCCTGCAGGTGCTCGTGAACGCTCTCCATGGCCGGCTCGCCGAAGCGCCCGAAGGCGATGCCGGCCTGGTTGGTGACGACGAACAGCCGGTAGCCGAGCCGCGACAGTAGGCGCAGGGCCGCGCCGGCGCGGCTGCACAGTTTGATGCGCCCCGGCTCGACGTTGTACGGCAGGTCGTCGACCAGGGTGCCGTCCTTGTCCAGGAAAATGGCCTTCATGGGAACGCGGTCATGGCCAGGAGGTTTCGCGCACCGGCAGCACAGTCAGCTCGGGCACCACGCTCGAACGCGGCAGCAGCAGGGCACCGAGGATGGCCTGGGCGACGTCGGCCGGGTCCTGCAGCAGCCCGGGGTCGAGGTCGGGGAAGCGGTCCAGCAGGAAGGGCGTGCGCATGCCGCCGGCCACCACGGCGGTGACGCGGATGCCGTGCGGGCGCAGTTCGGCGTGCAGGGCGTGCGACAGGCCCAGCAATCCCCATTTGCTGGCGTGGTAGGCGCTGGCGTTCGCCCAGGCGCGCTTGGAGGCCGTCGAGGCGATGTTGACGATGTCGCCGCCGTCCTTGCCCTCATTCTGCCGGCGCATCTGGGCCGCCGCATGCTTGGCCAGCAGGAAGGGGCCGTTCAGGTTGGTGCCGATCACGCGCAGCCAGTCCGCCTCGCGCAGTGCGTCGATGGGCAGGGTGAGGTCGGTGCCGGCGTTGTTGACCAGGATGTCCAGGCGCCCCATGCGTTCGACCGTGCGCTCGATGGCGGCGCGCGCCTGCGCCGGGTCGGCCACGTCGAGCTCGACGGCGTCGACGCGCACGCCGTGCCCACGCAGGCGCGGGGCCAGGTCCTGCAGGGCGGCGGCGCGGATGTCGGCCGCCACGATGTCGGCGCCGGCGGCGGCCAGCGTGTTGGCCAGCGCGGCGCCGAGCCCGCTGGCGGCACCGGTGACGAAGGCGGTCCTGCCGTGCAGGGCGGCGGTCGGCGAAGGGGGGAGGGAAGGTTCGGCCATGCTGGCTCCTAGGGTTGGGTCAGGTCGATCGGGGCGCGCGCCTGCGCTTCGGCCAGCACGGCGGCGTACACCGCGGCGACCTGCTGGGCGACGCTGCGCCAGGTGTAGTGCCGGTAGGCCCGCCGTAGTCCGGCATCGCCCATCGTGCGGGCCAGCAGGGGATTGCGCTGCAGCGTGGCGAGGCGCCCGGCCAGCGCCTGGGGGGCGCGCGAAGGCACCAGGAAGCCGGTGCCGCCGTCGACCACGGTGCTCTTGATGCCGCCGACTTCGGAGCCGACCACGGGCCGCGCACAGGCCATGGCTTCCACCGGGGTGATGCCGAACGGCTCGTACCACGGCGTGGTCGCGAAGGCGTCGGCGGCGCTATACCAGGTGCGCAGCTCGGCACGCGGCTTCTGGCCGGCGAAGCGCACGTGCTCGAGGATCCCGAGCCGCGCGGCCAGCGCCCGCAGGCGTGCCATCTCGGGGCCGTCGCGGCCGCCCGCATGGGTGTCGCCGCCTACCACCAGCAGCTGCGCATCGATGCCGTGCCGGCTGCGCAGCAGGGCGGTGGCCTGGATCACGGTGTCGACGCCCTTGCGCGGCACCATGCGCCCCAGTTGCAGTACCGTGAAGCGGTCCGGATCGAGGCCGAGCAGGCCGCGCGCCTCACCCTGGTCCTGCGGCCACAGCTCGCCGGGATCGAAGCCGCAGGGCGTGACCGCGATGTGCGTCGGGCTGGCGCCGTACAGCTGCTCCATGTCGAGCCGGTCCTGCGGGCATTCGGCGATGATGCGGTCGGCCTGCTGCATCAGCAGGGTCTCGATGCGCGTGCGCGCGGGCGGGAAGGCATCGTCGGCGCCCTGGGCCAGGCGGCGCACCTGGCCCAGCGCGTGGAAGGTGATCACGAAGGGAATGCCGAGCACCTGCTTGAGGTGCTGGGCCACCATGCCGGACATGAAGAAATTCGCATGCACGATGTCGTACATGGCCGGCTGGTGGCGGGCAAAGCGGGTCGTGAAGCGGGCGAAGGCCTGCACGTGCGACAGCAGCTGTTCCTTCGGCACATGGTGCGCCGGGCCGGCCGGCACGTTCACCACGCGGATGTTGTCGCGCCAGCGCACCAGCTGCTTCTGGCCGATGGCGTCGCGCCGGGTGAACACGTCCACCAGGTGGCCCGCCATCGCCAGCTCGCGCGCCAGGTTGGCCACGTAGACGTTCTGGCCACCGCAGTCGATACTGCCGGGGGCCGCCAGCGGCGAGGCGTGGTCGCTGATGAGGGCGATCCGCCGTATCGGCCCGGATGCGGTCGCGGAAAGCGCTTGGTCGTCGAGTTTCATGTGGCGTCCTGCTAGCTGGTGACGTAGCGCAGCGCAGCGTCCCAGTCGGCGCTGAAGCGGTCGATGGAAAAGCGGTCGAGCGCGGTGCGGCGCGCGCCCTGGCCCAGGCGGCGCGCCAGGCCGGCATCCTTCAGCAGGGCGTGCATGCAGGGCGCGAGCTGGCGCGTGTCGGTGACGGCATAGCCCGAGACCCCATGCTCGACGACGGTGGCCATCTCGGTGGTGGCGAGGGCCACTACCGGCATCCCGGCCATCATGCACTCCAGCACCGACAGGCTCAGGCTGGAGTAACGGACCGGGCTGAACAGGAAGCGGTAGCGGGCGGCGAAGCCCGGCAGGTCGGGGTGGTCGATGTCGCCCAGCCCGTTCAGCTCGGCGGCGCCCATGCCGAGCAGGTCGAGCGGCAGCCCGGCGCGCAGCGCGGCGAACAGGTCCGCCCCCATGCGCCGGCCGCGCCGCGCGAGGTGGTTCGTGATCGTCAGGCCGCGTTCGAGTTCGCCCTGGTAGCGCACCCCCGCCGGAATGGCGACGCCGTGCTCGATCACGCGCGTGGGCGTGCGCCCGCTGTCCCACATCAGGGCGTTGAAGGGGGTGACGTGTACCAGCAGCGCGTTGGGGGCGTCGACCAGGTGCCGGGTGTCGGTCGGCCAGGCCTGGCGTGGCGTGGCGCCTCCGGTGATGGCGATGCCGGGAGGATCGTGCTCAAGATAAATACGGGGCAGGGCGCGCTGGGCCGGCGTGAGGAATTCGTACTGGTCCTTTTCCCAATGGTGGTCTTCCTGGAACAGGATGCAGTCGAATTCGCGCCCGCGCGCCTGCTCCGCCGGCAGGTCGTGGACGTTCGGGCCGAAAGGAAAGGGGCCGCAGCGCCCGCCGTAGCCGGAAGGGCGACCGGGCTTGGCCAGCACGTGGAATTCGTGCGGGGCGTGGGACAGGTAATACAGGTAGCTGCCGTGCGTGTGCCAGGTCAGGATATTCAGGCGGCGCATGGCCTTTCCCCCTTGTCGATGTTGTGACCGGTTCGACTGCGGACGGAACGGCAGGGTTCCCTTGCTGGGGGAAAACCTGAATCTGAATCAAGCGTTTTGCCGGGAGGAGAAAAGAAAACGCGCCTCGACGGCGCGTTCGGGTCCGCCCGGGAAGGCGGAAGAGGGGCGGCCCGTCCAGCCGGGCCGGGTTAAGGTCGCAGCGTCAAGGCTTGCGCTTGAAACCGGTGTCGTCGTCCATGTTCTGGTCGCCGTTCAGCCGGTTGGCGTAGCCCGGGCTGCGCGGATAGCCGCCGGCGGCGTCGTTCGACTGGTGCGCCGGCGGTCCGCTGTCGGACCCGCCGGCGCCGGTCTGCGAGCCGCTGCGGTCGGTGCTGGTGACCGCATTCTGCGCGCCGGTGTTGCCCGGCGAGCGCGGCAGGCCGCCGGCCACGTCGTTCGACTCGTGCACGCCGCCGATGCTGGGAGCCTGGTTCGCCATTGAATGCGAGCCGGCCACGCCGAGCTGGGTGTTGCCGCGCTGGGCTTCCTCGCCCGGCAGGTCCTGCAGGTGCTCGCTGTGCGGGCCGCGCATGCCGCCACCGCTGCGGATCGAGTTGTCGGACACGTACAGGCTGCTGCCCTGCTGGCGGTTGCCGATCGGGCCGGCGGTCAGGCTGGTTGGCGGACTTTGCGGGCCGTGCATGCCGCCGCCGCTGGTATTTCCGCCGCTGCTGCCCTGCGATCCGGACTGCATGCTGCCATGGTTCGGGCCGAGCGAGCCGCCCTGCAGATCGGGTTGGTTCGGATTCTGCGAGGCCATCTGGCCGCGGATCACGTCGCGGTGCATGTCGTGCCCCTCGGTCACGTCCACGCCGGAGTCCTTGGGACGATGTCCGACGGGCTGTTCGAGCAGGCCGTAGGCGCCGGACTTCTGTTCCATCTGGCGCTGGTGGCTGTCGGTGATGCCCTGCACCGGGCTCGAGCCGCCGCTCATCTGCGTCTGCATCGAGCCGCCCGGGGTGTGCGACTGCTTGCCGCCGTCCTCGCGTCCGCCCATGCCGCCGGGCGCGGCGCCCGGACCGGCGCCGGTCTGCTGCGTCCCCATCGTGTCGATGCCCTGGTTGCCCTGTTGCTGCACGCCGAGGCCTTGCGGATAGGTATGGTCGAGCGGTCCTTCATCCGCGGTCTTGCCCTTCGAGCCGGGGGGCCATTTTTCGTTGGCGACGTTATTCGTCTGGTTGTTGACTTCGCTGCGTTGGTTTGCGTCCATGGTCGTCTCCTTTTCAACTGGAACGATTGCATTCTCAGTAAGATCATGCGCCCTTGATCAGATCTTCAGTATAGGAAGAGACGGCGGGAGGTTGTAGGACTAATACTGGCGACTCGTCCAAAGACAGGCAATGTCATGTTTACTACCGGAAGTAGATTTCAGCTGTGCATTTTCTGTCTCACATTGTCCTACAAAGTCATCTGAAAACGTCCTATAGCCTCATCCATCCTGCATGCCTAAGATGATTCCGACCGAGCACTCATCGGTTTCTGCCGAGAGCGTCGGAATTGGCCTGCCGCAGGACGCGGCGGTTTTCAGTGCAAAGAGGAGAGAGCACCATGGCTTCAAATAACCAGGGCAACAAACAGAGTGGCGGTACCAAGAACCGCGGTTTCGCGTCGATGGATCCTGAGCGTCAGCGCGAAATCGCCAGCCAAGGCGGCAAGGCCGCTCACCAGAAAGGCACGGCGCACGAGTTCACCTCGGAAGAGGCTCGTCGCGCAGGCAGCATGAGCCATGGCAATCGCCAGTCGGCATCGGGCTCGTCGTCGCGTGGCTCGTCGCGCGGCAACAAACAGTAAGCAGCCGGCTGAAAGACGGTGGCGGCGCCGTCTTTCCGCACCAGCAAAGCACCGGGGAGCGCGAGCTCCCCGTTTTGTTTTTCTTTCACACAATTCGGCTATGGGATGCGGTAGAATCGCTGCGCCTTTTTGTCCAATCTCATAGGAGTTGTCGTGAAATCTGCGGTCATCCGTCAAGTCAAGAGCATGGCCATGTCGTGCGACCGGGTCGGTAATCTGTTGCTGGCCAAGTTCTCCACACATGGTGCGAATGACACCTGTGTCATCATCCCGGCCTCGATCGTGTTTTTCCTGCTCAAGAATCTGCCGGCCAACCAGGATCCCACCCTGCAGGCGCCGCCGGCACCGCCGCAGATCACCCAATGGGACTGGGACAATCCGAACCAACCGCGCGCCTTCACGGTCAACTGCAAGGTCCTGCCGGGCAAGATCAGCATGAGCTTCAACCTCGACGTCAAGCCCGACCTGACCCTGGTCCTGGATCGCAGCAACGTCGAACTGATGCGCCAGATCCTGCACGCGTATAGCCAGGATCTGATCGACCTCGAATAAAAGGAGTAGCCATGCCCATCAAGATCAGCCAGCACTTCGATTCCGGCGCCATCGAGGTCGTCAATGCGGACAACCCGCGCAACATCGACCTGAACCTGCGCAAGGATTCGCACGCCGACATCCACCAGTGGTTCCACTTCCGCCTGCAGGGCGCGCGTGGCCAGGCCTGCACCATCCGCTTCCTGAACGCCGGCCGGGCGACCTACCCGAAAGGCTTCGAAGGCTACCAGGTGGCCGCCAGCTACGACACCGAGAACTGGTTCCGCGTGCCGACCAGCTTCGACGGCCAGGTGATGACCGTCAACCACACGCCGGAACTGGACAGCATCTACTACGCCTACTTCGAGCCCTACACCTGGGAGCGCCACCTGCGCCTGCTGGGCGAGGTGGCCGAGAACCCGATCGCGCGCGTGCACGACATCGGCACCACGATCGACGGCCGCGACATGAACCTGGTAGTGGTCGGCAATCCGAACGCCGACAAGAAGATCTGGGTGATCGCACGCCAGCATCCGGGCGAGACGATGGCCGAGTGGTTCATCGAGGGCATGATGGACGCGCTGCTGGACAATTCGAACCCGGTCTCGCGCAAGCTGCTGCAGCGCGCCGTGTTCTACATCGTGCCGAACATGAACCCGGACGGCTCGGTGCGCGGCAACCTGCGCACCAACGCGGCCGGCGCCAACCTGAACCGCGAATGGATGAGCCCGTCGCCCGAGCGCAGCCCGGAAGTGCTGTGCGTGAAGCGCAAGATCGAGGAAACCGGCGTCGACATGTTCTTCGACATCCATGGCGACGAGGCGCTGCCGTACAACTTCGTGGCCGGCAGCGAGATGCTGACCGACTTCACGCCCGAGCGACTGGCGGCCCAGAACGCCTTCATCGAGCGCTACATGGCGTCCAGCCCGGACTTCCAGAACGTCTACGGCTACGCCGCCAGCAAGTACAACGACGAGCTGCTGACCCTGGCATCGAAGTACATCGGCCACACCTATAAATGCCTGTCGCTGACGCTGGAGATGCCGTTCAAGGACAACGCCAACCTGCCCGATCCGCACGTCGGCTGGAACGGCGCGCGCAGCAGCGCCCTTGGCGCGGCGATGCTGCAGCCGATCCTGCTGTCGCTCGACGACTAAGGCAAAGGGAGGAATCATGGGCATCGAAATCGAGCGCAAGTTCCTCCCCCACGGCGACGGCTGGCGCGGGCTCGGCCAGCCGACGCTGATGCGCCAGGGCTATCTGGTGGCCGACCCGGTGCGCACCGTGCGCGTGCGCATCGAGGGCGAGCGGGCCGTCATCACGATCAAGAGCAAGACCACCGGCGCCAGCCGCGGCGAATGGGAATACGAGATTCCCGTGCCCGATGCGGCCGAGCTGCTGGACCGCCTGTGCGAGCAGCCGCTGGTCGAGAAGGTCCGCCACCGCATCGCGCATGCCGGCCACACCTGGGAAGTCGACGAGTTCCAGGGCGAGAACGCCGGCCTGGTGGTGGCCGAGATCGAGCTCGGCAGCGAAGACGAGGCTTTCGAGAAACCGGACTGGATCGGCCGCGAAGTGACGGGCGATCCGCGCTACTACAACTCCAGCCTGATCCGGCTGCCTTACTCCAAGTGGAAAGATCCTGCGTGATGCGCCTGAAGCGTCGTTCGATCCTGTCGCTGGCTTTGTGCCTTCCCCTCGCGGCCTTCGCCGCACCCGCCGCGAAACCTTATTTCCCGCCCGCCGGCAACTGGGCCCGCCAGTCGCCGGAGGCGCTGGGCATGGATCCGGCCAGGCTGGCCGAGGCCGTCGCCTACGCGAGCGCGCACGAGACCGAACGCGCCAAGGATTTCTCGGACCAGCGCAAGACCTTCGGCGAACCGCTCGGCTCGCTGCCCACGCAACGCGCGGCCACCAACGGGGTCGTCATCTACAAGGGCTATGTCGTGGCCGAGTTCGGCGACACGCACTTCGTCGACCCGACCTATTCGGTGGCGAAGAGCATGCTGTCGACGGTGGCCGGGATCGCCGTGCGCGACGGCAGGATCGCCGACCTGAACCAGCCGGTCGGGAGCAGCGTGCAGGACGGCGGCTACGCGTCCCCGCACAACGCCCCGATCACCTGGAAGCAGCACCTGCAGCAGGAATCCGAGTGGGAAGGCAGCATGTGGGGCAAGAACGCCGATTTCGTCGGCCATGAGGCTTTCGGCGCCGGCGAGCGCAAGCCGCGGATTCTCCAGGCGCCGGGCCAGTACTACGAGTACAACGACGCCCGCATCAACCGCTTCGCGCTGTCGCTGCTGCGCGTGTTCGGCAAGCCGGTGCCGGAAGTGTTCCAGCAGGAAGTGATGGACCCGATCGGCGCGTCGAACACCTGGAAGTGGGTGCCCTACACCAACAGCTACGTCGAGCTGAACGGCAAGCTGGTGCCGTCGGTGAGCGGCGGCACGCGCTGGGGCGGCGGCATGTGGATCGATTCCTGGGACATGGCGCGCTTCGGCTACCTGTGGCTGCGCGGCGGCGCCTGGGATGGAAAACAGATCGTGCCGGCAGGCTACGTGAAGGCGGCCCTGAGCCCGAGCGAGCACGGGCCCGACTACGGCTACCTGTGGTGGCTCAACACCAGGGGCAAGAACCTGCCGGGGCTGCCTGTCACCGCCTTTGCGGCGCTGGGCGCGGGCAGCAACGACATCGTGGTCTCGCCCGAGCACGAGCTCGTCATCGTGTGGCGCTGGCATGCCGGCAACCCGGCCGAGTTCGCCAAGCGGGTAATCGCCGCCATCAGGCAGAAGTAATCCGCAGCATTGCGCGGCAGGCGGCGCGAACTGGTTTAGCATGGGGCCGGATCATCCCATTGCGAGCTGCCCGCCATGCCAGACCAGCTACCCACCTTCGGTCCCGACGCCCTCGGGGCCGACCCCGAATCCCATTCCGCGGTCGACCTCGCCACCCGGGGCCACCAGATCTTTCCCGTCCTGACAGACGAGGACCTGCGCCGCGTGCGCCGTTTCGGCGTGCCGCGCCGCTGGCGCGACGGCGAGTGCGTGTTCCGCGCCTGCATCGACTCGCCCGGCATGATCGTGGTGTTGCAAGGGCAGCTGGTCTGCAGCCGCACCGATGCGCTCGGCAAGCGGGTCGAGGTGGTCGAGTATGGGCCGGGCCAGTTCAGCGGCGAAGTCTCTCAATTATCCGGCCGGCCGCCGCTGGTGGACGCCGTGGCGGTCGGCGAACTGGATGCCCTGGTGCTGGATGCCGGCGCGATCCGCGCGCTGCTGATGGCCGAGGCCGAACTGGGCGAGCGCCTGATGCGCGCCTTCATCCTGCGCCGCGTGCTGCTGATCGGCGACCATCCCGGCGGCCCGATCCTGATCGGCCCGGCCGCGCACGCCGGCCTGTTCGAGATCGAGAACTTCCTGTCGCGTAACGCGTATCCGTACACGCGGCGTGATCCGGCCTCGGACCCGGAGGCGGCGCAACTGGTGCGCGAGCATTGGCACGATGCTTCCGACTGGCCGCTGGTGGCGCTGCCCGACGGCTTCGTGATGCGCAATCCCACGCTGGTGGAACTGGGGCGCTGCCTCGGTACCCTGCCGCGGATCGATCGCGGCAAGGTATACGACGTGCTGGTGGTCGGCGCCGGTCCGGCCGGCCTGGCGACCGCCGTGTACGCGGCCTCCGAAGGCCTGTCGGTGATGGTGCTGGACCAGCGCGCCTACGGCGGCCAGGCCGGGGCCAGCGCACGGATCGAGAATTTCCTCGGCTTCCCGACCGGCATTTCCGGCCGCGCACTGGCCGGCCGCTCCTATGTGCAGGCGATCAAGTTCGGCGCCGAGATCGCGATCCCGGCCCAGGCCGCGCGCTTGCTGTGCCAAGAGCGGCCGCTGAAGGTGGAACTGGAGGATGGTAGCTGCCTGCGCGCCAACAGCGTGGTACTGGCGGCGGGCGCGCGCTACCGCAAGCCGGACCTGCCGGAGCTCGGGCGCTACGAAGGCCGCGGCGTGTATTACTGGGCATCGCCGGTGGAGGCCAGCCTGTGCCGCCGGCAGCCGGTGGTGCTGGTCGGCGGCGGCAACTCGGCCGGGCAGGCGGCCGTGTTCCTGGCCGCGCATGCCTCGGTGGTGCACCTGATGGTGCGCCGGTCCGGCCTGGAGGACACCATGTCCAGCTACCTGATCGAGCGCATCGCGGCCACGCCCAACATCGTGCTGCACACCCGCCTGGAGCCGGCCGCGCTCGACGGCGACGATGGCGGCCTGAGCCGGGTGCGTTGCCGCGCCATCCCGGACGGCAGGGAGATCGGGTTCGAGACGCGCCACCTGTTCCTGTTCGTCGGCGCCGATCCCAACAGCGACTGGCTGCACGAATGCGGGGTGGCGCTGGACGGGAAGGGATTCGTGCTGACCGGCATCGACGCCGGCCGCGAGCACCACCAGCGCGCGCTCGAGACCAGTGTGGACGGCGTGTTCGCGGTGGGCGATGTGCGCGCCGGCTCGACCAAGCGGGTGGCGGCCGCGGCCGGGGAGGGGGCGGCGGCGGTGGCGCAGATTCACGGCTACCTCGCCAATCAGCTCGTCGTCCCCGCGGAGGCGGAGATCAACGTTTTTCCGGCGCACCGGTAACGCACGCAACACTTGGGTCCCCGCCTGCGCGGGGACGACGGTGTTAATGGAAGTGCTCGTTCCCCGCCGGCGTATCTTCCGGCATCTCGGCATGCACCAGCTCGCCGCTCGGGTCGGCGAACAGCGGGGCGCCGCAGTCGTCGCAATACTCGGCGACGTAGTGTTCGGCGATGCGCTTGACGTGAGCAATGCCCATCTCGTTCAGGTGCTTGACGATCTCGTCGATCGGCGCCGGCGGGCGGCCACCGTGGACCGGACCTTCCATCGGCGTGCCTTCCTCGTCTTCCTGGCCGTACAGCGGCCAGACGATGCCGTACACCACGTCCGGCGACTGGCGCAAGGTGAAGCCGACGCGGTATTCGTCGACCTGGCTGTCGTTCACTTCCTCGCCGAAGCCGGCGATCACGGCGCGCAGGTCGCCCGGTTCGACGCCCAGCGTGTAGGTGAGGTAATGCACGGCGGCGCGCACCGACACCGGGCGGACCAGCTTGTCCGCCTCGCGGCAGGCGACGTAATAGGCTTCCGGCAGCAGCAGCTCGGTGCCGCAGCCCGGCAGCAGGCGCGCCACGTTGGGTGCGGCCTGGGCGCGCCACTGTTCCAGCGCGACCTCGCGCTCGGCCTCAAAGTTGATGTGGTGCTGCGGTTCCTGCCAGCGGAACAGCGGGGCGCCGACCGGCGCGATGACGGCCACCAACAGGTAGCGGGTGTCGGCCAGGAATTGCGACGCGTCCGGACCCGGCGCGGCCGGTTTCACGGTCCCGCCCTTGTGGGCCGCCTGGGCCAGCTTGTGGGTCAGGCCATAGGTTTCGGCGTGGGTGCGCGGCAGCTGGTCGAGTGAGTACAGGGTCGGCGCCATCGCCATGCGGGCGCCGTCGGCGAGCAGGTGGGCCGAGAAATGCGCGGACAGCGTGCCCAGGACCTCGTTCGGGATGATGCCCGAGGCGATCGAGAAACGGGTCCAGGCCAGGATCGGCGCGGCCACCAGCAGGGCCTGCCAGGTGACTTCGTTGCCGCCGGCCTGTTCCGTCATGGTCGAGGATTCGCTGACCGCTTCGACGCAGTCCATCAGCACGTCGTAGACCGCGAGGTCGCCCTTGAACAGGACGTTCAGGGCGGCGTCGATGCTTTCCTGGTGGTTGGTCTTGAGCAGCTTCTGCAGTTGCGAGTCGAGATTGCGCTCCCAGGTCCGTTCTTCAACGCGGCTGCCGGCCTGCGCGATGGCTTGGCTGATACTGACTAGACGCTGGCTTTCTGCCGATAGTTTGGGTGAGTCTTTGGAGGAGCGACGCATAGCGCTTGGGGGTCTCTTCGGTAGATAGGTGATTAAGGCAAGGGGTCATGATAAACCCATCTCCCCGGTATTGTAGTTGATTCGGCCACATGCCTGTAACACACAGGCAAGTTCGGCAGTGGCTTTGCTGAACGATTTGCTCATCTTTCTTGTCAAATTCTGAAATAAGAATCATAATGCGAATCGTTCTCATTTACCCACCAACGCCATGACCACGACCACACCGCCGCAAGCATCCTTCATCAAGAGCCGCAAGCATGCGCCGCAGCTCCGTTCCCCGTTGCCGGCGCCCGCGCCCGCCCTTGCGCTGACCCTGCTGGCCACGCTCGGCATGCCGCTTGCCCATGCGGCGCCGGACAACGCGATCGACCAGAGCATCCCGACCGTGCAGGTGAGCGGCGCCAACCAGGCACCCGTCTCGGCCAACGCCAAGTTCACTGCGCCGCTGCTGGATACGCCGAAATCGGTGACCGTGGTATCGAGCGAGGTGATCTCGCAGACCGGGGCCGTGTCGCTGACGGATGCGCTGCGTACCGTGCCGGGCATTACCATCGGCGCGGGCGAGGGCGGCAATCCGGTCGGCGACAACCTGTTCATCCGCGGCTACAACGCCCAGACCGATACCTATATCGACGGCATCCGCGACGCCGGCTCGCAGTCGCGCGAGGTGTTCAACATCGAGCAGGTGGAAGTGGTCAAGGGCCCGAACTCGGCCTACGGCGGCCGTTCCTCGGCCGGCGGCGGCGTCAACCTGGTCAGCAAGACCGCCCAGGCCTACGACTTCAACAGCGCCTCGGTGGGCATCGGCAGCGACAAGTACCGCCGCATCACCGGCGACGTCAATCGCAACATCGGCAGCAACAGCGCCTTCCGCCTGAATGTGATGGCGCACGAGAACGACGTCCCGGGCCGCAAGGTGGTGGGCGGCAATCGCTGGGGCGTGGCACCCACCGTCACCTTCGGCCTGAACGGCCCGGACCGCGCCATCGTCAGCCTCTACCACCTGACTTCGCACGAGATCCCGGATACCGGCATCCCCTTCAACAACCCGATCGCGAGCGGCGCCGACGTGGCGAAGAACGGCAACGGCACCCCGTTCGCGGTCGACCGCAGCACCTTCTACGGACTGGCCAACCGCGACTTCCGCGACACGAAAAGCGACGTCGGCACGATCGACCTGCGCCACGAATTCAGCCCGGGCCTGGTACTGCGCAACGTGAGCCGCTACGGCAAGTCGAACAACGACTATGTCTGGACCCAGCCCGACGATTCGAAGGGCAACACCGTCCGCTACGGCACCGTCTGGCGCCGCGCGAACACCCGCGCCACCGAGACCCGCACCTTCGCCAACGTCACCAGCCTGAGCGGCGAACTGACGGCCGCCGGCATGAAGCACAGCTTCAACGCCGGCGTCGAATTCGACCGCGAGACGACCGACCGCAGCACCTGGCTGTTCACGCCCGGCACCAACAACCCGCTGACCGGCACCTTCACCTGCCCGACTTCGGGCGCGGCCACGCTGTACAACTGCACCACCCTGGTCAATCCGAATCCCTACGACCCCTGGGTCTACAGCCGCAGCCTGTCGGGCGCGCTGACCCATGTGAGCACCAAAACGAAGGCCGCGTATGCCTTCGACACCGTTGAAATCAATCCGCAGTGGCTGCTGAACCTGGGCCTGCGCTGGGACGATTTCCAGAGCAGGTTGGATACGGCCGCCGGCATCGTCAACGGCGCCGCGGCCCCGGCCGCCCACGCCGTGGTCGACACCAATTTCGTCAGCACCCAGGCCGGCATCGTCTACAAGCCGGCCAAGAACGGCAGCATTTATCTTTCCTACGCCAGTTCGGCGACCCCGCCGGGCAACGACGGCGGCGACGGCCTGGACGCGCTGACCGCCGCCGTCCAGAACCTGCAGCCCCAGCGCAGCCGCAACATCGAACTGGGCAGCAAGTGGGACCTGCTGCCGGGCGGCCGCCTCTCGGTCACCGGCGCGCTGTTCAAGAGCACCATGAACAATGCCCGCGTCACCTCGCCGGACGGCACCGTCCAGAACGTCGGCCGCAAGGAAGTGCAGGGCGTGGAACTGGGCTTCTCCGGCAAGATCACGTCCGCCTGGACCGTGTTCGGCGGCTACACCTGGCTGGACGCCGAGATCGCCGACAACGGCTACCTGAACACCGGCACCACGGCAGCCCCGGTCTGGACCCCGTCGCCGTTCAACGGCAACCGTTTCCCGACCACGCCGAAGAACAGCGCCTCGCTGTGGACCAGCTATGCCTTCACCAAGGACTTCACCGCCGGCTTCGGCATGAGCGCGATGTCCAAGGTGTACGCGAACGTCAACAACAACAAATACGTGCCGGGCTATGCGCGCTTCGATGCGATGGCCAGCTATGCCCTGAACAAGGACATCTCGCTGCAGCTGAACCTGCAGAACCTGACTGATAAACTGTATTTCGACAAGGTGTCGTCGCCGCACTACGCCGGCGTGGCGCCGGGACGTTCGGCGACCCTGACCGCCAACTTCAAGTTCTGATATCAGGTAAGGAGCGGCGATGATGCTGCACATCCCGGGCGTGCTGACGCCGGAACAGGTGAAATCGATGCGCGAGCGCCTTGCCGGCATCGACTGGATCGACGGCCGCGCCAGCGTCGGCAGCCAGGGGGCGCAGGTCAAGCGCAACCGCCAGCTGCCTGAAGGGTCGCCGCCGGCTTTGGAACTCGGGCAGATCGTGAGTGCGGCCTTGATGGCCAATCCGCTGTTCTTCTCGTGCGCGCTGCCGCTGCGCATCCTGCCGCCCTTCTTCAACAGCTACGCCGGCGGCGAGCACTACGGCCCGCACGTGGACGGCGCGATCCGCACGCAGCGGGGCGCTTCTCCTGTCCGCACCGATGTGTCGTGCACCGTGTTTCTGTCCGAGCCTGAAGAATACGAAGGCGGGGAGCTGACCGTCATCGATTCCTACGGCACACACGAGGTCAAGCTGCCGGCCGGCGATGCGATCGTCTATCCCGCTACCAGCATCCATGAGGTGCAGCCGGTGACGCGGGGCGAGCGCGTGGCGTCTTTCCTGTGGGTGCAGAGCATGGTGCGAGATGACTGGAAGCGGTCGATGCTGTATGAGCTGGACCTGAATATCCAGGCACTGCGGGCGAAGCACGGGGACGGGCCGGAGCTGGTCGGCCTGGCCGGGCATTACCACAACCTGCTGCGGCAGTGGGCCGAGACGTAGGGTGGGCACCCTACCGTGCGATTGATGGCAGCGGAAGAATAAAAAGGCCGGAATCCTTGCGGATTCCGGCCTTTTTTGCCTTTTGCCACTGAGCGCCGGGGTCAGGAGCGCCGGGGTCAGAGCCCACCCGTTAAAACCGGGCTCTGACCCCTAGACCCGGGCTCTGACCCCTAGACCCCTGACCCCTGCCATCAAGCAGCCAGCAGCTGGCGCAGCACGAACGGCAGGATGCCGCCATGCTTGTAGTAGTCCACTTCGATCGGGGTGTCGATGCGCAGCAGGACCTGGGTTTCCTTGGTCGAGCCGTCGGCGCGGTGGATCACCAGGGTCGCCTGCATCTGCGGGCGGATATCGCCTTCCAGGCCCTTCAGGTCATAGGTCTCGTTGCCGGTGATGCCCAGGGTTTCGACGCTGTCGTCACCGATGAACTGCAGCGGCAGCACGCCCATGCCGACCAGGTTGGAACGGTGGATACGCTCGAACGAACGGGCGATCACGACCTTCACGCCCAGCAGCTGGGTGCCCTTGGCGGCCCAGTCGCGCGAGGAGCCGGTGCCGTATTCTTCGCCGGCGAAGATCATCGTCGGGGTGCCTTCCGCGATGTACTTCATGCCCGCGTCGTAGATCGACATCTGTTCGCCGCTCGGCTGGTGGATGGTGATGCCGCCTTCGACTGCGGAACCGTCGGCTTTCGGCGGGATCATCTTGTTCTTGATGCGGACGTTCGCGAAGGTGCCGCGCATCATGATCTCGTGGTTGCCGCGGCGCGAGCCGTAGGAGTTGAAGTCGGCCTTGAGCACGCCGTGCTCTTTCAGGTACTTGCCTGCCGGACCGTCTTCCTTGATCGAACCGGCCGGGGAGATGTGGTCGGTGGTGATCGAGTCGCCGAACACGCCCAGCGCGCGCGCGCCGTTGACGCCGGTGGCGGCGGCTTTCGGGGTCATCTCGAAGTCGGCGAAGAACGGCGGCTCGGCGATGTAGGTCGACTCCGGCCAGTCATACACCTGGCCCGAGGTCGAGGAAACGGCTTCCCACAGCGCGCCCGGGTTGCCCTTGACGTCGGCGTAGTTCTTCTTGAAGACGTCCGAGTTCATCGCGAACTTCATCAGGTCCTGGACTTCCTGCGAAGTTGGCCAGATGTCGCCCAGGTAGACGTCGACGCCGTCCGAACCCTTGCCGACCGGCTCGCTCATCAGGTCGCGCGTCACGTTGCCGGCGATCGCGTAGGCGACGACCAGCGGCGGCGAGGCCAGGAAGTTCGAACGGATGTTCGGGTGGATACGCGCTTCGAAGTTACGGTTGCCCGACAGGACCGCGGCGGCGATGATGTCGTTCGAGGTGATCGCGGCGTTCAGTTCCGGGGTCAGGTCGCCGGCGTTACCGATGCAGGTGGTGCAGCCGTACGCGGTGACGCCGAAGCCCAGCTTGTCCAGGTAGGGCAGCAGGCCGGCGGCCGTCAGGTATTCGGTGACCACGCGCGAGCCGGGAGCCAGCGAGCTCTTGATGTGCGGAGCGACGGTCAGGCCTTTTTCGACGGCCTTCTTGGCCAGCAGGCCGGCGGCCAGCAGCACGCTCGGGTTCGAGGTGTTGGTGCAGGAGGTGATGGCGGCGATCAGGATGTCGCCGTTCTTCACGCGCACGCCGTTGGTGGTCTCGTAGACCTTGTGCAGGTCGTCGGCCGACTTGTTGAAGCCGTTCGCGGTGGTCGGCTTGGAGAACAGGTCGGTGAAGGTCGACTTCATCGCGCCCAGTTCGATACGGTCCTGCGGACGCTTCGGGCCGGCCAGCGACGGGGTCACGGTCGACAGGTCGAGCGACACCACGCGGGTGTAGTCGATCTCGCCTTCGCGCGGGATGCCGAACAGCTGCTGGGCCTTGAAGTAGTTTTCGAAGGCAGCCAGTTCTTCTTCGGTGCGGCCGGTGCCGCGGAAGTATTCCACGGTCTTTTCGTCGACCGGGAAGAAGCCCATGGTCGCGCCGTATTCCGGGGCCATGTTGCCGATGGTCGCGCGGTCGGTGGTCGACAGCGAGGCGGTGCCTTCGCCGAAGAATTCCACGAACTTGCCGACGACCTTTTCCTTACGCAGCATTTCGGTGATGGTCAGCACCAGGTCGGTTGCGGTGCAGCCTTCGCGCAGCGCGCCGGTCAGGTTCACGCCGATCACGTCCGGGGTCAGGAAGTAGACCGGCTGGCCCAGCATGCCGGCTTCCGCTTCGATACCGCCCACGCCCCAGCCGACCACGCCGACGCCGTTGATCATGGTGGTGTGCGAGTCGGTGCCGACCAGGGTGTCCGGGTAGAACATGCTGCCGTTCTTCATCACGCCGCGCGCCAGGTACTCGAGGTTGACCTGGTGGACGATGCCGAAGCCCGGAGGCACGACGCCGAAGGTGTCGAAGGCCTGCATGCCCCACTTCATGAACTGGTAGCGCTCGTTATTGCGCTGGAACTCGAGCTTCATGTTCAGGTCGAGCGCATTCGGGGTGCGGAAGTGGTCGATGGTGACCGAGTGGTCGACCACCAGGTCGACCGGCACCAGCGGCTCGATCTTCTTGGCGTTGGCGCCCATCTTGGCGGCGACGTTGCGCATCGCGGCCAGGTCGGCCAGCAGCGGCACGCCGGTGAAGTCCTGCAGCACGACGCGGGCGACGACGAAGGGGATCTCTTCGGTACGCTGGGCGGTCGGGCCCCAGTTCGCCAGTTGGCGGATGTGTTCTTCGGTGACCTTCTTGCCGTCGCAATTGCGCAGCACGGACTCGAGAACGATACGGATCGACACCGGTAGGCGCGACAGGTTCACGCCCAGGGATTCGCCCAGTGCCGGCAGCGAGTAAAACTGGCCGGTCTGGCCCGCTTGCAGCGGGAATTCCTTCAGCGTGTTCAAAGTGTTGTGAGACATGAGCTCTCCTTCGGTAGGGACTTATTATTGCTGGCTAATCGAGCAATGGGACCGATGCGCCGGCATCAGCTTTTCTTTTCAGCAGGTGCAGCCGCCACCAGCGGCTTGGCCTGTTCGGCGTTCTTGCATTCGTTGGCCAGCTGGCGATTCAGCTTCGAGTCGAGCAGGATGCCCTTCGACGGGATGCCGATCCAGACCAGGCCGAACTTGGTATTTTCGAAACGCAGCGCGCCGGTGGTGGTGCCCACGCGCTCGAGGCGGTGCAGCCGGTTCTTCCAGCGCAGCGCGATGTGGCCGTTGTCTTTTTCGTTGGTGTAGATGGTGACCTTGTTGTTCAACTCGCACGCATAGTCGGCGACGACGGTGTCGGTGAGGTCCGGTTCCGGTTCGTCGTCGGCGATTGCCTGCTTCGCTTCTTCTTTTTTCGCCTTCTTGGCCTTCTTGGCCTTTTCCTTCAGGACCTTGACGGCCTTCGGATGCGATTCGTGTTCGGCGGAGGTGGCTGCGCCGGCGGCGGATGCCGGCGCGTACAGGGAGGCGGCCGCGAGCGCAACGGTGCAGGCGGCGAGCATTTGTTTCAGAGTGATGGCCATCAGATGGATTCCGGTTGGTTGACGATTGCCGCCGCGGCATCCGGCAGCGCAAGGCCGGCCAGCTTCGCGCGCTGCAACACCGCCCAATAATATCGGTAGCTGGCGCGGTCGTGCAAGCGGCCATGCTGGGCGATCGGCCCCCAATCTGCTGCCATTGCCTCGAGCAGGATGTTGGTTGCTTCGTTCACTTCCGACGCACGCGGGGTAAAGGCCTTGACGATCGGCTTGATCTGGTCAGGGTGGATACTCCACATGCGCGTGAACCCGAATTCGCCGGCGGCGCGGGTGGCGTCGTTGGCGACCACCGCACTGTCCTTGATATCGGTCGTCACATTATGGGAGGGGACCTTGTCATGCGCATGACATGCCGCAACCATCTCCAGCTTCGCTCGTACTACGAGGGGGTGGGTAAATTGCCCCGGAGTTCGCATGGCGCTTGCCGGAATCGCGCCATGGTGGGCGGACACGAAGTCCATGATGCCGAACGAGAGGCATTCGACCTGGGGCAGGGCGGCGATCGCGTAAGCGTCGTGCAGCGCGCCGTGGGTCTCGATCAGCACGTGCAGCGGAAGGTCGGGACGTCCCGCTTTTTCCGCCGCCGCGTTGACGATCCGTTGCGCGCGCAGCACATCCGCGATGCCGTTCGGCTTCGGGCAAACCACATAGGCCAGTCGCGGTGCCGCCGCGCCGACGATCAGTTCGACGTCCTGTTCGAAGTGGGAGCTGCCCACGTCGTGCAGGCGCGCGCCGATCCGCCCGAAGCGGTTGCCTTCGTCGTTCAGCAGGCTCGCCACCAGGCGGGCGTGGGCCGCTTCGTTGCCGGCGGCGGCGCCATCCTCGCAATCGAAGGTGATGTCGAATACCGGGCCAAGCTCTTGTTGCAGGGCCATCGACTTGCGCATCAGTTTCTCGCTGCCGGCGTAGTGATCGCAGGCAGGAAGCAGCAGCGGCTGGCGTTGACCCTGGAATAAAACCTCGGAAGGATGCATAACTGACTATTTAGCTAAAAGTAGCGTCGTCCCCGCGGAGGCGGGGACCTAAGTTCTGCGTGCATGTCGTCAGCACTTGCCAAACTTGGGTCCCCGCCTGCGCGGGGACGACGGAAATGATTACTGGCCCAGCAGGTGAGCGACGCCGGCGCGCTCTTCGTTCAGTTCGTTCAGCGTGTGGTTGATGCGCTCTTGCGAGAACTGGTCGATCGGCAGGCCCTGCACGATGGTGTACTCGCCGTTCTCGGTGGTCACCGGGAAGCCGAACACGGTGCCTTCCGGGATGCCGTACGAACCGTCCGACGGGATGCCCATGGTGGTCCACTTGCCGTTGGTGCCCAGGACCCAGTCACGCACGTGGTCGATCGCTGCGTTGGCGGCCGAGGCTGCCGACGAGGCGCCGCGCGCGTCGATGATGGCGGCGCCGCGCTTGCCGACGGTCGGCAGGAAGGTGTCGCGGTTCCAGACGTCGTCGTTGATCAGGTCCTTGACCGACTGGCCGTCGGCGGTGGCGAAGCGGTAGTCGGCGTACATGGTCGGCGAGTGGTTGCCCCACACGACCATCTTTTCGATCGAGCCGACCGGCTTGCCGGTCTTGGCGGCGACCTGCGACAGGGCGCGGTTGTGGTCCAGGCGCAGCATGGCGGTGAAGTTCTTGGCCGGCAGGTTCGGGGCCGACTTCATGGCGATGTAGGCGTTGGTGTTGGCCGGGTTGCCCACCACCAGCACTTTCACGTTGCGCGAAGCGACGGCGTCCAGCGCCTTGCCCTGCACGGTGAAGATCTGGGCGTTGGCTTCCAGCAGGTCCTTGCGCTCCATGCCCGGGCCGCGCGGACGGGCGCCGACCAGCAGGGCCACGTCGGCATCCTTGAATGCGGTCATCGGGTCGCTGTGGGCGGTCATGCCGGCCAGCAGCGGGAATGCGCAGTCGTCGATTTCCATCATGACGCCTTTGAGCGCCTTCTGCGCCTTCTCGTTGTCGATTTCGAGCAGTTGCAGGATGACCGGCTGGTCTTTGCCCAGCATGTCGCCGTTGGCGATGCGGAACAGCAGGGAATAGCCGATCTGGCCGGCCGCGCCGGTGACGGCGACGCGCATTGGGGTTTTAGCCATGATTATCTCCAAAGTTGGGAAACGGGTTACAGCGGGTAAGCGAGGCGACGCCGAGGATACGCCAGTTCGGGAAAACTGCAATCATACCAAAAGCGCATCTCCGATTTGGACATGCGGCGTGTAACCGGTCAGGGCACACCCACGTCCAATCGACCGCGAGTGTAGTCCTCCGATATTCCATCTGTCAATTCATATCATATGTCTTATATAAGACAGCTAATCTTTCACATTCCCACTGGACGCAGAGTGGGATTTGTGGAAAAATCGCAGTCTATGAATCAGGTTCCGTCCAATCCGAACAGCAATGGCACCGCCGGCAATAACACTGCGGGCAGTGCTGGAGGCAGCTCCGGAGCAGGCACGTCCCACGTGGGCATGTCTCCTACCTTTTCCCCGCTGTACCAGCAGATCAAGGCCCTGATCACCCAGAGCCTGCAGTCCGGCGAGTGGAAGCCGGGCGAGCTCATCCCCAGTGAAGTCGAGCTGGCCGGCCGCTACAAGGTCAGCCAGGGAACGGTGCGCAAGGCGATCGACGAGCTCGCGGCCGAGCACCTGGTGGTGCGGCGCCAGGGCAAGGGCACCTTCGTGGCCAGCCACAACGAGGCACGCGCCCACTTCCGCTTCCTGAAGCTGATGCCCGACGAGGGCGTTCCCCACCATCCGGATCACCAGTACCTCGAGGTCAAGCGCATCCGTGCGCCGGCCGAGGTGGCGCGCCTGCTCGACCTGAAGCCGGGCGATGCGGTCGTCTATATCAAGCGCACCATGTCTTTCGATGGCGCGCCGACGATCCTGGAAGAGATGTGGCTGCCGGGCCAGTTGTTCAAAGGGCTGACGGCGGAGCGCCTGGCGGAGTACAAGGGGGCGATGTACGGCCTGTTCGAATCGGAGTTCGGCACCCGCATGATCCGCGCGACGGAAAAGATCCGCGCGGTGGCGGCCGATGCCGGGGCGGCCGAGTGTCTGAAGGTGCCGGAAGGCACGCCGCTGCTGTGCGCAGACCGGATCTCGTTCACTTATGGCGACAAGGCGGTGGAATTGCGCCGCGGTCTGTACCTGACCGCCTCGCATCATTACCAGAACGAATTGTCCTGAATAGTTTTTGTACACGCTCTATGCTGGTGCAGGATTCGCGATGAGCGAGTAAAATGAGTTGGTTTTGGGAAAGCGAAGACAAGGCCCGGTCGACGTTCCCCCGGTGTCCAGAAACGGACCTGGAGCAGGTCACAAAATCGATGAATCTGGGTTCGATAATTAATGAGTTTTAAGGGAGGTGTTGCAATGTCCGAAGCCGTGAGAGAGGCTCAAAAGAAGGGCCGACCGGTAATCCGTAACGTCGATTTCGGCGATATCACATACCGCGGGTACTACAAACAGCCGCCGTCGGCGATCGTGTCGATCTTGCATCGCGTCAGCGGTCTCGGCCTGTTCCTTTTCCTGCCGTTCCTGCTCTGGCTGTTCCAGGAAAGCCTGCGCTCGGAAATCTCGTACGCGCACTTCGCGGGCGTCGTCAGCCACCCGTTCTCCAAGATTATCATCCTCGGCCTGTCCTGGGCCTACCTGCACCACTTCACCGCCGGCATCCGCCACCTGTTCATGGACAACCACATGGCCCTGGACAAGGACGCATCGCAGAAGACCGCGCGCTGGGTGCTGGTCATCAGCCTGGCGCTGACCGTGCTGGTCGCCCTCAAACTGTTCGGAGTGTTTTAAACCATGCAAGCCACTAAAAAGAATATCGGACAACGGCGCCTCGTCGTCGGCGCCCACTACGGCATGCGCGATTGGCTGGCCCAGCGCGTGACCGCCATCGTCATGGCGATCTTCACCATCGTCCTGCTGGTCTCCTTCCTGGGCGGCCAGAACTTCTCCTACGAAGGCTGGGCCGGGCTGTTCACCCGCCAGTGGTTCAAGCTCTTCGCCATGGTCACCTTCTTCGGCCTGTTCTACCACGCCTGGGTCGGCGTGCGTGACATCTGGATGGACTACGTCAAACCGGTCGGCATCCGCCTGACCCTGCAGATCGCCACGGTGCTCTGGCTGCTTGCCTGCGCCGCCTGGACTGTGCAAATTCTCTGGAGCGTTTAATCGTGGCAGCATTTAATTCCGCAATCCCTACCCGCCACTTCGACGTGGTGATCGTCGGCGCCGGCGGTTCCGGCCTGCGCGCCGCACTGCAACTGTCCGAAGCCGGCTTGAACGTCGCCGTGCTGTCGAAGGTCTTCCCGACCCGTTCGCACACCGTGGCTGCCCAGGGCGGCATCGGTGCCTCGCTCGGCAACATGAGCGAGGACGACTGGTACTGGCACATGTTCGACACCGTCAAGGGCGGCGACTACCTGGGCGACCAGGACGCGATCGAATTCATGTGCCGCGAAGCCCCGAAGGTCGTGTACGAGCTGGAACACTTCGGCATGCCCTTCGACCGCAACCCGGACGGCACCATCTACCAGCGTCCGTTCGGCGGCCACACCGCCAACTTCGGCGAGAAGCCGGTGCAGCGCGCCTGCGCGGCCGCCGACCGTACCGGCCACGCGCTGCTGCACACCCTGTACCAGCGTAACGTCCGTTCGCGCACCCACTTCTTCGTCGAGTGGCAGGCACTGGACCTGGTGCGCAACGCCGACGGCGACGTACTGGGCGTGGTGGCGCTGGAAATGGAAACCGGCGACGTCATGATGCTGCAGGCGAAGACCACCGTGTTCGCGACCGGCGGCGCGGGCCGCATCTTCGCGGCCTCGACCAACGCCTTCATCAACACCGGCGACGGCATGGGCATGGCGGCACGCGCCGGCCTGCCGCTGCAGGACATGGAGTTCTGGCAGTTCCACCCGACCGGCGTGGCCGGCGCGGGTGTCCTGATCACCGAGGGCGTGCGCGGCGAGGGCGGCATCCTGATCAACTCGAACGGCGAACGCTTCATGGAGCGCTACGCGCCGACCCTGAAGGACCTGGCGCCGCGCGACTTCGTCTCGCGCTCGATGGATCAGGAGATCAAGGAAGGCCGCGGCGTCGGCCCGAACAAGGACCACGTGCTGCTGGACCTGCGCCACATCGGCGCGGACACCATCCGCAAGCGCCTGCCGTCGATCCTGGAAATCGGCCACAAGTTCGCGAACGTCGATGCGACCAAGGAACCGATCCCGGTCGTCCCGACCATCCACTACCAGATGGGCGGCATCCCGACCAACATCCACGGCCAGGTCGTCGCTCCGGACGGTACCGGCAGCCAGAAGATCGTCAACGGCCTGTACGCGATCGGCGAATGCGCCTGCGTCTCGGTGCACGGCGCGAACCGCCTGGGCACCAACTCGCTGCTCGACCTGGTGGTGTTCGGCCGCGCGGCCGGCAACCACATCGTCGGCCAGAACCTGAAGGCGCAGGGCAACCGCGCGCTGCCGAAGGATGCCGCCGACTACGCGCTGGACCGCCTGAACCGCCTCGAGAACTCGACCGGCGGCGAGAAGGTGCAGCACGTCGCCAACGACATCCGCGCCACCATGCAGAAGTTCTGCGGCGTGTTCCGCACCCAGGCCTTGATGGACGAGGGCGTGAAGGAAATCATGAAGCTGGACGAGCGCCGCAAGCATGTCTCGTTCAAGGACAAGTCGAAGGTGTTCAATACCGCCCGCATCGAAGCGATCGAACTGGACAACCTGATCGAAGTGGCCAAGGCGACCATCGTCTCGGCCGCGGCGCGCAAGGAATCGCGCGGCGCCCACGCCCACAGCGACTACGAGCACCGCGACGACGAGAACTGGATGAAGCACACCCTGTTCTTCACGAACGGCAACCGCCTCGAGTACAAGCCGGTGGTCCAGAAGCCGCTGACGGTCGACACCTTCAAACCGAAACCACGTACTTTCTAATAGCAAGAATCTTTGCGGACGGGGCATCGGTCCCGTCCTTACCCGATAGGTAAAACATGGCACGCACAGTCCAACTGAAGATCTACCGCTACGATCCGGACAAGGATTCGAAGCCCTATATGCAAGACATCACCGTCGAGCTGAAAGACACCGACAAGATGCTGCTCGACGCACTGCAGCGCATCAAGGCCGACGTCGACGACTCGCTGGCCCTGCGCCGTTCCTGCCGCGAAGGCGTGTGCGGTTCGGACGCGATGAACATCAACGGCAAGAACGGCCTGGCCTGCACCACCAACCTGAACGAGCTGACCCAGCCGATCGTGCTGCGTCCGCTGCCGGGCCTGCCGGTGGTGCGCGACCTGATCGTCGACATGACCAACTTCTTCAAGCAGTACCACTCGATCAAGCCGTTCCTGATCAACGACTCGATCCCGCCGGAGAAGGAACGCCTGCAGTCGCCGGAAGAGCGCGAAGAGCTGGACGGCGTGTACGAGTGCATCCTGTGCGCCTGCTGCTCGACCTCCTGCCCGTCGTTCTGGTGGAACCCGGACAAGTTCGTCGGCCCGGCCGGCCTGCTGCAGGCCTACCGCTTCATCGCCGACTCGCGCGACGAAGCGACCACCGAGCGCCTGGACAACCTGGAAGACCCGTACCGCCTGTTCCGCTGCCACTCGATCATGAACTGCACGGACGTCTGCCCGAAGGGCTTGAATCCGAACAAGGCGATCGGCAAGATCAAGGAATTGCTGGTCCGCCGCGCGATTTAATCGTAGGGTGGGCACCATGTGGCCACGCGTGACGATTGCACCATGCCGGCGTTACGCGTGGGCACGGTGTGCCTACGCCGGCCGCGCCCACCCTACAATGCGGCGCAAACACCGCTGACACGGTATATTTCGCGGTAATTGCGCCTAATTTGTTTCCATAAATACAGTAAAACTACCGTACTGCCTGCAACCGGCAGCCGGAGTATAGTGTTGACCGAACAACGGACTCTAGTGTGAAAACGCATCAATCCGACCCCACCAACCGTGCCCGCCTGCGCTGGCGCGCACGTCGGGGCCTGCTCGAAAACGACCTGATCCTCACGCGCTTCCTGGATGCGCACGAAGAGGAATTGACGGACGAGGAAGTCGATGCGCTGACCCGTTTGCTCGACCTGGCGGATAACCCGCTGATGGACCTGCTGCTGGGACGCGCCGAGCCCGAGGGCGAGGTCGACCTGCCGCATGTACGCGCCCTGCTGGTGCGCCTGCGGCAAGCGTAACGAAATCTTGGTTTCGTTTTTTTGTACACCCACCTCCCAAAGAAGGAAGTGCCATGAATACCTCTGATACCAAAGCCACCCTGTCGTTCTCCGACGGCAGCCCGTCGGTAGACATGCCGATCTACAAAGGCACCATCGGCCCGGACGTCATCGACATCCGCAAGCTGTACGGCCAGACCGGCATGTTCACCTACGACCCCGGCTTCATGTCGACCGCTGCCTGCCAGTCGGCCATCACCTACATCGATGGCGACAAGGGCGAGCTGCTGTACCGCGGCTACCCGATCGAGCAACTGGCGGTTAACTGCGACTTCCTGGAATCCTGCTACCTGCTGCTGAACGGCGAACTGCCGAACGCCGCGCAAAAGGCCGAGTTCGAGAACACCGTGACCCGTCACACGATGATTCACGAGCAGATGAACTTCTTCTTCCGTGGCTTCCGTCGCGACGCGCACCCGATGTCGGTGCTGGTGGGTACCGTCGGCGCGCTGGCGTCCTTCTACCACGATTCGCTGGACATCAACGATCCGAAGCAGCGCGAGATCTCGGCGATCCGCCTGATCGCCAAGCTGCCGACCCTGGTTGCCATGGCGTACAAGTACTCGATCGGCCAGCCGTTCATGTACCCGCGCAACGACCTGTCGTACAGCGCGAACTTCATGCACATGATGTTCGGCAACCCGTGCGAAGAGTACAAGGTCAACGACGTGCTGGTGCGTGCCCTGGACCGCATCCTGATCCTGCACGCCGACCACGAGCAGAACGCATCGACCTCGACCGTTCGCCTGGCCGGTTCGTCGGGCGCCAACCCGTTCGCCTGTATCGCCGCCGGCATCGCCTGCCTGTGGGGCCCGGCACACGGCGGCGCCAACGAAGCCGCACTGAACATGCTGAAGGAAATCGGCAGCGTCGAGAACATCCCGGCCTTCATCGAGAAGGTCAAGGACAAGAACTCGGGCGTCAAGCTGATGGGCTTCGGTCACCGCGTGTACAAGAACTTCGACCCGCGCGCCAAGCTGATGCGCGAAACCTGCCACGAAGTGCTGGACGAGCTGGGCCTGCAGGACGACCCGCTGTTCAAGCTGGCCATGGAACTGGAAAAGATCGCCCTGAACGACGAGTACTTCGTGTCGCGCAAGCTGTACCCGAACGTCGACTTCTACTCGGGTATCGTGCAGTCGGCCCTGGGCATCCCGGTCTCGCTGTTCACCGGTATCTTCGCGATGGCCCGTACCGTGGGCTGGATCGCCCAGTGGAACGAGATGATCGCCGACCCGGAACAGAAGATCGGCCGTCCGCGCCAGCTGTTCGTCGGTTCGCCGCGCCGCGACGTCCCGGCCATCGACAAGCGTTAATTCAGCTTCGTCGCCTCGAAAAAGCGAGCTTCGGCTCGCTTTTTTACTTTGTGCCCGGCCACGTGCGAGTTGACGAAATGCCCAGCACGGCTATACTGGACCTTGTCTCCACCCCCCAGTAACCGTCCCATGCGCAACGCCGCCGCCCACCGCGATCGCGAACCTGCGCCCCTGCAAGAGGGGGTACGGCTGCTGCACGCGCGGTTCTTTCCGCGACATCCCGCCCGGCTCTCCTGGGCTCGGTGAGGACCAGGCCGCGCAAGGCGGCGCCAACCTCCCGGGCCTATTCCACGACACACCCGGCTGCCGCAACAGGCGGCGGCCTTGCCGTCTTGCTGGTCTATTTTTTACAGGAGCTGAACATGAGACCCAATATCACCGTATCAAGCCTCGACATGGCGCGCCTCGAAGCGCTGTTCGACGAATCGCCGATCGCCCACGGCCACCTCGATTTCCACCTGATGGACGAACTGGGCCGGGCCGACATCGTCGATCCGGAAGAGGTGCCGCCGAACGTGGTGACGATGAACTCGACGGTGCGCTTCGCGGTCGACCATCCGCCGCGCGAGTTCTGCATGACCCTGGCCTATCCGAAGGACGTGGCCTTCGGCAGCGACCGCCTGTCGGTGCTGTCGCCGATCGGCAGCGCCCTGCTCGGGCTGGCCGTGGGCGACACCATCGAATGGGCGCGTCCCGGCGGCGAACTGTTCAAGCTCACCGTGCTGGAACTGCTGTACCAGCCGGAGCGGGCAGGGGAGCTGCACCGCTAGCTCGCTGCGCCGCAAAGAAAAACGGCTGCCGGAACCTTCGGCAGCCGTCATGATGCGTTTATGTAAAAAGTTAGTCGGCGTAATACGGCTCGACCGTGCCCTTCAGCTTGATCAGCATCGGACGGCCCTTGCGGTCCACGACCTTGCCGGCGGCGACCTTGATCCAGCCTTCGCTGATGCAGTATTCCTCGACGTCGGTGCGGTCCTTGCCGTTGAAACGGATGCCGACCGGGTGCTTGAAGACTTCCGCGTCATGGTGCGGGCTCTTCGGGTCGATGGACAGGCGGTCGGGCAGGGGAGGGAGTTGGGTAGGTTCGTTCATGGCGACATTATCCACGATTCCCGATCCGGCCTCAATGACACTTGCCGCGCACGATCGCGGCGATCCAGAAGGGAATCGCAAGCTGGCCGCCGACGCCGATGCCGTAGGTCTGGCCGCCGATCTTGAACGCCAGGCTGTGCGGCTGAAATTTCATCGCATCCGGATGCAGGCAGTCCGGCTTTTCGGCCTCGGAAAACGCCCGCTCGAATTTTTGATAAGCGTCGCCGCTGAGCGTCTTTTCCGGACCCAGCCCGCGTCCCTTCGCCTGCTCTGCCAGGGTCTCCTTCACCGCCTTGCCGATCACCTCGTCGGTCAGGCGCAGGCTGAGCCTGGGTGGCGCGGGATGGTGTTGTTCCAGGTCGACGCTTTCATCGCTCGCACACGAAGTTGTACTGAAACCAATGTACACGAGTTATTGAACGCGTGTGGTTTTCTTGTACATTTGGTTACATTTCCAACGTACAATATCTGCACGATTTCAACCGACGAGGTCCCGATGAAACGCATCCTTGCCCTGATGGCGGCCATGCTCCTGATGGCTGCCGGCCCGGCGGCCGCCGCCGCATCTTCGAATTACCACGACAACAGCGGCCGCAGCGACGTGCTGTCCGGCGGCGTGCGCATGATTCCGATCGTCACGCCGAAAGGCAGCTTCAAGGTCTGGACCAAGCGCGTCGGCAACAATCCCACCATCAAGGTCCTGCTGCTGCACGGCGGCCCCGGCGCCACCCACGAATACTTCGAAGCCTTCGACAGCTATTTCCCGGGCGCCGGCATCGAGTACTACTACTACGACCAGCTGGGCTCGGCCTACAGCGACAAGCCGGACGACCCCTCGCTGGTCGACCTGCCGCGCTTCGTCGAAGAGGTCGAACAGGTGCGCAAGGCACTAGGGCTGAACAACAAGAATTTCTACCTGCTGGGCCACTCCTGGGGTGGCATCCTGGCGGCCGAGTACGCGCTCAAGTACGGCCAGAACCTGAAGGGCCTGGTGATCTCGAACATGATGATGAGCATCCCGGCCTACAACAAATACGCCGACACCGTCCTGATGCCGCAGATGGACCAGAAGGCGCTGGCCGAGATCAGGCAGCTCGAGGCCGAGGGGAAGTACGAGGATCCGCGCTACATGGAACTCTTGATCCCGAACCACTACGTGCAGCACATCCTGCGCATGCCGGCCGACCAGTGGCCCGAGCCGGTGCAGCGCTCGTTCGCCCACATCAACCCGAAGATCTACGTGCCGATGCAGGGGCCGAGCGAACTCGGCGCCCACAATGCGCGCCTGGAGCACTGGGACCGTGTCGCCGACCTGCCGAAGATCGCGGTGCCGACCTTGGTCATCGCCGGCCAGCACGACACCATGGACCCGGCGCACATGAAGATGGTCTCGCAGAAAGTGCGGCACGGCCGCCTGCTGGTCTGCCCGAACGGCAGCCACATGTCGATGTACGACGACCAGCAGACCTACTTCACGGGCCTCGTCAAGTTCCTGCGCGACGTCGACGGCGGACGCTTCCAATGAAAGGGACTGCCATGAAATCGCTGCTGCTCGCCTGCTGCCTGTTGTTCGCCGGCCTGGTCCAGGCCGCCGGTGCCGATCCTGCCTTGACCAGGCAGGTCAACGCTTTCGTCGACGCCTGGCACGACGATGCCGCCCATGCGCGCATGGCGTATTTCGACAAGATCGCGCCGGACGGCGTGTATATCGGGACCGACCGCAGCGAGCTGTGGCAGCGCGACGCCTTCAAGGCCTGGGGCCGCAAATATTTCGAAGGCAAGAAATCGGCCTGGTCCTTCCACGCCACCCGGCGCAACATCTACGCTTCCGATGACGGCAAGCTGATCTGGTTCGACGAACTGCTCGACACGCCGAACATGGGCCACTGCATGGCCAGCGGCGTGCTCCGCAAGACCGCCACCGGCTTCGAAATCCTGCACTACCAGCTCTCGATGGCGGTGCCGAACGGAATCGCCAAGCAGGTAACGGAGCTGGTGAAACAAGCCGAGGCAACCGAGGCAAGCAAGTAAGCGGGACGGCGCCCGCCCCGGGCGCTGTTTCGCTTTCTGCAAAATATCGTTTTGTCCCGCGCGCGCAACAGGCGCCTCTTCCTGCCGTGACAGCACCCATGAGCTCGCCTAGAATGTTGCTCTGCATCAATTCTGACGCCGCACGGGCCGCTCTATGGGAACCTACTACGACATTGCACACTGGCGCTCGAGGGTCTTCGCTTCCCTGCTGTCGTACGTGGTCGGGCTCGGCACCCTCGTGGCCGTGCCCAGCATCGGCCTGTCCATCCAGGAGGGCATCTGGCCGGTCGCCCTGCTGGACGGCGCCGCGCTGGGCTGGGTGATCGCGCTGTGGCGCCTGCCGCGCCTGCCGTACACCTTCCGGGTCCTCAACTTCCTGGCGATCCTGTACCTGGTCGGCATCGGCCTGATGCTCACGATCGGCCCGGTCAGCCAGATCTTCTTGATGGCGCTGCCCGTGCTGGGCGTGGTCCTGCTGGGGATGCGGCCGGCGCTCGTCGCGCTGCTCTTCAGCGGCGCCTCGATCTTCGCCCTCGGCCTGGCCGGCTATGCGAAGCTTTACGTGGCGAACCTGGACGAGCACGCCTTCCTGCCATGCCTGATCGTCACCCTGAACTACCTGTTCGTCGGCGCGCTGATCACCCTGACCTGCGGCGGCCTGCTGCAGCGCCTGAACAATTCGATGCAACAGTTGGGCAAGACCGCCGACTCGCTCGAAGCGGGCCACGCCCGGCTGCATGAGCTCAATGCCGAGCTGCGCCTGACCTCGGCCGCGGTGGCGCGCCTCAACGACATGGTCCTGATCGCAAGGGTGGTCGATGCCGAGGGCGCCGAACAGCCGATCATCTTCGCCAACGACGCCTTCGTGCGCCGCACCGGCTACGCGCGCGAGGAGATCGTCGGGCGCAGCATGCGCGTGCTGCACGGCCCCGACACCGACCCGGCCGAGCTAGCGCGCATCCTCGACGCCATGCGGCGCGGCCACGCCGTGACGGCCGAGCTGCTGAACTATACCAAGCACGGCGAAAAATACTGGGTCGAGATGGAGCTGGTGCCGTTCGCCGGCGAAGGCGGGCGCAACACGCACTGGGTGGTGGTCGGACGCGACATCACCGAGCGCAGGAACGCGGCCCAGGCGATCCACCGCCTCGCTTTCTACGACGTCCTGACCGGGCTGCCGAACCGGCGCCTGCTGATCGAGCGCCTCGACGCGATGGTCGCGCGCGCGCATGCGGGCGGCGGGCTGGGGGCGGTGCTGTTCATCGACCTCGATAACTTCAAAACCATCAACGACGCGCGCGGCCATGCGATCGGCGACCTCATGCTCAAGCACGCGGCCGCGCGGGTGGCGGGCGTGCTGCGCCAGGGCGATACCGTGGCGCGCCTCGGCGGCGACGAGTTCGTGGTGCTGCTCGAAAGCCTGGGCCGGGATGCCGAGCGCGCCGTCGGGGCGGCCCGGCTGGTGGCCGAAAAGATCCGCGCCGCGCTGGCCGAAGACGTCGAGATCGGCGGCCAGTCCTACCACGCCTCGGCCAGCATCGGCATCGCGCTGCCGCTGCGCGGCGGGCAGGCCGGGCACGACCTGCTGCGCGAAGCCGATACCGCGATGTACCACGCCAAGGTCGGCGGGCGCAACGGGGTGACCTTGTTCGAAACCGCCATGCTGGCCGAGGCCGAGCGCAAGCTGACGCTGGAGAGGGACCTGGCGCAGGCGATGGAAAACGGCGAACTGTCGATGCACCTGCAGCTGCAGATCGATCACCGGCACGTGCCGGTGGGCGCCGAGCTCCTGATGCGCTGGCGGCGCGCGGACGGCACGCCCGTTTCGCCGGAACTGTTCATCCCGGCTGCCGAATCGAGCGGCCTGATCGTCCCGCTCGGCCACTGGGTGCTGCGCCAGGCCTGCGCCTACTGGCTGCGGCTGGAACAGGCCGGCCATCCGCTGCCGCTGTCGGTGAACGTCAGCCCGCTGCAGTTCCGCCAGCCCGACTTCGTCGACCAGGTGCGCGCGATCCTGCACGAGACCGGCGCGCCTGCCGGCCAGCTGATCTTCGAGGTCACGGAAGGACTGCTGGTCAACGACCTGAACGACACCATCGCGCGCATGCACGAACTGGCGCAGATGGGCATCCGCTTCTCGATCGACGATTTCGGCACCGGCTACTCGAACCTGGCCTACCTGAAGAAGATGCCGCTGTACGAACTGAAGATCGACAAGAGCTTCATCCGCGATACCCCGGGCGACCCGAACGGGACCGCCATCGTGCAGTCGATCCTGGCGATGGCCGACCACCTGGGCCTGCGCGTGGTGGCGGAAGGCGTCGAGACCGCGCAGCAGGCCGACTTCCTGGCGGCCAACCGCAAGCCGGCGATGCAGGGCTTCCTGTTCTCGCGTCCGGCGCCGCTGGACGACTTCATCGCGCAGATACGGGGCTGGCAGGCGCAGGCCGAGCCGGAAACCCGGACCCTGGCCGCGGCCTGATCACACCCTGAGACCAAGGCCGGCCAGGGCTTGCCGGCCGCTGTCCAGCGTCGGCAGCAGCCGCACGCCGGCAGGCGCATCGAGCTTCGCCACGCCGGCGCCGCCGGCCCACAGTTCGGCCTCGGCGGGCAGGGCCTGGCGCAGCTGGGCCAGCACCGGCGCCAGCTGGCGGCGCGGATAGGCCGCCGAGAACGACAGGGCGATCACCCCGGCGCGGTAGGCGGAGCAGGCGCGCGCGATGTCGAGCAGCGGCGTCTCGGTGCCCAGCGAGATACAGCTTGCGCCGTCCAGCGCGAACAGGGCTTCCGCCATCAGCAGGCCGAGGCCGTGCCCCTCGCCGGGGACGGTGGTCAGGAGGATGCGCGGCTCCTGGCGGGCGCCGGGCAGGTCGGCGATCGCCTGGCGCAGCAGCTGCTGCGCCGACTCGGTATAGAAATGTTCGTCGAAGACGTCGAAGCTGCCGTCTTCCCAGCAGCCGCCGACGGCCGCCGTGAGCGGCGCGATGGTCTGTTCGATGAAGCGCTCCAGGCCCTGGCGCGCCAGCGCTTGCCGCAGTGCATGCCGGACCGCGGCCGGGTCGCGCGCGCGGATCAGCTCCAGCAGCTGGGCGACGGCGCCGGCCTGCGCATCGGGCGCCGGCGCGCGCCGTTCCGGCGCGGCCAGCGCGGCCAGGTCGTCGGGCGCGAGCGCGGCCAGCGCGCCGGGACGGTGGCCCTGGTCCATCAGGCGCTTCATCAGGCGCAGGCGCTCGACCTGGTCGGCCGGGTAGCAGCGCTCGCCGTGCGCGTCGCGCACCGGCTGCGGAAAGCCGTAGCGCCGTTCCCAGACCCGCAGCACGTCCTTGGACAGCCGGGTCTCGCGCTCGACGGCGGCGATGCTGAGGGTGGTCGTTGTGGTCATGGTCGTCATGGAAGGGCTTATTCTAGCCGCTTGCCGCCGCATCCGCTTTCATGAGCATGTGTCGATGCGCCAGTCGGCCGGCTTGCCCAGCGCGCCGCGCGGCAGGCGCTCCCCCAGCGTGATCGCCTTCGGTCGCTCCAGCGGCGTCAGCCTGGCGTCGAGCCATGCGCGCAGCTCCTGGGCGAAGGCGGCGCCGGCGCCGGGACGCGGCACCACGAAGGCCTTCAGGCGCTGGCCCTCGTCAGGCCGCATCAGGCGCACGGCCGCGTCTTCCACCAGCGGGTGCGCCAGCAACGCCTCGCGCGCCCGTTCCGGGAACACGTTGATGCCGCCCACCTGGACCGCGGCATCGCGGCGCAGGCCCACCGTAAAACGCTCGGCGCCGCACCAGGCCAGGCCGTCTTGCGGGCGCAGTATGCGCGTCTCGCCGCCGGGACCGCGGCGCCTCAGCTCGTCGTCGGCACCGGGCACGCGTTCGAGATAGGGCAGCAGGCGGTAGGCGTCGCGGTGCGAGGTCCGCCATCCGAGGCCGCCGGTCTCGGAGGCGCCATACACCTGGACCAGCGATGCCAGCCCGGCCGCCTCGGCCTGCTCCGCGACCGCGTCGGGGCAGGGCGCGGTCGAGCTGGCACCGGTCACGTCGTCCGCGAAGCGCGCCTCGCTGCCTGTCGCCGCCTGCCAGAACTGCGGATGGCCGACCACCAGGTCGCCGGGCAGCGTATGGCGGGCGACCCGGGACGGCAGGCGCGCGCGCACGCAGACCACCTGTTCCGGGGCGAGGCCGAGGTGGCGCGGCAGCAGCACGCCGAACAGGAAACCGTAGATGTGATGGCTGGGCACGGCCAGGAGCAGGCGCCGGCGCCGCGGGAACAGCGCGGCCAGGCTGGCCGCTTCCTGCTCCAGCGCGGCAAGGGCATGGGTGCAGCGTTTCGGCGTGCCGGTGCTGCCCGAGGTGCGGAAAGTCAACTCGCCATCCCATTGCTGGAGGGCGGCGGTGGCGAGGTCGAGCCAGCCGCCAAGGGTGCGGCGCGCCAGCAGGTAGTCCTCGATCCCGCTGCGCTGCATCTGCAGGGTGTCGGCCAGGCTGCCCGCCAGCTGCAGCAGCTCCAGGGAATCGGCCCCGAGGTCGTGCTGCAGCGACAGCGAGGCGCTCCAGCCGGTGGGCAGCAACAGCGGTTCGTGGCGCAGTGCCGCCAGTTCGGCCGCGACCAGGTCGGCGACGAAGCGCAGCAGCGCGCTGCGCTCGGCCCACCACGGGGCCAGGGAGATGCCGGATGCGCGCATGGCTTACAGGCGCTTGACGAAGATCCAGTAGGTGCCGTCGCTGATCGCCTTCTTCATGTGGATCTTCACCTTGGTCGGGGTCATCTTGTAGTCGAACACGTACTCGAACATCGTGTTCAGGTTGTTGGAGCGCACGCCGGCATCGAACACACCCTTGAAGCGGGCCGTGTTGGTGCAGGGCGCGACGTCGCGGAAGAAATTGGTGCCGATCACCGCGCTGGCAAGGCGGCCGGTGATCTGCGCTTCGGCTTGGTTGTAGCGCAGGACCTTGCCCTGGGCATCGAGCTGGATCGCGCCGAAGGCCAGTTCATCGATCTGCTTGCCGGACAGGCGCGACAGGCTGTTGTCGATGTCGTCCTTGCCGAAGGCGATCACGTTCAGGGTTGACTGCATGGAGTTCCTTGATGGGTTGGCGTTGGTTGAGCTTAATTTGTCCAGGACAAAATAAATTGTATATTGCTTTTATGGAATAAGATAGAGACTTATTGATGAGTTGTCGTGGACAGAGTGAGCGACCAGGGGGCAGGGCGGACGCCGCCCGCCCGCCTGTGCTAAGGTGGCGTTTTTCCTCATCCCGGAATGCCAGGCAAGCAGTGAGCACGACCCCCACCAGTTCCTACATCGGCCGTTTCGCCCCGTCCCCCACCGGCCCGCTGCACGCCGGTTCGCTGGTGGCGGCGCTGGCCAGCTACCTGGATGCGCGCGCCAACGGCGGGCGCTGGCTGATCCGCATCGAAGACATCGACGAAGGCCGCGCCGTACCCAGGGCCGCCGAGACCATCCTCGAGCAGCTGGACTGGCTGGGCATGCATTCGGACGGCGAGATCGTCTGGCAGAGCCGGCGCAAGGCGCTCTACCAGGCTGCGCGCGAGCGTCTTGCCGATGCCGTGTACGGCTGCGGCTGCAACCGGCGGGAGATCGCCGATTCGCGGCTGGGCGTCGGGCCGGACGGCGCGGCAATCTATCCCGGCACCTGCCGCCATGGCCTGGCGCCGGGCCGCGCAGCGCGGAGCCTGCGCCTGCGGGTGCCGGAGCCGGGTGCGGACCTCATCGGCTTCACCGACCGCTTTGCCGGGCGGCAGGAGCAGCGGCTGGCGCTGGAGTCGGGGGATTTCGTGCTCAAGCGCGCCGACGGCTACTGGGCCTACCAGCTGGCGGTGGTGGTGGACGATGCGGAGCAGGGCGTGACCGACGTCGTGCGCGGCGCCGATCTGCTCGACTCGACCCCGCGCCAGATCTACCTGCAGCGCCTGCTCGGCGTACCGACCCCGCGCTACCTGCACGTGCCGGTGCTGCGCAACGCCAAGGGCGAAAAGCTGTCGAAGCAGACCGGCGCGCTGGCGGTCCTGCCCGCCGATCATGCACATTCGGAGGAGGCCGCCGTCGCCGCCCTGCGCCAAGCCGCCGGCTTCCTCGGCCTGCGCCTGGCCGCCCCGGCCGGATCGATCTCGTCCCTGGCCGCGTTCTGGCAGGAGGCGGTCCCGGCCTGGGCCGGCCTGCTTGCCGAACGCGGCGCCATGCTTACCTCCTGACTATTTCTGCCAGATCGACTCCGGACGCCGGCGGCGGCCGGCCCACAGCAGGCTGGCCAGTCCGCCCGCCAGCATCGCCCACTCGCCGGGTTCCGGCACCGGCGCCGCCACCAGGAAGCCGCGTATCTCGCCGTTCGGATAGGCGCTGGTGTGGATGTTGATGTAGGCTTCGTTGGCGTTGATGGCATTCACCAGCGCCGACGCCGCCCCCGACGCCGTGCCGCCATGCGCCGCCAGGAAGGCCGGGGTGTAGGAGGTTTCCTCGTACAGCGGGATGGCCCGCGTGTAATCGCCGGCATGCACCCCGGTCGGGAAACCGTCGAACGGCATCGCTATCGGCGCCGTGCCGGTGAAGGCAGTGCTGGTGCAGCAGTGGATGTGGGCGGCGGACGAGGTGCCGACCAGGTCGTGGAACGGCATGTCGACCATCACCTTGCTGGTGTTGAGGTCGATCGTCACCAGGCTGTCGCCGGGTGAGCCGTTGGGCGGACTCTCGGCCGGGCCGCTGGCCACGGCCCGGTAGGTCTGGGCGAAGGCCGGGGGAGCCAGGCCCGCCGCCGCCAGCGCTAGAACGGACAGAACATGTTTCATGGAATGCCTCCTTTGAACAGAGTCTCTGCAGCGTATCCCGTCCTGGGATACGATCAAAAACTTAGCACCGGAGGCTGGGGCGGACTCGCACCGTACGGCTGAGATAGTGCCTATAGGCGACTTAGGCTTGGAAAGCTTGGCATAATCAACAATGACCAAGGATTCGATCATCATGCGATACACTTTCCTGGTGCCCACTCTGTTTTTTGTATCATTTCTGGCCCATGCCCAGGATGCGTCCCTGCTGGCGGGCGGCATGCGGGTCGACCAGAACGCAGACGACAGCTCGTTCGCCGTCGCCCTCGGCTACAACCACCACCTCAACAAGTACCTGTCGGTGAGCGCCGATTACCTGAACGAGGGCCACCCGAAGCTGCACCACCGCGACGGCCTCGGCGCGCAACTGTGGCTGCACACGCCCGTGCCCACGCGCGGCTGGTCGTTCGCGGCCGGCTTCGGCCCCTACTACTACTTCGACACCACCACCGGCAACGGCTCCCTGGCCGACTACCGCAACGAACACGGCTGGGGCCAGCTGATGAGCCTGAGCGCGAGGTACCACCTGGCCTCGAACGCCTACCTGGAAACACGCTTGTCGCACACGCACGGGATCACCTCGCACGACACCACCATGCTGCTGTTCGGCGCCGGCTACGAACTGCGCAATCTGCCGCGCGAGATCCGCCTGCAGAACGCGGAGCAGGGCGACAACGTGCTGATGCTGCTGGCCGGCCGCGCGATCGTGAACAGTTTCAAGTCCGAGACCTCGACCTCGTCCGGCCTGGAATACCGCCGCACGCTGAATCCGAACGTCGAGTGGAGCGTGATCCTGATGAACGAAGGGAAGGTCGATGCGGCCGAGCGCAAGGGCGTGTCAGGCCAGGTCTGGCTGCTGCGCCCCTTCACCGAGCGCACCGTGCTGGAGATGGGCTTCGGCGCCTACGCGATGCGCGACCAGCTCGACCGCACCGACTCCCACGCCGAGCGCGACAAGCACATGGTGCCGATCGCCTCGATCGGCATGCGCTACCGGATCAACGACAGCCTGCGCGCCCAGCTCACCTGGAGCCGCGTGATCACCAGCTACGAGCGCGATTCCGACGTGTTCCTGGTGGGGGCCGGGGTGGCGTTCTAGCCGCGCGGGCTCCGATCGTTCGCTAGGGAACGTAAGGCGCATCCGGCGTGACCACCCGTACCGTCGTCTCGCGATAATCGCGGAAACCCATGCGCAGGTACAAGCGGTGCGCGGCCTCGTTGGCGCGCATCACGTGCAGGAAGGGCATCTCGCCGCGCAGCAGTTGGCGCCGGATCAGCTTGAGCATCAGCCGGCGCGCGTAGCCGCGGCCCTGGTAGCCGGGGCGGGTGCAGACGCCGCTGATTTCGCGCAGTCCGGGTGCGGCCATGCGCTCGCCGGCCATGGCGATCAGGCGCCGGCTGCCCGCATGCCCTTCGTCGAAGTAGCCGAAGTACTCGCCCAGCTCGATGGTGCGCGGGCCGAAGGGGCCGGGGCGGGTCAGCATCGCCAGATCCAGCGCGCGCGCCGCGTCGTCGGTTCCCAGAGGGATGGCATCGGGCGCCTCGTCCTCTTCCGGCATGGTGCCGTCCCACACCATCCGGAGCATGGTCGACTCGGCTTCGATGCGCCAGCCGTCCGGCGCTGGGCCGGACCATGCGTCGCAGTAGAAACGCTCGCCGGGTTCGCAGAAGGGCGCCAGCGCTGCAAAGTCCGGCTGCCGCGGGTCGGGAAAGCCGACGATCGGCGAGAAGCCCTGCGCATAGCGCCTGGCGCATTCGGTGCCGCTCGACAGGTGGAGATGTCGGCCGCTCAGGGTATTCCAGAAGATGTTGTCTAGCAGATGGTCCATGGATTTAGTTTGCGTTGTCCGGATGGCGCGAGAGCCACGCCGTCAGCGCCCGCTCGTAGTTCTCGAGCGCGATCTGGTACATGTCGAACACGCAGTTGACGCACCCTGTGCCGCAGCAATCCTCGAGCTCGGGTTCCTTTGGCGGCAGCGGGCGCGGGTCGGGGTCGGGTGGAAAAGACAGCTCGCTCACGATGCCTTTCCGCCGCCGCTTTTGGCGCCGCTCTCGCCACTGAGGATCGCCTGGATTTCCTCGCGTTCCTTCTTGCTGACATGGCCACGCAGGGCGGCCAGCACCAGCGCCTTGCCGGAACCGGAAAAGGCTGTCGCGATCAGTTCGCTGACCAGGCTGGTCTGCAGGGTGTCCTGCGGCTGGGCCGGCGCGTAGACGTGGGCGCGCTGGCTTTCGTCGCGCAGCAGCAGGCCCTTGGCGTGCATCAGCTGCAGCAGGCGCAGCACGGTCGCCGCCGTCAGGTCGGGGCGCTCCGCCGCGATCGCTTCGTGCACCTGCCTGGCCGTGGCCGGGCCCAGCTGCCAGAGGATGCGCAGCAGTTCCAGCTCGGACGGAGTCGGTTTCGGTGGGGCGGCAGGATGCGACATGCGGGCCAGCATACCCGCTCCGGCCGCGAAAGTCGAGATGCCCTCCCGGCCGCGCTTCAGTCCCTGCGCTCGTATTCGCGCAGCGAAAACACCATCCGGTTGCCTTGCCTGCGGCAGACGCCGCTCATGGTCTCTCCCGGGCGCAGGGTGAAGCTCAGGCGGGTGCCCGGCTTCTTCGACGCGCAGTCGGCGTGGGCGCTGTCGGGTACCGGCGGCAGCTCCGGCGGCTCCGGCGGAGCGGGAGGCGCGGGAGAAGCGGGAGGAGCCGGCGGGGCAGGCGGGGCAGGCGGGGCGGGCATGGCCAGGTCGGCGGGCGCGGCGGCCATCGCGGCGTCGGGTGCGGGCGGTGCGGGCGGTATGGGCGGTATGGGCGGTGCGGGCGGCACCAGCGGAGCGGGTGGGCGCGGCGGCCGCGGCGGCTTCGGCGGCGGCGGGCACCTGGCGTCGGTGGCCTTGCAGTCGACGTAGACGTGGACCTCGGCCAGGCCGGCGCCGGCGGCGCCCGACAGCAGGGCAAAGCTCAGGAAGGCGGCAGTGGTTTTCATTGTGTTCTCCTCGGGTCAAGAGCTTGCATGGTGCGGCCCGAATGTGGAGAAAAAATGAAGATTCGTGCGTGGGCGTCACACATCGAAGCGGTATCCGAGCCCGTAGATCGAATGGATCGCCTCCACGCCCGGCAGCGCGGCATCCAGCTTGCGCCGCAGGTTCTTGACGTGGCTGTCGATGGCGCGGTCGGCCACGTCCAGGTTGGCGTTGCCCTCGCGCGCGGCGTCGAGCAGCTGGGCGCGCGAGAACACCTGGCCGGGCCGGCGCGCGAGCGCGGCCAGGATGCCGTATTCGGTCGGCGTCAGCGCCAGCGGCCGGCCGTGGATGCGGATGCGGCGCGCGCCGTCGTCGACATCCACGATGGGCGCCGCCGCAGCAGCCGGCGCGGCGGCGGCAGCGCGGCGCAGGATCGCCTTGATGCGGGCCATCAGCTCGCGCGGGCTGAAGGGTTTGCACAGGTAGTCGTCGGCCCCAAGCTCCAGGCCGAGCAGGCGGTCGATCTCCTCGACGCGCGCGGTCACCATCACCACCGGCACCGCGGAAAAGCGGCGCACTTCGCGGCACACCGACAGGCCGTCCAGGCCGGGCAGCATCAGGTCGAGCACCACCAGGGCCGGCGGCCGGCGCCGGATCGCCTCCAGGGCCAGGGCGCCGTCGCCGAACACGCTGGCCCGGTAGCCGGCCGCCTTCGCATAGTCGGCCACCAGCGCGGCCAGTTCGGGTTCGTCCTCGACGATGAAAAGTTCGTGGTTCATGGCGAGTCGATGAGGGGCATCGTGATCGTGGCGCGCAGTCCGCCCAGCGGCGAATGCGCGAACCTCAGCTGCGCGCCCTGCGCTTCGAGCAGGCGGCGGCACAGGGCCAGGCCCAGGCCGGCGCCGCCGTGTGCGCGGCTGCGCGAGGCGTCGACGCGGTAGAAGCGCTGCGCCAGGCGTCCCAGGGCCTCGTCGGGCACGCCGGGCGTGCTGTCGTCCAGGTGCAGGTGCAGCAGCGTGCCAAGGGTTTCGGCGCGCAGGGCCACGCGGCCGCCGGCCGCGGTGTAGCGCAGGCTGTTCTCCAGCAGGTTGCCGATCACCTGGCGCATGCGGTCGGGATCGGCCGACACCAGCGACCGCGCCGGCGCCGGGCCGAGGTCGAGCGCCAGGCCGCTTGCCTGCAGGCGCGCTTCGAAGCCGCGCGCCTGCCTGGCCGCCAGCTGCCACAGGTCGAGGCGTTCGGGCTTGATGTCGAGGGCGTCGATGTCGGCGCGCGCCAGCGCGTACAGCTCGTCGATCAGCTTGTTCAGGGCCAGCACCTGGCGCAGCATGGCGTCGATCGTGTCGGAGCCGCTGCTGCGCACGCCGTCCTGGATCGCTTCGAGCTGGGCGCGCAGCACGGCGAGCGGGGTGCGCAGCTCGTGCGAAGTGTCGGCCACCCACCGGCGGCGCGCGCTCTCGGCGCTTTCCAGCTGCTGCGCCAGGGTGTTGAAGTGGCGCGCCAGCTCACCCAGTTCGTCACTGCGGCCGGCGGGAAGGCGGACCTCGAAGCGGCCCTCGGCCAGCATGCCGGCACCGTCCGCCAGCGCGTGGATCGGCCGGCGGAAGTGGCGCGCCAGCAGGGTCGCCGCCAGCGCCGAGAAGGCCACCGCAAAGGCGAGGATCCACCACAGGCTCGCGCGCAGCTGTTCCAGGAAAGCGAGCGCCATGGCGTCGCTCGGGCGCTGGCCGTGCGCCACGCCGAGGTAGCCGACGGTGCGGCCGTTCACCTCGATCGGACGGCGCGCCAGCGGGATCGCGCCGGGCGCGCGCCCGGCCAGGTAGCGGCCGTCGAGGCCGAGCAGGGTGATGCGCTGGGCCAGGGGCGCGTCCAGCTCCGGCGCCTGTGCGATCGCTGGCGCGATGCGTGGCGCCGGCAGCGGCGGCAGCGGCGGCGCGGGTGGTGCGGGTGGGGCCGGCGGCGCGGGCGGGGAAAGGGGTGCTGCCGGGGCGGCGACGGGCCGGGCCGATGGCGCCGGCGGCGCCGATGCAGCCGATGGCGCCGGCGGCGTAGGCGGAGCGGCCGCTGCCGCCAGGACGGGCACTTCACGTTCGCGCTGCAGCCGTTCCAGCTCGTGCGCGATCCAGCGCCGGCGCTCGTCGCCCGCGGGCAGGAAGGCCCAGCCGCCATGGTCGCGGTACTGGCGCGCCAGCGCACCGGACAGCTCTTCCAGGCGATCCAGCTCGATCCGCACGGCGTAGTCGCCGAAGCCCGCCAGCACGTTCTGCCGCAGCAGGTACACGGCCCCCGCCGCCACCGCGAGGATCGCAAGCAGGACGGAGGCGAACAGGCGATGGCCGATCGAGATCTTCAAGGTCGGATAATAAGTTGGCAACGAGCCATTCTAGGGCAAGTTTCGATTCCCGTCGTCCCCCGCGAAGGCGGAGAAGACGATGCTCGGATTTCGATTGACGAGTTGTCACCTCATCATTAGCATCGCCGGATCCAGCCATCGGAAACCAAGCCATGCTCCACGCCTCGCCAAACGCCATCCTCATCGCCGCCGCCCTTGCCCTCGCCGCGCCGGCCATGGCCGCACCCCATTGAGGCCGGGCCGGCCTGCGCACGCGTGACAAAGCACGCCTTTTGTGCCGGTCGATTTTGATATTGTGACAAAGGTTAAATCCACGACTTTTACGAGGAAAAACATGAAACGAATCCTTGGCTGGCTGTTGATGATGTGCCTGATGGCGGCATGCGGGGATCCCGACCAGGGCCCGCCGCTGGGCGTGTTCGCGGCCATCGCCAAGAAGGAAACCGACCCGGCGTTCAACATCACCCCGCCATCCTCGCGCAGCCCGGCGCAGTTCACCTATACCAGCAGCAACGCCGAGGTCGCCACCATCGCCGGCAGCCTGGTGACGATCAAGGGGCCGGGCACGAGCACGATCACCGCATCCCAGGACAGGATCGGCGGCTATGGCCCGACCTCGGGCTCGACCACGCTCACCGTCAGCGCCGTGGCCTGCGACACCGCCGGCAACGTGCGCATCAAGCTCGTCTGCGTCCCGTGCGTCGCGCCGGCCGTCGCGACCGGCGGCGTGTGCGTCGCCCCGGCCACGAACGCCGTCATCGTGCATGCCAACGACCTGGCCTGGATGGGCGTCAGCCACAAGGACAGCTGGACCAATGCCCGCGACTTCTGCGCCACCATCACGCTCGGCGGAGCCAGCGGCCCTTGGAAGCTGCCGAGCCAGGCCGAGCTGGCGGCCCTGCAGAAGTCCGGCGCCATCGACGGCCACGGCTGGTCCCTGGGCCCGACCTGGTCGTCGACCGCGGGCGCGGCCGGCCACGTCGCCGTCGACCTGTCCAGCGGCGCCGCGGCCGAGCTCGGCAACACGGCCAATGCCTACGTCAGCTGCGTGCGCTGAGCGGACCTGCGAATCCTGAAATAAAGCGCTGAACGCCGTAGGTAAAAGCCGACGCCGACGCGCGGCGAATGCGTGTATGCTGCCCTTTCGGCAGCAAGGATGCAGGAGCGGGCATGGCGCAGCCAGGACGACATGTATGCCTCGGATTCACGGACGAGCCCTATCCGGCGGGCACGCACATCTGCTACCTCTATAACGACGACGAGGAACGGCGCCAGATCCTGCCTCTGTATGCGCGCGAGGCGCTGCGCGGGCGCGAAGGGTTCAGCTACGTGGCCGACGTGCCCAGCCGCGCCGACCTGCCACGGGTCCTGGAGGAGCTGGACCTGGCGTCCGCCATCCTGGACCGGCCCGGACAGGCAGAAGCCGCGATCACGGCGGAAGGCTACTTCCCCGGCGGCTGCTTCGATCCGGACGACATGCTGGCCAGGCTGCGCGAGGCCTACGTGCAATGCCAGGCGGCCGGACTGCTTGGTGCCCGCTTCGCCGGCGAGATGAGCTGGGCCCTGCGCGGCATCCCCGGCGCCGACCGCATCCTCGAATGCGAATCGCGGATCAACGAGCTGATCAAGGAGGCTCCGATGACCATCATGTGCCAGTACGACCTGAACAAATTCGACGGCGGCCTGATCTACGATGTGCTGAATGCGCATCCGATCGTGATCATCGGCGGCCACCTCCTGCGCAATCCCTTCTACCAGAACTACGGGTGAGGCCATGGCCGCCGTTGTCGAAGAACCCGGCCCGCCGGCACTCGACGCCACGGTGCTGGGGCGCCTGCTCGTCATCCAGCAGGCCATCGACGCGATGCCGGACGAAGCCCACATCGCCAGCTTCGTCGCGCGTGCGCTGGCAAGCCTGCCGGGCCTGGCCGAGGCCCACGTCGACCTCGACGGCTTCACCACGGCGCCGAACGCCTACATGGCGGCGCTGAAGAAACGTTGCGAGGCCGAATGCTCGCCGGTTCCGGTGGTGAATGTCATGCGCCACCTGAAGACCGGCGTCCAGTGCTTCCCGATCGGCACGCCGGGCCGGCGTTTCGGCTGGCTGCTGCTCAGGGTGGACGACGACGAGGCGCTGCGGCCCTACGTCGCCTTCCTCGGCAATATCGCCGGCACCCTGGGCCGGATCCTGGTGGCCCGCCACTACCAGGAGCGCCTGGCCCAGGCCAACGAGGAGTTGCGCCAGGCGCGCGACGGCCTGGAACAGCGCGTGGCCGAACGCACCCGCGAGCTGGAATACCGCGCCACCCACGACCACCTCACCGGCCTGTCGAACCGCGCGCTGCTGATCGACCGCCTGCACAGCGCGATCTGCAATGCGCAGCGCGACGGCCGCATGGTCGCCGTGGTCTATCTCGACCTGGACAGCTTCACCTTCATCAATACGGGCCTGGGCAATGGATGCGGCGACGACTTCCTGCGCGAGACCGCGCGGCGCCTGGCGCGCCTGGTGCGCGACAGCGATACCGTGGCGCGCATCGGCTCCGACGAATTCGTGATCCTGCTCGCCGGACTGGAGAGCGTCGAGCGCAGCAGCGCGCGCCTGAACGCGATGCTGGCGGCGGTGCGCCAGCCGGTGCCGCTGGCGGACAAGGAGGCGGTGGTCACCTGCAGCATCGGGGCCGCGGTCTATCCGCTCGACGGCGAGGAAGCCGAGCTGCTGCTGCGGCGCGCGAACTCGGCGATGCTGCGCGCCAAGAAGTGCGGCAAGGACAGCATCCAGCTCTACGCCAGCACGCGCGACGCCGCGGTGGCCGAGCGCATCGAACTCGAGACCGAGCTGCGCCGCGCCATGCCGGCCGGCGAGCTGATCCTGCATTACCAGCCCAAGCTCGACCTGGCCAGCGGCATGCTCGCGGGCGCCGAGGCGCTGGTGCGCTGGGCGCACCCGAAGCGCGGCCTGCTGCCGCCGTCCCGCTTCATTCCCCTTGCCGAGGATTCGGCGCTGATCGTGGCGCTGGGCGAAAGCGTGCTGCTGCAGGCCTGCCTGCAAGCCAGGATCTGGAGCGGGGCCGGCCTCGGCGACAGGACCGTGGCGGTCAACCTGGCCGCGCGCCAGTTGCGCGACGCCCGCATCGTCGACACCGTCAAGCAGGCGCTGCATACCACCGGCCTGATGCCGTCCAGCCTCGAACTCGAAATCACGGAAAGCTCGATCATGGTCGACATCGATCACGCGACCAGCCTGCTGTACGAGCTCAAGGGCCTGGGCGTCGCCATCTCGATCGACGATTTCGGTACCGGGTACTCGAGTCTTAGCGCCTTGCGCAACTTCCCGGTCGACAAGCTGAAGATCGACCGTTCCTTCATCCACGAGATCGAAACCGTGCCGAGCGCGGCGGCGGTGGTGCTGGCCGTGATTTCCTTCGCCAAGACACTGGGGATGCGCGTCATCGCCGAAGGCGTGGAAACCGTCGGCCAGGCGGCGTTCCTGGAACGCCATGGCTGCGACGAGATCCAGGGCTACCTGGTGGCGCGGCCGCTGCCGTCCGGCCAGTTGCTGGACCGGTTCCGGCAGCCGGTGGAGATGCCCTGGCGCTTGCCGCCCGGCTGAGGCTCAAGCGCTCAATACACGTCGCGCCGGTAGCGGCCCTCGGCGGCCAGCCGTTCGAGCGCATCGATCCCGACGATGTGGCCGAGCGCCTCGTGCACGCCGCCGGCCATGCCCTGCAGGCTGCCGCACACGTAGACCGCCGCGCCGCGCCCGATCCACGTGCGCACCGCGTCGGCCTGGGCGCGCAGCAGGTCCTGCACGTACAGCCGTTCCTGCTGGTCGCGCGAAAACGCCAGGTCCAGCCGCTCCAGCCAGCCGGAGCCCTGCCAGCCTTCCAGCTCGCCGCGCAGCAGGAAATCGTGGGCGGCGTTGCGTTCGCCGAACAGCAGCCAGTTCTCGCGCTCGCCGAGCTGGACGCGGGCGCGCAGCAGCCCGCGCAGGCCGGCCAGGCCGCTGCCGTTGCCGATCAGGAGCAGCGGCCGGCGCGCGTTGTCTCCCAGGCGGAAGCGTTGGTGTTCGCGCAGCCGCAGCCGCACCGCGTCGTCGCTGAAGGCGCCTTCGCACAGCCAGCCCGAGGCCGCGCCCGGGCTGCCGTCCTGGTGCCGGTGCAGGCGCACCAGCAGCTCCAGGCGGCCGTCCGACGGCACCGAGGCGATCGAGTATTCGCGCGGATGTCCGGGGTCGGCCGGGGCGCTGACCTGTGCCAGGTCGCCGGCTTCCCAGGTGGGCAGCAGCCCGTCCACCGGCGCCAGCGCCACGCGGAACAGCGGGCCACCGGCGCTGCCGGGGTTCAGCAGCTCGCGTTCGGCGATGCGCCAGTCGGCGTAGGCCGGCGCTTCCCAGTCGGGCGCATCGATGGTGCCCGCCAGGCGGCCGAGGTGGTGCTGCCAGTCTTCGAGTGCCCGGCTGTCGCCGCGGTCGACGTCGATGCGCTCGAACAGCGGCGTGGCGCCGGCGCGCGCCAGCCAGCCATCCAGCGCGCGGCCGAAGCCGCAGAAATCGGCGTAGCTGCGGTCGCCCAGCGCCAGTACGGCATAATGCAGGTGGGCCAGCTCGGGCGGTTCGTCGTTCCCGGCCGTCAGGCGGCCGGCGAAGCGCGCCGCCGTGTCGGGCGCGTCGCCTTCGCCGTAGGTGCTGGCGACGAACAGGATCCGCGACGCGGCGCGCAGGCCGGCGTCGTCGAGGCTCGAGATGCAGGCCGCGCGCGCCGCCAGCCCGCCGGTGGCAAGCAGCTCGGCGCTGCGGCGCGCCAGGGTTTCGGCGCTGCCGGTCTGGCTCGCGTACACGACCAGCCAGTCCGCCGGCGCGGCCGGGACGCGCGCGCGCGCGCGCGCCCTGCGCACGTAGCCCGCGCACATGAGCAGGTAGCCGGCGGACAGCAGCAGGGCTGCGCCCCAGCGCAGCGGTTCGGCAGTAAGCGTCATGGCAGGGTCATGGCAAGCTCATTGCAACAGCGCGCGCCACGCCGCGCTGTGGACTTCGCGCAGGCCGTCCTCGCCACGCAGCAGGAAGCGCGCGGCCAGTCCGCGCCGTTCGGCGAAGGGCAAGCCGGCGTCCGGGCCCATCACGGTCAGGGCCGTGGACAGGGCGTCGGCCGCCATGCAGGTCGGGGCCAGTACCGTTACCGAGGCGACCCCGTTGTCGATCGGGCAGCCGGTACGCGGGTCCAGCGTGTGCGAGGCGCGCCGCCGGGCGTGCTGGAAATACCTGCGGTAGTCGCCCGAGGTGGCGACCGCCAGCCCATGCAGCGCGACCACCGATTCCACCACGGGGGAAGCATCCGCATCGGGCACGCCTTCCAGCTCGACCCACCAGGGCTGGCCATCGGGCTTGACGCCGGCGCCGCGCAATTCGCCGCCGGCTTCGACCAGGTAGTGCCGCACGCCGAGGGCTTCCAGGCGCTGCGCCAGGCAGTCGACCGCGTAGCCCTTGGCCACCGAGGACAGGTCGAGCAGGGCGCCGCCCGGCTGGTACAGGCGGCGGCCCGCGCGGTCGAGCCTGGGCTGGCAGGCGCGGCGCCGGGCCAGCGCGGCGGCGACCGCATCGGCGGCCGGGGCGTAGAAGCCGGCCTGGTCGTAGCGCTTGTGCGGGCCGAAGCCCCACAGGTCGACCAGCAGTCCGGCCGCGGGATCGTAGGCGCCGCCGCTCTCCTCGTGCACGCGAAGCGCGAAGTCCATCACGGCGAAGAACTGCGGCGGCAGCGCATGCCAGGTATCGCCCGGCGCGCGGTTGTAGCACGAGAGCAGGGAGTCGCCGTCCCAGTGGCTCATCTGGGCGACGATCTCGTCCAGTTCCTGCTGCAGGGCGGCGCGCAGGTCGCGCTCGATGTCGAGCGCCATCCCCGGCGGCAGCAGCAGCCGCGCCGACCAGCCGGTGCCCATCGAGGTCCCGGCCAGGCCGTGAGGGCGGCTGGCGGGGTCGGGCAGGACCGGGTCGATGTCGGTCGGGACGAGAACGGCGCGCATCAAGGGCTGACCCGGCTGTTACTCGGGCAGGATTTCGAGCGTTGCCGAGTAGCCGTAGCGCCTGACGTCCGGCTGGCCTTCGCCCGGACCGCGCGGGGCATTCGCCGGATAAGCAGCGCTGAGCCAGTACATGTTCGGCGCCGGCAGCGTGAAGCTGGTTTCGCCCTTGGCGTCGGTGCTCAGGCGCACTTCGTTGATCGTGCCGCGGTACTTGACGCCGCCGGGAACCAGGCTGAACGGGAAGTTCGGCAGCGGCTGGCCGTTCAGCTGGAAGCGGAAGGTCGCCTTTTCGCCGGCGCGCAGCTCGTTCGGGTGGGTGACCGGCACCAGTTCCAGGCCGGTACCGAGCGGCTTCAGCGCGCCCGTGGTCGGCTTGTTCAGGGTGACGAAGGTGTCCTGGCGCTGGACCATGGTGGTTTTTGCAACGTCGGTGGCGCCGGCCGGGATTTCTTTCGCTACCGTCTGCTCGGTGGCGCGGAAGCGCCTGGTCTCGCCGTTCAGCTTGTAGCTGCCGATGACGCTGGTGGCGGCCAGGGTGACGCGGTAGGTGCCATCCTTCGGCAGCCTGAGGTCGACGCTGGAGCGGAACTTGCCGACCGTGGCGCTCGGTGCCGGCGCGGTGGCGCCGTCCGGGTCGGTGACCGTCAGGCCGTCCATGCGCAGCGGCATGTGATCGACGTTGAACAGGCCTTCCGAGACCGCGCCGTCGATCGTGACCCAGGCTTCGCGGTCGGTTTCGATGAAGGTGCTGGTCGGGAGCATCCACGGACGGTGGGCCTGGGCGGCGCAGGCGATGCCGGCCAGGGCGATGGCGATGCTGAACTGCTTCATGAATTTAGCTTGCATGCGAAACCCCTTATTGAACCGAGATCGATACCGCGCCCAGCTCTTCCTTGCCGCTCGCGCTCGCGGCCAGCTTGCCCTTGGCCGGCCAGGTGAAGGGCACGCGCACCAGTTCGCGGCCGCCGGCTTCGCGCGCGGCTTCGATGACCAGCTTGTAGTCGCCGGCCGGCAGCTTGTCGAGGCCGGCCCTGGCGGTGGCGAAGTTCAGGGTCTGCACGCCGGCCGGGCGGGTCGCCCCACTCACACCGTCCATCGGCAGCTCGACGTCGCGGCCGGCCTTGCGCCACCAGGTGCGCAGGTCCTTGACCCACTTGGTGCCGGCGTTGTCCTTCTTCTTGACGTCGTACAGCACAGCCAGGGTCGAGGCCACGCTCTGGTCGGCGCGCTCGATCCAGATCGCGACGTAGGGCTTGTGGTACTCGGCCACGTTCAGCTGCGGCAGTTCGAATTTGACGCTCAGGTCGGCGGCCATCGCGCCGTTCGACACCAGGGGCAGGGCCAGTGGCAAGCTCAAGGCGAGTGATCGGGACAGTTTCATGGGCTGGCTTTCTCGGTCAGGAAGGTGGATTAGTGGACGAACAGCAGGGCCAGCACGATCGGCAGCACGATGCCGAAGCCGATCACCGGCCAGGTCGAGGGCCGGTTGGCGGCGTGGTATTTCAGGATCAGGAAGCCGGTGATGCAGAACACCAGGCAGGCGCCGGCGAAGATGTCGATGAACCAGCTCCACACGGCGCCGGCGTTGCGGCCCTTGTGCATGTCGTTGAGCCAGGAGATCCAGCCGCGGTCGGTCTTCTCGTATTCCGCCTGGCCGTCGGCGCCGATGCGCAGCCAGGCGTCGCCGCCCGGACGGGGCAGGGGAATATAAGCGTCTTCCTCGCTCCACTCGGCGTTCACGCCGCGCACCTCGACCGGGAAGGCGCCGTTCGCCCAGGCTGCGAGGTCGTCCGGCAGCGGCAGTTTGGCGTCGGCGTGCCGTTCGATCAAGCCGGCCAGGCGCTCGCGCAGCGGTGCCGGCAGCGCGGCCTTCAGGCGCGTCACCTGCGGCTTCGCTTCGATCTGCGACGCGTGGTTCAGGGTGAAGCCGGTGATGCTGAATAACAGCATCGCCATCAGGCAGAGGGCGGAACTGATCCAGTGCCACTGGTGCAACTGGCGCAACCAGACGGCGCGCCGGGCGCCGGGAAGGGTGGCCGTTTGCGTGGCGGGCTGGGTCGACGATATTGAACTGGGCGGGCGCATGCGTTAAATGATAACGATTATCATTTAGTGGGTCAACTCAGCAGTTTGGATGCCACACGGTAACAAATTAAAACAAAGCCTCTCCCTGTCGTGTCTGTCGCCTTGCGTTACAATACCGTGCGCTTGTGGTAGCCCATGCCTCGATCCGCCCTTGTAGAGTCCTTCCCCCACAACTTGAGTAGTAGTGCGATCCGCTAACCGGTCAGGCCGTGTCGCGGAAGGTTAGATTAACCCGCCCTAAGTTCGCGAAACGCGAAGAAAGGTGAGCAAGAATGATGCAGCAATACGAAGCCAACTCGTATCTGTTCGGCGGAAACGCGCCGTACGTGGAAGAGTTGTATGAAGCATACCTGAACAACCCGGGCTCGGTGCCGGACAACTGGCGCGCCTATTTCGACGCGATGCAGCACATGCCCGCCGTCGACGGTTCGGCCAAGCCGGACGTAGTCCACTCCTCCGTGATCGCCTCCTTCGCCGAGCGCGCCAAGCAGGGTCCGATCCGCACCGTCACCGCCTCGCCGGACGCCGAACTCGGCCGCAAGCGCGTGTCGGTCACCCAGTTGATCGCCGCCTACCGCTACCTCGGTTCGCGCTGGGCCAACCTGGATCCGCTGCAGCGCCAGGAGCGCCCGCCGATCCCGGAACTGGATCCCGCCTTCTACGGTTTCACCGAAGCCGACCTCGACACCAAATTCAACATCAGCAACACCTACTTCGGCCCGGAAACCGCATCGCTGCGCGACCTGCTGAACATGTTGCGCGATACCTACTGCCGTTCCGTCGGCGCTGAGTTCATGTACGTCAGCGACCCGACCGAAAAGCGCTGGCTGCAGGAAAAGCTGGAATCGATCCGCTCGACCCCGGCCTTCACCGCAGAAAAGAAAAAGCACATCCTCGAGCGCCTGACCGCGGCCGAAGGACTGGAACGCTACCTCCACACCAAGTACGTCGGCGCCAAGCGCTTCTCGCTGGAAGGCGGCGAGTCCTTCATCGCCTCGATGGACGAAGTGATCCAGCGCGCCGGTGAGCAGGGCGTGCAGGAAATCGTGATCGGCATGGCCCACCGCGGCCGCCTGAACGTCCTGGTCAACACCCTGGGCAAGGCACCGTCCGAGCTGTTCGAAGAATTCGAAGGCAAGCACGCCGACGACCTGCCGGCGGGCGACGTGAAATACCACCAGGGCTTCTCGAGCGACATCTCGACCCCGGGCGGCGCGGTGCACCTGTCGCTGGCGTTCAACCCGTCGCACCTGGAAATCGTCAACCCGGTCGTCGAAGGCTCGGTCAAGGCCCGCATGGACCGCCGCGGCGACCGCCAGGGCAAGGAAGTGCTGCCGATCCTGGTGCACGGCGACGCCGCTTTCGCCGGCCAGGGCGTGGTCATGGAAACCCTGAACCTGGCCCAGACCCGCGGCTACGGCACCGGCGGTACCGTCCACATCGTCATCAACAACCAGATCGGCTTCACCACCTCGGACCCGCGCGACGCCCGTTCGACGATCTATTGCACCGACGTGGTCAAGATGATCGAAGCGCCGGTGCTGCACGTGAACGCCGACGATCCGGAAGCCGTCGTGCTGGCCACCCAGATCGCGATGGACTACCGCACCGAGTTCCATAAAGACGTGGTCGTCGACATCGTCTGCTACCGCAAGCTGGGCCACAACGAGCAGGACACCCCGGCCCTGACCCAGCCGCTGATGTACAAGAAGATCGCCAAGCACCCGGGCACCCGCAAGATGTACGCGGACAAGCTGGCTGCGCAGGGCACCATCGCCGCCGACGGCGGCGACCAGCTGGTGGCCGAATACCGCGCCGCAATGGACGCCGGCAAGCACACCATCGACCCGGTCCTGACCGACTTCAAGAACAAGTACGCCGTCGACTGGGCGCCGTTCCTGAACAAGAAGTGGACCGACGCCGCCGACACCGCCGTGCCGCTGACCGAGCTGAAACGCCTGTCGCAGCGCATCACCACCGTGCCGGAAAACTTCAAGCTGCACTCGCTGGTCGAGAAGGTCCTGAACGACCGCGCCAACATGGGCAAGGGCGAGCTGAACCTCGACTGGGGCATGGGCGAACACCTGGCCTACGCATCGCTGCTGTCGTCGGGCTACGCGGTCCGCCTGTCGGGCCAGGATGCCGGCCGCGGCACCTTCGTGCACCGCCACGCCGTGCTGCACGACCAGAACCGCGAGCGCTGGGACCAGGGCATCTACCTGCCGCTGGCCAACGTGTCGGACAACCAGGCCAACTTCACCGTGATCGACTCCGTGCTGTCGGAAGAAGCGGTGCTGGGCTTCGAATACGGTTACTCGACCGCCGAGCCGAACACGCTCACCATCTGGGAAGGCCAGTTCGGCGACTTCGTCAACGGTGCCCAGGTCGTCATCGACCAGTTCATCGCCTCGGGCGAAGTCAAGTGGGGCCGTGCCTCGGGCCTGGTGCTGATGCTGCCGCACGGCTACGAAGGCCAGGGTCCGGAGCACTCGTCGGCACGCATCGAGCGCTTCCTGCAGCTGTGCGCAGACCACAACATGCAGGTCGTGCAGCCGACCACCGCCGCCCAGATCTTCCACCTGCTGCGCCGCCAGATGGTGCGCCAGTTCCGCAAGCCGCTGGTGATCTTCACGCCGAAGTCGCTGCTGCGTAACAAGGACGCCGGCTCGCCGCTGACCGACCTGGCCAAGGGTGGCTTCCAGACCGTGATTCCGGAACTGGACGAGAAGATCGACGCCAACAAGGTCAAGCGCGTGCTCGCCTGCTCGGGCAAGGTCTACTACGACCTGGTCAACACCCGCAAGACCCGCAACGCGACCGACACCGCGATCATCCGTATCGAGCAGCTGTACCCGTTCCCGCACAAGGCTTTCGCCGCCGAACTGAAGAGGTTCCCGAACGCGACCGAAGTGGTGTGGGTCCAGGACGAGCCGCAGAACCAGGGTCCGTGGTTCCAGATCCAGCACAATATCTTCGAAAGCATGGAATCGGGCCAGCGCCTGTCGTACGCCGGCCGTCCTGCTTCCGCGTCCCCGGCTGTCGGTTACGCCGACAAGCACGTGGCGCAGCAGAAGGAACTGCTGGAAACCGCGTTCTCGAAGCTCAAGGGCTTCATTTTGACGAAGTAATACTTAACAAGCCCGAGAGCCCCCGCACTGTCATGAGCAGCGCGGGGCTTTGGCAAGAAAAAATACGGAGTTTTTAAATGGCACAAATCGAAGTCAAGGTCCCCCAACTGTCGGAATCGGTTGCTGAGGCGACCCTGCTGTCCTGGCACAAGAAGGTCGGCGAAGCCGTTGCGCGCGACGAGAACATGATCGACATCGAGACCGACAAGGTGGTCCTGGAACTGCCGGCCCCGAGCGCAGGCGTGATCGTCCAGCTGATCAAGGCCGACGGCGCCACCGTCGTTGCCGGCGAGACCATCGCGATCATCGATACCGAAGCGTCGGCCCAGACCAGCCCGCTGCCGATCACCTCGGCCGCCGTCGCCAACGCGCCGGCCGCCGCCGCCGCACCGCAGGCTTCCGCTGCCACCGGCAGCAAAGGCGACGTCGCCATGCCGGCCGCCGCCAAGATCCTGGCCGACAACAGCATGACGACCGCCGACGCCACCGGCACCGGCCGTGACGGCCGCGTGACCAAGGGCGACGCCCTGGCCGCCGTCGCCAACAAAGGCGTTGCGCCGGCCGCCCCGGCGCCGCTGCAGCAGCAGGCCGCCAAGCCGGCCCTGCAGCAAGTTTCCGCACCGGCCCCGGCCAACCTGGGCGACCGTCCGGAAGAGCGCGTGCCGATGAGCCGCCTGCGCGCCCGTATCGCCGAGCGCCTGCTGCAGTCGCAGTCGACCAACGCGATCCTGACCACCTTCAACGAAGTGAACATGGCTCCGGTCATGGAACTGCGCGCCAAGTACAAGGACAAGTTCGAGAAGGAACACGGCGTCAAGCTGGGCTTCATGTCCTTCTTCGTCAAGGCTGCCGTTGCCGCCCTGAAGAAGTACCCGATCCTGAACGCCTCGGTCGACGGTAACGACATCATCTATCACGGCTACTTCGACATCGGTATCGCCGTCGGTTCGCCGCGCGGCCTGGTGGTGCCGATCCTGCGCAACGCCGACCAGATGAGCATCGCCGAGATCGAGAAAAAGATCGGCGAATTCGGCCAGAAAGCCAAGGAAGGCAAGCTGACCCTGGAAGACCTGACCGGCGGTACCTTCTCGATCTCGAACGGCGGCACCTTCGGTTCGATGCTGTCGACCCCGATCATCAACCCGCCGCAGTCGGCAATCCTGGGCGTGCACGCGACCAAGGATCGCGCCGTGGTCGAGAACGGCCAGATCGTGATCCGTCCGATGAACTACCTGGCGATGTCCTACGACCACCGCATCATCGACGGCCGCGAAGCCGTGCTGGGCCTGGTCGCCATGAAGGACGCGCTGGAAGATCCGGCACGCCTGCTGCTGGAACTGTAATTCACCTTCGGGAGGCGCGCCGCCTGGTGCGCCTGTTCCGTGCCCGTGTCTGATGGAGGTATCACCATGATTGCCGATGAAATCAAGCGCTTGCACGAACTGCACCAGGCCGGCGCCCTGACCGACGCCGAATTCGAACAGGCCAAGGCGAAGATCCTGTCGTCGTCGACGGTGAACCTGAACAAGGGCACCGGATCGGCATCCGACGGCAGCTTCGCTGCGGAGCTCAGCACCCTGCGCCGCTCGCGCACCGACCGCTGGATCGGCGGCGTGTGCGGCGGCCTGGCGCAGGTGTCGGGCGTCGACTCGTGGGTGTGGCGGCTGGTGTTTACGCTGTTCACCCTCACGTTCGGATTCGGGGCGGTGATTTACCTGTTGTTGTGGATCTTCGTACCGGAAGAATAAAAGGAATATTGAATGAGTACCGAAAAACAATTTGACGTCGTCGTGATCGGCGGCGGCCCCGGCGGCTATGTGGCCGCCATCCGCGCTGCCCAGCTGGGCTTCAAGGTCGCCTGCATCGACGAGGCGCAGAATGCCAAGGGCGGCCCGGCCCTGGGCGGCACCTGCACCAACGTCGGCTGCATCCCGTCGAAGGCGCTGCTGCAATCGTCGGAGCACTTCGAGCACGCCGGCCATGCCTTCAAGGAACACGGCATCAACGTGTCCGGCCTGGAACTGAACCTGGGCCAGATGCTCAAGCGTAAAGATGGCGTGGTCAAGGCCAACAACGACGGCATCGTCTACCTGTTCAAGAAGAACAAGGTCAGCTTCTTCCACGGCCGCGGCACTTTCGCCGGCAAGGCTGGCGAAGGCTTCACCGTCCAGGTCTCGGGCGCGTCCGCCGACACCCTCACCGCCAAGAACGTGATCGTCGCCACCGGCTCGAACCCGCGCGAACTGCCGAACGCACCGTTCGACGAAAAGCTGATCCTGTCGAACACCGGCGCGCTGGCCATCGACGCGGTGCCGGGCACGCTGGGCGTGATCGGCGCCGGCGTGATCGGCCTGGAAATGGGCTCCGTGTGGCGCCGCGTGGGCGCCAAGGTCACCGTGCTGGAAGGCCTGCCGGCCTTCCTGGGCGCGGTCGACCAGCAGATCGCCAAGGAAGCGCAGAAGGCCTTCACCAAGCAGGGCCTGGAAATCCACCTGGGCGTTAAAATTGGCAACATCACCAAGGGCGACAACAATGTCACCGTGGAATATGCTGATGCCAGCGGCGCCGCGCAGACCGCGACATTTGATCGCCTGATCGTCTCGATCGGCCGGGTGCCGAACACCAACGGCTTGGGCTTCGAGAGCGTTGGCCTCCAGCTGGATGAGCGCGGCTTCATCGCCGTCGACGACGAGTGCCGCACCAGCGTGCCTGGCATCTGGGCGGTGGGCGACGTCGTGCGCGGCCCGATGCTGGCGCACAAGGCGGAAGAAGAGGGCGTCGCGGTTGCCGAGCGCATCGCCGGCCAGCACGGCCACGTCAACTTCAACACGATTCCGTGGGTGATCTACACCTCGCCGGAAATCGCCTGGGTCGGCCGCACCGAAGAGCAGCTCAAGAAGGACGGCGTCGCATATAAAGCCGGCACCTTCCCGTTCATGGCCAACGGCCGTGCGCGCGCGCTGGGCGACACCACCGGCATGGTGAAGGTGATCGCCGACGCCAGCACCGACGAGATCCTGGGCGTGCACATCGTGGGCCCGGTCGCTTCCGAGCTGATTTCGGAAGCCGTGGTGGCGATGGAGTTCAAGGCCTCGGCCGAGGACATCGCCCGCATCTGCCACGCTCACCCGACCCTGTCCGAAGCGACCAAGGAAGCCGCGCTCGCCGTCGACAAGCGTTCGCTGAACTTCTAAGCGGCACACGCGCAATGGTGGGCACGGGGTGCCCACCCTACGGTTATCGCGACCCGTAGGGTGGGCACACCGTGCCCACGTTTTTTCATATACCGGTATTCCATGAACGTCCAAGAGTATTACCAGCACGCGCTGACCGAGCGCGGCTTCAAGTCCGATGCGGCCCAGCAGCGCGCGGTGGACCGACTCCAGCAGGCGTACGACGACTGGGTCCACTACAAGGCCCAGCGGTCGTCCGCTTTCAAGCGCCTGATCAACCGTCCCGAGGTGCCGACCGGTGTCTACATGTGGGGCGGGGTAGGGCGCGGCAAGTCCTTCCTGATGGACAGCTTCTATTCGGTGGTGCCGGTGGTGCGCAAGACGCGCCTGCACTTCCACGAATTCATGCGCGCCGTGCACCGCCAGCTCGACGAGCTGAAGGGCGTGGAAGATCCGCTGGTCGAAGTGGCCAAGCGCATCGCCAGGAAGTACCGCCTGATCTGCTTCGACGAGTTCCACGTCAGCGACGTCGCCGACGCGATGATCATGTACAACCTGCTGTCGAAGCTGTTCGAGTACGGCGTGTCGTTCGTGATGACCTCGAACTACGACCCGGACAAGTTGTACCCGGACGGCCTGCACCGCGACCGCATGCTGCCGACCATCGCACTGCTGAAGGAAAAGCTGGACGTGATGAACGTCGACGCCGGCATCGACTACCGCCACCGTGCGCTGGAGCAAGTGGAGGCCTATTACACGCCGCTGAACGCCGCCAGCGACCACATGCTGCGCGACGCCTGGGCCAAGGTCGCCGACACCGCCGACGAAAATCCGCTGGTGCACATCGAACAGCGCGAGCTGCGTGCGCTGCGCCGCGCCGGCGGCGCGATCTGGTTCGACTTCCACACCCTGTGCGGCGGCCCGCGTTCGCAGAACGACTACCTGGAACTGTCCAGCCAGTTCCATACCGTGATCCTGTCCGGGGTGCCGCGCATGTCGGCGGCGATGTCGTCCGCGGCGCGCCGCTTCACCTGGCTGATCGACGTGTTCTACGACCACAAGGTGAAGCTGATCATGTCGGCCGAGGTGGCGCCGGAACTGCTGTACACGGAAGGCGCGATGTCGAACGAGTTCCACCGCACTGTCTCGCGTATCATTGAGATGCAATCGCGCGAATACATGCTGGCCGAGCGCCGCGGTGCCGCCGATTCGCTTGCCTGAGTCCCACCAAGAGGAAAACCAGAACACGATGAAACCCGCTCCGCTCATGCTCATGTTCAAGCTGCGGCACCGCGCCGCCGCCGCCGCCCAGGGCGTCCTGCTGTGCGCGCTGCTGGCCGCCTGCGCCGGCAAGCGCCCGGCGCCGCAAGAAGCGCCGCCGCCGCCGGTCACCTCGGTGGCCCAGGCCGACCAGCAGCTGGCCACGGTGGCGCACGAACGCGCCGCGATCGAGGCCCGCTACGCCGAGCGCGAACGGGTCTGCTATGACAAGTTCTTCGTGACCCGCTGCCTCGACGAAGCCAAGGAGCGCCGTCGCAGTTCGCTGGCGGCCCAGCGCGCGATCGAGGTGCAGGCCAATCGCTTCAAGCGCCAGGCCGCGGTCGAGGAGCGCGACCGCAAGCTGGCCGAGGCCGACCAGCGCTACCGCCAGGAAGAAGCGCGCCTGGCCGCCCAGCCGCCGCAGCCGACCCGCGAAGTGCAGCCCGCGCCGGCGCCGCGCGCGCCGACCGTGCCGAGCCGCGTCGCCGCGCGCGATGCGCACCTGAAGGAGATCCAGGCCAAGGAAGCTGCCGACGCGCCGAAACGCGCCAAGAACGTGCGCGACTTCGAGCGCCGCAAGGCCGAATCCGAAGAGCGCCAGCGCGAGGTCGCGCGCCGCAAGGCCGAGCGAGCCGCCAAGCTGGCCAAGCAGGCCGAGGAAGAAAAGGCCAAGGCCGCGCAAACTCCGGCGCCGG
>NZ_JBKFGF010000020.1:0-1907 GCF_051233485.1 Massilia sp. LXY-6
GGGCGCCGAGCGCGATGCCCTGGCGCCCGGCGACGCCCGCTACCGTGCTGGTCACGTTGTCGAGGTTGATCCTGCGGATGGTGGCGTTGCCGGTGTCCGCGACATACAGGTCGTTGCCCTCGACCGCGATGCCGCTGGGCGCGCACAGCCGCGATACGGTCGCGCTGCCGTCCACCGCGCCGCACTGGCCGGCCTGGCCCGCCAGGGTCTTCACCTCGCCCTTGGGACTGATCATGCGGATCGTCGAGTTGCCGGTATCGACCACATACACATTTCCCCATTCGTCGACGTCGACGTCCTGCGGATTGCAGAAGCGGGCCACGTCGCCGCGTCCGTTCGTGCTGCCGCATACGCCGGGCGAGCCGGCCACGGTGCTGACGTTGCCGTTGGCGTCGATGCGGCGCACCGTGTGGTTGCCGGTGTCCGCGACCCATAGATTGCCCCAGCGGTCCAGCGCGATGCCTTTCGGGTTGCAGAACTGGGCCGTCGTGCCGCGCCCGTCCGCGCTGCCGCAGGTGCCGTTGCCGGCCAGGGTGCCGGCCGCGCCGCCCGGCGCGATCTTGCGCACCACCGAGTTGCCGGTGTCGGTGACATACAGGTTGCCCTGGGAATCGGTGTCGAGCCGGGACGGCTGGTTGAAGCGCGCCGCAGCGCCGTTGCCGTCCGCATAGCCGACCGCCCCGGTGGCGCCGGCCAGCGTGGTGACGGCGCCTTGCGGCGTGATTTTGCGGATGGTCGCGCTGGCCGGTTCCGCCACGTAGAGGTTACCGTCGGCATCGGCGACGATGCCTTCCGGGCCGTTGAAACGGGCCGCCGAACCGCTGCCGTCGCGCGAGCCGGTGCAGGCGCCGCAGACGTCCCCGGCGATGGGGAACAGGCCGGTGGCGCCTTGTGGCCGGTCGGGCCAGCTGGGCCAGTCGGGATGGTCGGGCCAGGGAAATTCCGGGCCGGAGTGAAAGCCGATACCGATGCCGATGGCGACGTCGCCGCCGCAGCCAGCAAGGCCGAGCGTGGCCAGCAGCGCAGTCAGCAAGCCGGCGCGGCGCAGTAGATGGGTGGACGAGTTCATGACGAAGCTCCCGGTGAGGAGGGTCGGGAGACCTCATTACTGAAATCCCCCGCCCTAAGAACCGTACGTGCGAATTTCTCCGCATACGGCTCAAATCACAATCAACACGTGATTGTCCTGATGAACATAGGACCGACCAGTGTTCTAAGCCTCGCTGAGCGAAACCGGCAGCACAAATTTGAAACCCGAAGCGTGTCCCTGCATGTGACATGCAGGGTGCAGAAGCCAGAGATTAGACGTCGAGTCAGACCCGCCATCGACACGCCGCACGAGGTGGTGCTTATGCCACCCGGTGATAGTCGTGATTTTCTCTCCACAGCAAGGACAGAGCCCCCGCTGTCGCCTCCACAGGTACAAAAGTTTTCGGCGTCCCTTGAGAGTACGTTTCATTTTCACGGAAGTGCGTTCCTCAAAGTATTCCTCAAACGACGGGTCGAACGGTGTCGCAGCACCTCGGATTTTCACATGTCGCCGTATCTCTACGTCGCCAGCTTTCCTCAGGGGTAGTGTCTTGTTCTTGCCGTTTTTCTGTGCCACAGTGCAGCTGAACACCCACTTGCGAGTACCGAACTTGGGAAAATACCGGTCTTTGACCCAGTACCGCCCTTTGTTCGGATGCCGGCGAAGTGCCCAGCGCCATAACGCATGCCAGATTTCGTTGTCGACTTTGGAGAAGGTCTCATTGGCCACGATGTGCTGGTGGTAGTTGGCCCAACCGGAAATCTTAGGGAAGCGCTGATTTAATCGCCGAGCTCCCCCGGCCGCCGGCGCAACTGGCACAATGATGCATCCCATCTTTCCAGCATCACCGATGAAGCAAACGAGTTTTTCCGACGCC
>NZ_JBKFGF010000021.1:0-222493 GCF_051233485.1 Massilia sp. LXY-6
GTCGTGTCGAGCGCGGCGTCATCAAGGTCGGCGAAGAGATCGAAATCGTCGGTATCGTCGACACCGTGAAGACCACCTGCACCGGCGTGGAAATGTTCCGCAAGCTGCTGGACCAGGGTCAAGCTGGCGACAACGTCGGCCTGCTGCTGCGCGGTACCAAGCGTGAAGACGTCCAGCGTGGCCAAGTGCTGGCCAAGCCGGGCTCGATCAAGCCGCACAACCACTTCACCGGCGAGATCTACGTGCTGTCGAAAGACGAAGGCGGTCGTCACACCCCGTTCTTCAACAACTACCGTCCGCAGTTCTACTTCCGTACCACCGACGTGACTGGCTCGATCGAGCTGCCGGCCGACAAAGAAATGGTGATGCCGGGCGATAACGTGTCGATCACCGTCAAGCTGATCGCTCCGATCGCGATGGAAGAAGGTCTGCGCTTCGCAATCCGCGAAGGCGGCCGTACCGTCGGCGCCGGCGTGGTTGCCAAGATCATCGCCTAATTTCGATGAGTCGATTCGCCGGCGGTGCGTACCGCCGGCACAACGGATGGGGACAGACTTCTCTGGCTGTCCCCATCCGTTTGAGCGGGAACGGTGATATACTCCCGCCTCTTGAGCAGTACCGAAGTACCCGAAGCACCTTTTACACATTGCCGGCGCAAGCCGGAACGTTCTTTTAAAGGAAATAGCATGTCCAATCAGAAAATCCGCATCCGCCTGAAAGCGTTTGACTACAAACTGATCGACCAGTCCGCCCTGGAAATCGTCGACACCGCCAAGCGCACCGGCGCCGTCGTCAAGGGCCCGGTCCCGCTGCCGACCCGCATCCAGCGTTTCGACGTGCTGCGTTCCCCGCACGTGAACAAGACCTCGCGCGACCAGTTCGAAATCCGTACGCACCAGCGTCTGATGGACATCGTGGACCCGACCGACAAGACCGTTGACGCACTGATGAAGCTGGACCTGCCGGCTGGCGTCGACGTCGAAATCAAGCTGCAGTAATTCGGTTTTAGCCTGGCGGACTCCGATCCGCCGGCGAACACGGGGCTGGCACCGCTTTGCGGGCCGGCCCCGTTTCTTTTTGTACCGGCAATGACGTGCGCGCTGCTCCTCTTGATAAGCCGAATCCCGTCCTGATCTCAAGACAAACAGCCGGGTGCGTCTGATCCACTTCGGCGTCGAGCGTGTTCCCGCTCGCCCCGCGCTGCTCGGTAAATATGTGTTGTAACTTTTGAAACATATCGGCGATAATCGCGCTTCAAGGGGAACGCGATGGCGACAATGAAGCAGGTGGCGGAACGGGCCGGAGTTTCGATCTCGACCGTCTCGCACGTGATCAACAATACGCGCACCGTCAGCGATGACGTGCGCCGCCGGGTGCTGGGCATCATCGACGAGATGCGCTACGTGCCCAGCGCCGTCGCCCGCAGCCTCAAGAACGACAAGACCAACACCATCGGCGTGCTGGTGCCGAACAATTCGAATCCTTATTTTGCCGAGCTGATCCGCTGGATCGAGGATGCGGCCTTCGAGTCGGGCTACCATATCATCCTCTGCAATGCCCACGGCGACGCCCATAAGCAGAACGTCTACCTGCGCCTGCTGATGGAAAGGCGCATCGATGGCCTGGTCCTGGTCGCCAGCGGCGCCGACGACGAGCACCACCTGCTGCTGAGCAACGATTCCGTGCCCATCATCCAGATCGAGCGCGCCCTGCCGGGCCTGGATGCGGACCTGGTCCTGACCGGGCAGGAGGAGGGCGCCTACCAGGCCACGCGCCACCTGATCGACCTTGGCCACCGCGCCATCGCCTGCGTGTCCGGACCTGCCGACCTGCCGCGCAGCCGCGAGCGGGTCGGCGGCTTCCTGCGCGCCATGCACGACGCCGGGATCGCCGTGCAGGATGGCGATATCGTCCACGTGGAATTCACCAGCGCCGGCGGCCACGCCGCCTTCGCCGGCCTGCTGGCGCGGCCGCGCCGCCCGACCGCCGTGTTCGTCACCAGCGACCTGATGGCGATCGGCGGCCTGTGCGCCGCCAGCGGCGCCGGCGTGCGCATCCCCGGCGAACTGTCGGTGGTCGGCTATGACGATATCTGCGCGGCCAGCTATGCGGCGCCGCCGCTGACCACGATCGCCCCGCCCAAGCGCGAGATGGCGCGGCAGGCGATCGGCCGGCTGATCGAGCGCATCCGTGGCGTGCACGAGCCGCTGCGCAAGATTGCGCTGGCCAGCTCGCTGGTGGTGCGCGCCTCCACCGCGCGCGTGGCCTGAGCGCTCAGCCGGCCGCCGGCGGCAGCGGCACCGGGCCGCGTTCCACCGGCACCACGCCCGCGCGTTCCTGCGCCGCAAGGTCGCGCGCATCGTGCACGTGCAGGGTCTGGGTCGGGAACGCCAGCTCGATGCCTTGCTCGGCGAAGCGGTCCAGCAGCTGCAGGTAGATCTCCTGCTGGATGTCCATGAAGCGCAGGTAATCCGGCGTCTCGACCCAGTACACGACCTCGAAGTTGTACGACGACGGCCCGATCCCGCTGAAATGCGCGCGGTCGAAGCTGACCGGTTCGCGCGCCTTGACGAGTTCGGTCAGCAGCGGCGGAATCGCACGCAGCTTGTCGGTCGGCGTGTCGTAGGTGACGCTGACGCCGAATACGACCCGGCGCCGGCTCATCCGCGTCATGTTCTGCAGCCGGCTCTTGAGCAGGTCGGCGTTCGAGAACACCAGCTGCTCGCCGCCCAGGCTGCGGATGCGGGTGGTCTTCAGGCCGACGTATTCGATCGTGCCCAGGTATTTGTCGACGATGACGAAGTCGCCGTTCACGAAGGGCTTGTCGAGTACGATGGAGAGCGAGGCGAACAGGTCGCCGAGGATGTTCTGCACCGCCAGCGCCACCGCGATACCGCCGATCCCCAGCGAAGCCACCAGCGTCGTGATGTTCACGCCGAGGTTATCCAGGATCATCAGCAGAATCACGATCCACAGCACCATGCGCGCGATAAAGCCGACCGCCGCGGCCGAGGTCGCGCGCGCCGGATCGGTGGTGGTGTTGCCGTAGTACTCGGCCAGCCAGGCGCGCAGCGCGGTATTGCCCCAGATCGCGGCCTGGATCAGGCCGGTCACGATGGCGAAGCGCGTGGCGAACAGTTTGACCGATACCGGCAGCGCCAGCACCGTGCTGCCCGCGTACAGGCCCATGACCGCGATCGCCAGCGTCCTGGTGCCCTGCAGCGCGGCCACGGCAATGTCGTCGAGCTTGGTGTCGGTGCGCGCCGCGATGATGCCCAGCCGGTGCACCACCACGGTTTTCACCAGATGCAGCGCGAGCGCCACGCCGGCCGCGATGCCCAGCGCGGTCAGCCAGGTCAGTACCGTGTTATTCAGGAAGATCACATCCATGCAGCATTCCTTTCCAGATCGATGAGCAGCATTGTCAAGCCGCCTGTGCGAAGCGAGCACAGTCGTGGAGGGCGCGCTCGACCGCGGCCAGGAAGTCCGCGCCCCAGCGTGTCACGTCGTGCTCGGCGACGATGGCCGCCGGGCGCTCCGTGCGATAGGCGGCCTCGTCCTGCCGCATTGTAATGGCGTGGTACAGCGTGCTCGTCATCGAATGCGTATAACCCATGTCACGATAGCATCATGTCGTCCGCATAAAAGATTTCACGGATGGGTATTGCGCTTTCCTAAAAGACGCCCTTATAATGCGGCTCCCCGGGCGGTTAGTTCAGCTGGTTAGAATACTTGGTCGACATCCAAGGGGTCGCAGGTTCGAATCCTGCACCGCCCACCAGACTTCCAGATCGCAGGATTGCTTTTATGGCAGGCTCCTGTAGAGAAAAGGCGCAGCGGTGTGCCTTTTCTGTGCTGACCGCCAAGGTCAGATTCCTCTCTACTCCATGACCACTGCGTAAATCGCAACGGGCTGCGTCATCTCCGCATTCTCCTGTTGCGCCTACTCGAGGCGCGCGCTATACTAGCCGGCTTCGGTATGGGCTAGTCTTTTTTTGCCCATGCGTTTTTGTAGTTCAATTAGCCCCGCCCAATCGTAGGTGGGAATGGAGAAAAAATGAGCCTGGGCCTCCTCGGTCGCAAGGTTGGCATGATGCGCATCTTCACGGATGATGGGGATTCGATTCCTGTCACCGTGCTGGACGTGTCGAACAACCGTGTTGCGCAAGTAAAAACTCCTGAAACTGACGGTTACTCCGCTGTTCAGGTCGTATTTGGTCAACGTCGCGCCTCGCGCGTGAACAAGGCCAGTGCGGGTCACTACGCCAAAGCTGGCGTCGAAGCCGGTACGCTGCTGAAGGAATTCCGCATCGAAGCCGCACAAGCCGCTGAATTCAAAGCAGGCGACGCAGTCAATGTGTCGCTGTTCGAAGTCGGCCAGAAGATCGACGTGCAAGGCACCTCGATCGGTAAAGGCTACGCCGGTACCATCAAGCGTCACAACTTTGCTTCGGGTCGTCAAACCCACGGTAACTCGCGTTCGCACAACGTTCCTGGCTCCATCGGTATGGCGCAGGATCCGGGCCGCGTGTTCCCTGGTAAGCGCATGACCGGTCACATGGGTGATGTCACTGTCACCACCCAGAACCTGGAAATCGCCCGTATCGACGCCGATCGTCAACTGCTGCTGGTCAAGGGTGCCGTTCCTGGCGCCAAGAACGGCCAAGTGGTTGTCAAGCCGGCCGTCAAGGTCAAAGCAAAGAAAGGAGCGTAAACGATGGAACTGAAGCTCCTGAACGAGCAAGGCCAAGCCGGCTCGAACGTTAACGCTACCGATGAAGTCTTCGGTCGCGATTACAACGAAGCACTGATCCACCAGATCGTGGTCGCCTATGCCGCCAACGCGCGCAGCGGTAACCGCAAGCAGAAGGATCGTGAAGAAGTCAGCCACACCACCAAGAAGCCTTGGCGCCAGAAAGGCACCGGCCGCGCCCGTGCCGGTATGTCGTCGTCGCCGCTGTGGCGTGGTGGTGGTCGCATCTTCCCGAACTCGCCTGACGAGAACTTCTCGCACAAGGTCAACAAGAAGATGTATCGCGCCGGTATGTGCTCGATCCTGTCGCAGCTGGCCCGCGAAGAGCGTCTGAGCGTCGTCGAGAACCTGACCATCGAAGCTCCGAAGACCAAGCTGCTGTCGCAAAAGCTGCAGAGCATGGGCCTGGAATCGGTCCTGGTGATCACCGACACCATCGACGAAAACCTGCTGCTGGCATCGCGCAACCTGCCGAACGTGCTGGTTGTCGAGCCGAAGCATGCTGACCCGATGTCGCTGGTGTTCTACAAGAAAGTCCTGGTCACCAAAGCTGCGCTGGCCAAGATCGAGGAGATGTACGCATGAGCGCCGCAATCAAATTCAGCGAAGAGCGCCTGATGAAGGTGCTGCTGGCTCCGGTCATTTCCGAAAAGGCGACCTTCGTCGCTGAAAAGAACGAACAGATCGTGTTCAAGGTTCTGCCGGATGCGACCAAGCCGGAAATCAAGGCCGCCGTCGAACTGCTGTTCAAGGTGGAAGTCGAGTCGGTCCAGACCGTCAACCGCGAAGGCAAGCAAAAGCGTTCGGGTCGTTTCGTCGGTCGCCGCAACCACACCAAGCGTGCTTTCGTGTGCCTGAAGCCGGGCCAGGAAATCAATTTTGTCGAGGAGGCTAAATAATGGCACTCGTTAAGATGAAGCCAACCTCCCCAGGCCGCCGCGGCATGGTGAAGGTTGTGAACGCCGACCTGTACAAAGGTCGCCCGTTCGCAGCCCTGGTTGAGAAGAAATCGAAGACCGCTGGCCGTAACAACAACGGCCACATCACGACCCGTCACATCGGCGGCGGTCACAAGCAACACTACCGTATCGTTGACTTCAAGCGTAACGACAAGGACGGCATCCCGGCAAAGGTCGAGCGTATCGAATACGACCCGAACCGTACCGCCCACATCGCGCTGCTGTGCTACGCCGACGGCGCCCGTGCCTACATCATCGCTCCGAAGGGCGTTGCTGTCGGTGACACCGTCATGAACGGCGCGGAAGCCCCGATCAAGGCCGGTAACTGCCTGCCGATCCGCAACATCCCGGTTGGTACCGTGATGCACTGCGTCGAAATGCTGCCGGGTAAGGGTGCTCAGATGGCCCGTACCGCCGGCGCCGGCGTCGTGCTGATGGCACGTGAAGGCACCTACGCCCAGGTTCGCCTGCGTTCGGGTGAAGTCCGCCGCGTGCACATCGAGTGCCGTGCCACCGTGGGTGAAGTCGGCAATGCCGAGCACAGCCTGCGCAAGATCGGTAAAGCCGGTGCGATGCGTTGGCGCGGTGTCCGCCCGACCGTCCGCGGTGTCGTCATGAACCCGATCGACCACCCGCACGGTGGTGGTGAAGGTCGTACGGCAGCCGGTCGTCATCCGGTGTCGCCATGGGGCCAGCAGACCAAGGGCAAGAAGACGCGTTCGAACAAGCGCACTTCGTCGATGATCGTCTCGCGCCGCGGCAAGAAATAAGGGATAAAACATGACTCGTTCATTGAAAAAAGGGCCGTTCATCGATGCCCACCTGGTGAAGAAAGTCGAAGCCGCGCAAGCGACCAAAGACAAGAAGCCAGTCAAAACCTGGTCGCGCCGCTCGACGATCACTCCGGACTTCATCGGTCTGACCATCGCCGTCCACAACGGCAAGGTGCACGTGCCGGTGTATGTGTCTGAGAACATGGTGGGTCACAAGCTGGGCGAATTCGCCCTGACCCGTACGTTCAAGGGCCATGCCGCTGACAAGAAGGCGAAGAAATAATGGAAACTAAAGCTATCCTCAAAGGCGTGCGCCTGTCGGAGCAGAAGGGCCGCCTGGTTGCGGACCTGATCCGCGGCAAGAAGGTCGACGCCGCGCTGAACATCCTGCAGTTCAGCCCGAAGAAAGGCGCCACCATCATCAAGAAAGTGCTGGAGTCCGCAATCGCGAACGCCGAGCACAACGATGGTGCCGACATCGACGAACTGAAGGTCGTTCAGATCTACGTCGAAAAGGGTCCGATCCTGAAGCGCTTTACGGCACGTGCCAAAGGCCGCGGTGATCGCATTTCGAAACAATCCTGTCACATCTACGTGACTGTCGGTAACTAAGGAGTCACACGATGGGACAGAAAATCCACCCGACCGGCTTCCGCCTGTCCGTGACCCGTAACTGGGCCTCGCGCTGGTACGCTGGCAACGGCAACTTCGCCGACATGCTGAAGGAAGACCTGGAAGCCCGCGCTTTCCTGAAGAAGAAGCTGAAGAACGCTTCCGTCGGCCGCATCGTCATCGAGCGTCCGGCCAAGAACGCGCGCTTCACGATCTATTCGTCGCGTCCGGGCGTCGTCATCGGCAAGAAGGGCGAAGACATCGAAGTCCTGAAGACTTCGCTGGCGAAGATCATGGGCGTGCCGGTGCACGTCAATATCGAAGAGATCCGCAAGCCGGAAATCGACTCGCAGCTGATCGCCGACTCGATCGCCCAGCAGCTCGAAAAGCGCATCATGTTCCGTCGCGCAATGAAGCGCGCGATGCAGAACGCCATGCGCCTGGGCGCTGTCGGCATCAAAATCATGTCGTCGGGCCGTCTGAACGGCATCGAGATCGCACGTACCGAATGGTACCGCGAAGGTCGTGTGCCTCTGCACACCCTGCGCGCCGATATCGACTACGGCACCAGCGAAGCCTCGACCACCTACGGCATCATCGGTGTCAAGGTCTGGGTCTACAAGGGCGACCGCTCGCCGACGGGCGAAGCTCCGGTGATCGACGTGCCGGCCGACGAGAAGAAGCCGCGCGGTCCGCGTCGTGACGATGGCAAACCGGCTGGCCGTGGCCGCCCGGGCGCCAAGCCAGGTACCGCACCAGCAGGCCGCCGCGCTGCCAAGCCGGCTGCTGAGAAAGCAGGAGAATAAGCATGCTGCAGCCATCCCGCAGAAAGTATCGTAAAGAGCAGAAAGGCCGTAACACCGGCATTTCGCACACCCGCGGCACCGCTGTGTCGTTCGGTGAGTTCGGCCTGAAGGCCGTTGCCCGTGGCCGTATCACGGCCCGCCAGATCGAAGCGGCACGTCGTGCCATGACCCGTCACATCAAGCGTGGCGGTCGTATCTGGATCCGTATCTTCCCGGACAAGCCGATCTCGAACAAGCCGGCTGAAGTCCGTATGGGTAACGGTAAGGGTAACCCGGAGTACTACGTCGCTGAAATCCAGCCGGGCAAGGTCCTGTATGAGATGGACGGCGTCGCAGAAGAACTGGCGCGCGAAGCATTCCGCCTGGCCGCTGCCAAACTGCCGCTGGCAACCACTTTCGTGGTGCGCCAAGTCGGCCAATAACAGGAGTTAAGAATGAAAGCAACGGAACTCCGCGGCAAAGACCAGGCAGCTCTGCAGCAAGAGCTGAATGAGCTGCTGAAGGCACAGTTCGGCCTGCGCATGCAAATCGCAACGCAGCAGCTGACCAATACTGCTCAGCTCAAGAAGGTGCGCCGCGATATCGCCCGCGTCAAAACCGTGATGACCCAGAAGGAAGCCAAATGAACGACACCACTAAAACGGCGCTGAAGCGTACGCTGGTCGGCAAGGTCGTGTCCGACAAAATGGACAAGACGGTAACCGTGCTGGTCGAGCGTCACGTCAAGCACCCGCTGTACGGCAAGATCATCGTGCGCTCGAACAAGTATCACGCGCACGACGAGACCAACCAGGCCAAGACCGGCGACACGGTCGAGATCTCGGAAGGTCGTCCGATCTCGAAGACGAAGGCGTGGACGCTGACCCGTGTTGTGCAGGTAGCACAGGTTCTCTAAGCCTTAAAATTTGTCTTGCGAGGCCCGCTGGTATCTGAGATACTAGCGGGCTTCGTTCATGTGTTGCCGCAGTGTGTCCCCGCGATTGACTGCGGCCTGCAATGAAGTAATTGGAAAGTCCAATCACCCAAACGTACATGTCCCAGCAGGGGCGGTGCGGCGGGACCAAGACTGACCGCAGGCCTACGGATTTCCGTGGGGTTTCTTCGGCTTAAGTTGGGAAAGAAAATATCATGATTCAAACCGAAAGCCGGCTCGAAGTGGCCGACAATACCGGTGCAAAAGAAGTTCTGTGCATCAAGGTATTGGGCGGCTCCAAGCGCCGTTACGCCAGCATTGGCGACGTGATCAAGGTCACCGTGAAGCAAGCTGCTCCGCGCGGCCGCGTCAAGAAAGGTGAAATCTACAACGCCGTGGTTGTGCGTACCGCCAAGGGCGTGCGCCGTCAGGACGGCTCCCTGGTGAAGTTCGACGGCAACGCCGCCGTCCTGCTGAACGCCAAGCTGGAGCCGATCGGCACCCGTATCTTCGGACCGGTGACGCGCGAACTGCGCACCGAAAAGTTCATGAAGATCGTGTCCCTGGCACCTGAAGTTCTGTAAGGGAGTCGTAATGGATAAGATTCGTAAAAACGACGAAGTCATCGTTCTGGCCGGTAAAGACAAGGGCAAGCGCGGTGTCGTTCAGCAGCGTGTAGATGCTGAGCACGTCATCGTTGAGGGCGTGAACGTGGCCAAGAAGGCCGTCAAGCCGAACCCGATGACCGGCGTAACTGGTGGTATCGTCGACAAGACCATGCCGATTCACGTGTCGAATGTCGCGCTGTTCAACGCAGCGACCGGCAAGGCTGATCGCGTAGGCTTCAAAGATGTGGATGGCAAAAAAGTCCGCGTCTTCAAGTCGAACGGCGAAGCAGTGAAAGGGTAATAAGAAATGGCCCGTCTCCAACAACTGTATAAAGACAAAGTCGTCGCCGAGCTGACCGAGAAATTCGGTTACAAGTCGGTGATGGAAGTGCCGCGCCTGACCAAGATCACCCTGAACATGGGTCTGTCGGAAGCTGTCGCCGACAAGAAGATCATCGAGCACGCCACTGGCGACCTGACCAAGATCGCCGGCCAGAAGCCGGTCGTCACCAAGGCTCGCAAGGCAATCGCAGGTTTCAAGATCCGCGAAGGCTACCCGATCGGCACGATGGTGACCCTGCGCGGTAACCGCATGTACGAATTCCTGGACCGTTTCATCACCGTGGCCCTGCCGCGCGTGCGTGACTTCCGCGGTGTCAATGGTAAATCGTTCGATGGCCGTGGTAACTACAACATCGGCGTCAAAGAGCAGATCATCTTCCCGGAAATCGATTACGACAAGATCGATGCGCTGCGTGGCATGAACATCTCGATCACCACGACCGCTAAGACCGACGAAGAAGCCAAAGCGCTGCTCGCGGCCTTCAAATTCCCGTTCAGGAACTAAGAGCATGGCAAAACTTGCACTGATTAACCGCGAAAAGAAGCGTGCAGACCTGGTGGAGAAATTCGCCCCAAAGCGTGCCGCTCTGAAAGCAATCATCAACGACCAGTCGAAGTCGGAAGAAGAGCAATACGAAGCGCGCCTGAAACTGCAGGCCCTGCCGCGTAACTCGGCGCCGAGCCGCCAGCGTAACCGCTGCGCCATCACCGGCCGTCCGCGTGGCACTTTCCGTAAATTCGGTCTGGCCCGTACCAAACTCCGCGAATTCGCCATGAAAGGCGAAATCCCGGGTATGACCAAAGCTAGCTGGTAATAGGAGAATAAGCAATGAGTATGAGCGATCCTATCGCCGATATGCTGACCCGCATCCGCAACGCACAAGGCGTGCAAAAGACCAACGTGTCGATGCCGTCCTCGAAAGTGAAAGTTGCGATCGCCAACGTCCTGAAGGACGAGGGTTACATCGAAGATTTCGCCGTGTCCACCGAAGGTGGCAAGTCGGAACTGAACATCGGTTTGAAGTATTACGTTGGCCGTCCGGTTATCGAGCGCATCGAGCGCGTTTCCCGTCCTGGCCTGCGCATCTACAAGGGCAAGGATGAAATCCCACAGGTCATGAATGGCCTGGGTGTGGCAATCGTCTCGACCCCGAAGGGTGTGATGACTGACCGCAAAGCACGCGCAACCGGTGTCGGTGGCGAAGTGCTGTGCTACGTGGCTTAAGGAGTAGACGATGTCTCGAGTAGCTAAGATGCCGATCGCCGTTCCGGCCGGCACTGACGTCCAGATCTCCGCTTCGGCGATCACGGTCAAGGGCCCGCTGGGCACCCTGACCCAGCCGCTGAACGGTCTGGTCAAAGTAGAAAACAACAACGGCTCGCTGACCTTCGACGTCGTGAACGATTCCCGCGAATCGAACGCCATGTCGGGTACCCTGCGCGCCCTGGTCAACAACATGGTGACCGGCGTGACCAAGGGCTTCGAGCGCAAGCTCACCCTGGTCGGCGTGGGCTACAAGGCAGCTGTGCAGGGCAACGCCCTGAACCTGTCGCTGGGCTTCTCGCACCCGGTTCTGCACGCGATGCCGGAAGGCGTCACCGCAGCAACCCCGACCCCGACCGAAATCCTGATCAAGGGTATCGATCGTCAACAGGTCGGCCAAGTTGCCGCTGAAGTGCGCGCTTACCGCTCGCCTGAGCCTTATAAGGGCAAGGGTGTCCGTTATGCGGACGAAGTGGTTAAGCTTAAAGAAACCAAGAAGAAATAATCGGAGCTGACGATGGACAAGAAAGAATCGCGTCTGCGTCGCGGACGCCAAACCCGCATCAAGATCGCGCAGCTGGGCGTGAACCGCCTGTCGGTGCATCGCACCAACCTGCACATCTATGCGAACCTGATCAGCCCGGATGCGAAAGTCCTGGTTTCGGCTTCGACGCTGGAAGCAGAAGTGCGCGCCGAGCTGGGCGGCAAGTCGGGTGCTGGCGGCAACGCTGCTGCAGCCGCACTGGTCGGCAAGCGCGTCGCAGAAAAAGCACTGCAAGCAGGGATCACCGAAGTCGCATTCGACCGTTCGGGTTTCCGTTACCACGGCCGTGTGAAGGCGCTGGCAGATGCCGCGCGTGAAGCCGGTCTGAAGTTCTAAGGAAGAATCGTCATGGCAAAAATGCAAGCGAAAATGGCAAGCGACAAGCCGGATGATGGCATGCGCGAGAAAATGATCGCGATCAACCGCGTGACCAAAGTGGTCAAGGGTGGTCGTATCATGGGTTTTGCAGCGCTGACCGTTGTCGGTGACGGCGATGGCCGCATCGGCATGGGCAAAGGCAAGTCGAAGGAAGTTCCGGTCGGCGTGCAAAAAGCGATGGAAGAAGCCCGCCGCAACCTGATCAAGGTGCCCCTCAAGAACGGTACCCTGCAGCACACCGTTACCGGCCGCCATGGCGCCTCGCGCGTCCTGATGGCACCGGCCAAGCCGGGTACCGGCGTGATCGCCGGTGGCGCAATGCGCGCTATCTTCGAGGTGATGGGCGTGACCGACGTGGTCGCCAAGTCGACCGGTTCGTCGAACCCGTACAACCTGGTTCGCGCTACCCTCGACGGTCTGGCGAAGATGAGCACTCCGGCTGACATTGCTGCCAAGCGCGGCAAGTCGGTCGAAGAGATCCTGGGTTAAGGGGAATTACCATGGCAAACACCATTAAAGTCAAGCTGGTCAAAGGCCTGATCGGTACCCGTCAGGATCACCGCGCCACCGTGCGCGGTCTGGGTCTGCGTCGTGTCAACTCGGTTTCCGAGCTGCAGGACACCCCGTCGGTCCGCGGCATGATCAACAAGGTCAACTACCTCGTGAAAATTGTCGACTAAGCCGCGGCTTGGTTAACGGAGAAAACAATGCAACTCAATACCATTCAACCTGCTGACGGCGCCAAGCACGCGAAGCGTCGCGTCGGTCGCGGTATCGGCTCGGGCCTGGGCAAGACTGCCGGCCGCGGTCACAAAGGTCAGAAATCGCGTTCGGGCGGCTTCCACAAAGTCGGTTTCGAAGGTGGTCAGATGCCTCTGCAGCGCCGTCTGCCGAAGCGCGGCTTCAAGTCCCTGAACGCTACGTTCAAGGCTGAAGTTCGTCTGTCGGACCTGAACAACCTGGCCGTCGGCGACGTCGACATCCTGGTGCTCAAGCAAGCCGGCGTGCTGTCGGTCGTCGCTCGCGACGTGCGCGTGATCCTGTCGGGTGAAATCACCAAAGCGGTGAACCTGAAAGGCATCAAAGCCACCGCTGGCGCGAAAGCAGCGATCGAAGCAGCTGGCGGTTCGGTCGCCTAAACGCGGCCGCTGCCTGATCGGAGCAAAAATTGGCGACTAATTCACAACTTGGTAAAAGTGCCGCATCCGGTTTCCCCTGGGGCCGGTTGTGGTTCCTGCTTGGGGCATTGGTCGTGTACCGTATCGGAGCTCACATCCCGGTCCCCGGGATTGACCCGGTCGCCATGGCCCAGCTGTTCAAGCAGAATGAAGGCGGCATCCTTGGCATGTTCAACATGTTCTCGGGCGGCGCCTTGTCCCGCTTTGCCGTGTTCGCGCTCGGTATCACGCCTTATATTTCGGCTTCGATCATCATGCAGCTGGTGTCGATCGTCTCGCCGCAGATGGAGGCACTGAAGAAGGAAGGCGAAGCCGGCCGTCGTAAGATCACCCAGTACACCCGTTACTTCACGGTGGTGCTGGCTCTGTTCCAGGCGTTCGGCATCGCGGTCGCGCTGGAAGCTCAGCAAGGCCTCGTGCTCGATCCGGGCATGGCGTTCCGCCTTGTGACTGTCGTGACCCTGCTGACCGGCACCATGTTCCTCATGTGGCTGGGTGAGCAGATCACGGAACGCGGTCTTGGCAACGGTATCTCGATCATCATTTTTGCCGGTATCGCAGCCGGTCTGCCGAGCGCACTGGGTAATCTGTTCACCCTGGTGTCGCAAGGTTCGATCAGCAGCATTTCCGCAATCTTCATCGTGATCCTGGTGGCCCTGGTGACCTACGCGGTCGTGTTCGTAGAACGCGGCCAGCGCAAGATCCTGGTGAATTACGCGAAACGCCAGGTCGGTAACAAGATCTACGGTGGCCAAACCAGCCACCTGCCGCTGAAGCTGAACATGGCTGGTGTGATCCCGCCGATCTTCGCTTCGTCGATCATCCTGTTCCCGGCCACGATCGTTGACTGGTTCACGCGCGGCAAGGACTCCGCCAGCCCCTTCATCGGGTTCCTGAAGGACCTGGCAGCGTCGCTGGGCGCCGGTCAGCCGATCCATGCGTTGCTGTATGCGGTGGCGATCGTGTTCTTCTGCTTCTTCTATACGGCGCTGGTATTCAACAGCAAGGAGACGGCGGACAACTTGAAGAAGAGCGGCGCTTTCGTTCCGGGCATCCGTCCGGGCGAGCAGACTGCGCGCTACATCGACAAGATCCTGATGCGCCTGACCCTCGCCGGTGCGGTCTACATCACCCTGGTGTGCCTGCTTCCGGAGTTCATGACGTCGTACTGGAAAGTTCCAGTGTATTTCGGCGGCACCTCACTACTGATCGTAGTGGTGGTGACCATGGACTTCATGGCACAGGTACAGAACTACGTCATGTCGCAGCAATACGAGTCGCTGCTGCGCAAGGCGAATTTCAAGGGCGGTATCCCGTCGCGTTGAGCGACGGAGGATACCCAGGAGTGGAATAGACCGAATGGCAAAAGACGACGTCATCCAAATGCAGGGGGAGATTCTCGAGAACCTCCCGAACGCGACCTTTCGCGTAAAGCTGGAAAACGGGCACGTGGTGTTGGGACATATCTCGGGCAAGATGCGCATGAACTACATTCGCATTTTACCTGGCGACAAGGTAACGGTAGAATTGACCCCTTACGACTTGTCCCGGGCCCGCATTGTGTTCCGCACCAAGTAAAAACTGATTTCGAATTGATAAGAGAGTGCAAAAATGAAAGTTAACGCTTCAGTCAAGCGGATCTGCCGCAACTGCAAGATCATCAAGCGCAAGGGCGTGGTCCGTGTGATCTGCGTCGAACCGCGTCACAAGCAGCGTCAAGGTTAATACGAGGAATAACGAATGGCACGTATTGCAGGGGTCAACGTCCCCAATCATCAGCACACCGTCATCGGCCTGACGGCGATCTACGGCATTGGCCGTACCCGTTCGCAGCAGATCTGCGCTGCGACCGGCGTTGCTACCAACAAGAAGGTCAAGGACCTGGACGACAACGAACTGGAAAAGCTGCGCGAGCAGGTTGGCAAGTTCGTGGTCGAAGGCGATCTGCGCCGCGAACTGTCCATGAACATCAAGCGTTTGATGGATCTGGGCTGCTACCGCGGCATGCGTCACCGCAAGGGCCTGCCGGTCCGCGGTCAGCGCACCCGTACCAATGCACGTACCCGCAAGGGCCCGCGCAAGGCCGCTCAATCGCTGAAGAAATAATCTAGGAACCGACCATGGCTAAGCAACAAAGCTCTGCGGCTGCAGCTCGCATCCGTAAGAAAGTCAAAAAGAACGTCGCCGAAGGCATCGCACACGTCCACGCATCGTTCAACAACACCATCATCACGATCACCGATCGCCAGGGCAACGCCCTGTCGTGGGCAACTTCCGGCGGTGCTGGCTTCAAGGGTTCGCGTAAATCGACCCCGTTTGCAGCGCAGGTCGCAGCTGAAGCAGCTGGCAAGGTCGCTCAGGAATACGGCGTGAAGAATCTGGAAGTGCGCATCAAGGGCCCGGGCCCTGGCCGTGAATCGGCTGTGCGCGCGCTGAACAACCTGGGCATCAAGATCACCGAGATCCAGGACGTGACGCCGGTGCCGCACAACGGTTGCCGTCCGCCGAAGCGCCGTCGTATCTAATCGATGGGCGGGCTTGCCCGCCTGTTGTAGGTACACGACGTAATCGTCGTAAAAGAATCGCCGGCGCAGTGAACCCAGAAATGGGTTATACTGCCCGGCTATTGTCGCCCTGGATCGTCATAACACCAGGGTTTTGTAAGCCACGTCCGGTCTCATGCAGAATCGGACTAGCGCCTGTTGCGGACTTGTTATCAAGCGAAACCGCATCCGGGGCGTGATCATTCAAATAAAGGAAGTTTAACGTGGCACGTTATATCGGACCAAAAGCAAAACTGTCGCGCCGTGAAGGCACCGACCTGTTCCTGAAGAGCGCACGTCGCTCGCTCGACTCCAAGTGCAAACTGGACGTCAAGCCTGGCCAACACGGCGTCAAGTCGGGCCAGCGTACCTCGGACTACGGCAACCAGCTGCGTGAAAAGCAGAAGGTCAAGCGCATGTACGGCATCCTCGAGCGCCAGTTCCGCCGCTACTTCGCAGAAGCGTCGCGCCGCAAGGGCAACACCGGCGAAACCCTGCTGAAGCTGCTGGAAGCCCGTCTCGACAACGTCGCTTACCGCATGGGCTTCGGCTCGACCCGCGCCGAAGCGCGCCAGCTGGTCAGCCACAAAGCCTTCACCGTGAACGGCCAGGTCGTGAACATCGCTTCCTACCAGGTCAAGACCGGCGACGTCGTCGCTGTCCGCGAAAAGGCCAAGAAGCAGACCCGTATCGTCGAAGCGCTGTCGCTGGCCGAGCAAGTCGGCATGCCGACCTGGGTCTCGGTCGACTCGAAGAAAATGGAAGGCACCTTCCGCGCCTTCCCGGAGCGTAACGAGATCGCTGCCGACGTCAACGAAGCACTGATCGTCGAGCTGTACTCGCGTTAATTGACAAATCGGGCGGCGCGCCGCCCGATTTGTCATCCCCGCGAAGGCGGGGACCCAAGTTCTGCATGCGTTCACGTAACGCAAGCAAACTTGGGTTCCCGCCTCCGCGGGAACGACGGTGCAAGCGTACCTGTCGAAAACACCGAATTCGTAGCACCGCCTGCCTGTCACCACAGGCGGGCGTTTTCACTGATGCCATCAGCCTTATCGGTGTAACGAGCCGAGGGTATTGATAAAGGACCTTTCATGCAAAACAGTCTGTTGAAACCACGTATTATCGATGTCGAGGCGCTCGGCGCCGGTCACGCCAAAGTCGTGATGGAGCCGTTCGAACGTGGTTATGGCCATACGCTGGGCAACGCGCTGCGTCGCGTGCTGCTGTCGTCGATGATCGGCTACGCGCCGACCGAAGTGACGATCGCCGGCGTCGTGCACGAATACTCGTCGCTGGACGGTGTGCAGGAAGACGTGGTCGACCTGCTGCTGAACCTGAAGGGTGTCGTGTTCAAGGTGCACAACCGTGACTCCGTGACGCTGACCCTGAAGAAGGAAGGCGAAGGCCCCGTCCTGGCATCGGACATCGACCTGCCGCATGATGTCGAACTGATTAACCCGGACCACGTGATCGCTCACCTGACCGCCGGTGGCAAGCTGGACATGCAGATCAAGGTCGAGAAGGGCCGCGGCTATGTGCCGGGCAACGTGCGCCGCCTGTCGGAAGACACCAACAAGACCATCGGCCGCATCATCCTGGACGCTTCGTTCTCGCCGGTGCGCCGCGTGTCGTACGCCGTGGAATCGGCCCGTGTCGAGCAGCGTACCGACCTGGACAAGCTGATCATCAACATCGAGACCAACGGCGTCATCACGCCGGAAGAAGCGATCCGCCAGTCGGCACGCGTGCTGGTTGACCAGCTGAACGTGTTCGCCGCCCTGGAAGGCACCGAAGCCGCCGCCGAAGCGCCGTCGCGCGCTCCGCTGGTCGATCCGATCCTGCTGCGTCCGGTGGACGATCTGGAACTGACCGTCCGTTCGGCAAACTGCCTGAAGGCCGAGAACATCTACTACATCGGCGACCTGATCCAGCGTTCGGAAAACGAACTGCTGAAGACCCCGAACCTGGGTCGCAAGTCGCTGAACGAGATCAAGGAAGTCCTGGCTTCCCGCGGTCTGACCCTTGGCATGAAACTCGAGAACTGGCCGCCGGCTGGTCTGGAAAAGTAATTTGCAGTACCCGCCCGCGCAATTCGGCGCGGGCGTTTATTTAACTTCGAACCGGTCCGCGTTCATGCAATCCGCATGAGCGATCGAAGAACTGGAATATAAAACTCGAAAGGATTTACCATGCGTCACCGTCACGGCCTCCGTAAGCTGAACCGTACTTCGTCCCACCGCCTGGCCATGCTGCGCAACATGACTGTTTCGCTGCTGCGTCACGAAGCGATCAAGACCACCGTCCCGAAAGCCAAGGAACTGCGTAAAGTCGTCGAGCCGATCATCACCCTGGGCAAGAAAGACACCCTGGCCAACAAGCGTCTGGCATTCGCCCGCCTGCGCGACCGTGAAATCGTCCAGAAGCTGTTCGCCGACATCGGCCCGCGCTTCGCGAACCGCAACGGCGGCTACACCCGTATCCTGAAGATGGGCTTCCGCGTTGGCGACAACGCACCGATGGCCTACGTCGAGCTGACCGACCGTCCGGAAGTCGGCGTCGACGAAAACGCACCGACCGCCGAGTAATCGTCAGTCCGCGCCATCAAAGAACCAGGCCTCGTGCCTGGTTTTTTTTCGCCGTGCATCGCTTCGGCACCGGGTGTACCATGCTGCTGGCCTAACCGACACCTGCCCATCACGTGCTATCCATGCTTCGACTCCTGCTTTCCCTGATCGCCTGCACCGTCCTGCTGGCGCCCGCGCGCGCGGACGACGGCTTCCTGCCGCCCGAACAGGCCTTCAAGTTCTCCGCCCGCATGCTCGATCCGCACACGGCCGAAGTCAGCTATGCGATCGCCGACGGCTATTACATGTACCGTGAGCGCTTCAAATTCGCCGCCGCCGGCGCGAAGCTTGGCGAGCCGCAGATCCCGCCCGGCAAGATCAAATTCGACGATACTTTCCAGAAGGAGGTCGAGACTTATCACCACGGTGTCGCGATCCGGATCCCGGTGCAGGGAGAGGGGCCGTTCACGCTCACCGCCAGCGGGCAGGGCTGCGCCGACAAAGGCCTGTGCTACCCGCCGCAGGACGCGACCATTCGCCTGGTCGCCGGCAACGGCGGCGGGGCAGGGCAGTCGCAGCCACAGATGATCCTGCCGTCCGGCCAGTCCGGCACCGGCGCGCTCGGTTCGACCGCGGCCGCCGAGGGCGCGTCCTCATTCACGCTGCCGGGCCAGCCGCTGCCGTCCGCCGCCTCCCAGCCTGCCGTGCCCGCCGCGGAATCCGCTGCCAAGCCAGCGCCGGCGTCCCCGCCCGCCGCCGTGTCCGGCCCCGCAAGCGCGGCCGCGCCCTCCGAACTGTCCGGCATCGCCGCCTTGCTGCAGGGCGGCCGCCTGCTCGCCATCGTTCCCGCCTTCATCCTGCTCGGCCTCGGCCTGGCGTTCACGCCCTGCGTGCTGCCGATGGTGCCGATCCTGTCCTCGATCATCGTCGGCGAAGGCCGGCACGCCGGGCGCACGCGCGGCTTCGTGCTGTCGCTGGCGTATTCGCTCGGCATGGCGATCGTCTACACCCTGCTGGGCGTGGCCGCCGGCCTGCTCGGCGAGGGCCTTGCCGCGGCACTGCAGAACCCATGGGTACTGGGCGCGTTCGCGCTGCTGATCGCGGCGATGTCCTTGTCGATGTTCGGCGTGTTCCAGTTGCAGGTGCCGGCCGCGCTCCAGACCCGCCTGGCCGACGCTTCCGGCCGCCAGGCTTCGGGCAAGCTGGCCGGGGTGTTCGCCATGGGCGCGATCTCGGCCCTGATCGTCGGTCCGTGCGTGGCCGCGCCGCTGGCCGGCGCCCTGGTCTACATCAGCCAGACCCGCGACGTGCTGGTCGGCGGCGCCGCCCTGTTCGCGATGGCGCTAGGGATGAGCATCCCGCTGCTGCTGGTGGGCCTGTCGGCCGGTTCGCTGCTGCCGCGCGCCGGCCTGTGGATGGAGTCGGTAAAACGTTTCTTCGGCGTGCTGATGCTGGCGATGGCGCTGTGGATGGTGGCGCCGGTGCTGCCGGGCCTGGTCCAGATGCTGCTGTGGGCGGCGCTGCTGCTCGGCTATGGTTTCTACCTGCTGCGCGCCACCGGCAAGCCGCGCCACTGGGCCGCCATGGCCCTCGGCACCGGCCTGGCGGTGCTGGGCGCAACCCAGCTCGTGGGCGTCGCCAGCGGCGCGCGCGACCCGCTGGCGCCGCTGGCGCGCTTCACCGGCGGCGCGCCCGCCCAGCCGCTGGCCTTCACGCGCATCAAGACCGTCGAGCAGCTCGACGCCGCGCTGGCCGCCACGAACGGCAAGACCGCCATGCTCGACTTTTATGCCGACTGGTGCGTGTCCTGCAAGGAGATGGAAAAGCTGACCTTCGTCGACCCGGCGGTTAAAGCGCGGCTGGCGAATACGGTGCTGCTGCAGGTGGACGTGACCGCCAACGATGCCGCCGACCGCGCCATGCTGAAGCGCTTCGGGCTGTTCGGGCCGCCGGGGATCATCCTGTTCGACCGGGCAGGGAAGGAGATTCCGGATGGGCGGGTGATTGGCTATCAGGACAGCGGGAAGTTCCTGGCTTCGCTGGCCCGTCTGCAGTAAAGAAAAAAAGGGATGCCGCGGCATCCCTTTTCTACATCAGCGGACCGGTCAGCCGCGCGCGGTATCGCCGCGCTGCTGTCCGCCATTCTGCTGTCCGCCATGCTCGCCATGGCGCCCGAAGCGCGATTGCATCTGCGCCGCCTTTTCGTCGAAGACCTTCTTCTGCTCCGGCGTCAGCACCGAATAAAAGGTGTTCAGGGCGGCCAGGCGCTGCTCCATGAACGCCGTGCGCTGCTTCTGCATCTCGATCATCTTCGCGGCGCGCTGCGGAGCGCTCAGGCCGGCCCAGGCGGCGCGGTCGCCGTGTTCGCCGGCCATGCGCTGCGCCGGCTTCATCGAGGCCACGAAGGCGTTCCAGGCGCTTTCCTGGGCCGGCGTGATCTTCAGTTCGTCGTGCAGTCTGGCGACGCGCTGGGCATGCATCTGCTCGCGCTTGGCCATGAACTCGGCGCGCTTGGCCTGGCGCTCTTCCTTGCTCAGCTGCGCCTTCGGGTGGGTGTCGGGAGCCTGGGCTTGCGCCTGGGCGCCGATCATTGCGCCGCCCAGAGACAGCGCGGCCAGTCCGGTGAGGAGGGTTTTGCGTAAAGTGTTCATCTCTTTTTTTCCTAGTCAGGTTGATGTGGCGGCTGCCACAGTGAGACCATCATCGGTGAAAGATGTAAGCCCAGCGTGTCCGCTGTCTCGCCCTTTGTATCAATTTGTTTCCTTGCACTATCCATATACAAGCCGATACAAAGTCGCTGTTCAGGGGCACGCTAAGTCGGGATAATGATGCCATGGATACTCCATCTACCATCTTGATTGTCGACGACGACCGCGACATCCGCTCGCTCCTGGCCGATTACCTGGAAGCGAACGGCTACCGCGCGCTGGCTGCCGCTGACGGCAATGCGATGTGGAAGGCGCTGGACGAGGCGCGCCCGGACCTGATCGTGCTCGACCTGAACCTGCCCGGCGACGACGGCCTGACCCTGTGCCGCAAGCTGCGCGCGAATTCGACCCTCCCGGTGATCATGCTCACCGCCCGCAACGAGCCGCTCGACCGCATCCTCGGCCTCGAGATGGGCGCCGACGACTACCTGCCGAAGCCGTTCGAGCCGCGCGAACTGCTGGCGCGCATCCGCAGCGTGCTGCGCCGCAGCCACGCGATGCCGCCGAACTCCCAGACCGAGAACGTGCAGCAGATGAAGTTCTCGGGCTGGACCCTGGACCTGACGGCGCGCCACCTGGTCAACCCGCAGGGCGTGGTCATCATGCTGTCGGGCGCCGAGTTCCGCCTGCTGCGGGTGTTCCTCGAGCATCCGAACCGCGTGCTGAACCGCGACCAGCTGCTGAACCTGACCCAGGGCCGCGATGCGGATCCCTTCGACCGCTCGATCGACATCCAGATCAGCCGCCTGCGCCAGAAACTGGGCGAGGACGCGCGCATGCCCCAGATTATCAAGACAGTCCGTAACGGCGGCTACGTGCTGGCCGGCCAGGTGAGCGTGGAGCCCGGCGCGTGAAGGCATTCTTCGGCTCGATGACGGGCCGTGTGTTCATCACCTTGCTGCTGGGCGTACTGCTGACCGCCGCGCTGACCCAGCTGGTGGCGGACGCCGAGCGCGCGCGCGTGATCGACGAGTACCGCGACCAGCATTCGCTGGACCGCGCCGAACAGCTGATCATGGCCACCGAGATCGTCCCCGAATCCGCACGCAGCGCCTACCTGGAGGTGGCGAACCGCCCCGGCATGCGCCTCGAGGCGGCGGGACCGGTTTTGCCGTCCCTGGCGCCGGCGCCGACCGAATTCACCCAGCTGCTGGCGGCGCGCATGAACAAGGCCGCCGACAGCCGGCCCTATCGCATGCAGTCGCTGGCCGCGCGTCCCGCGTCGTGCGCGCTGGCGCGCGAGCAGTCGGTGATGTTCGGCCTGTTGCGCATGAAGTGGCGCGGCACCTGCGAAAGCATCCTGGTCGGCCTGCGCGACGGCACCCCGCTGATCCTGTCGGTCCTGCCCCCGCGCTTTGCCACCTCGCCGGAGCACACCGACTACAGCGGCACGATTTCGCTGTTCCTGCTCAGCATTGGCTTCCTTGCCTACCTGGTGGCGCGCATGACCACCCGTCCGCTCAAGCAGCTGGCCCAGGCCGCGAAGGACCTCGGCAACGACATCAATCATCCGCCGCTGGACCTGACCGGCGCCGACGAGATCCGCCAGGCCAGCGCCGCCTTCAATGCGATGCAGGCGCGGATCCGCCAGTACATCTTCCAGCGCACCCAGATGCTGGCCGCGATCACCCACGACCTGCAGACCCCGCTCACGCGGATGCGCCTGCGCCTGGAGAAGGTCGGTGACGAAGAGCTGCAGCAGCGCCTGATCGGCGACCTCTCGGCGATGCAGGCGATGGTGCGCGAAGGGCTGGACCTGGCGCGCAGCATGGACACCACCGAGACCATGCAGATGCTGGACCTCGATTCGCTGCTGGACTCCGTCTGCGCCGATGCCGCCGACGCCAGCCAGCGCGTCACCCTGGCCGGCACCGCCAACCTGGCGCTGCTGGGTCGCCCGATGGACCTGCGCCGCTGCCTGGTCAACCTGATCGACAACGCGGTCAAGTACGGCCAGTCGGCCCGGGTCACGGTCGACCGCATCAACGGCGCGGCGCGGATCCGCATCCGCGACGCCGGCCCCGGCATCCCGAAAGCCGAGCTGGCGCGCGTGTTCGATCCGTTCTACCGCGTCGAGGGCTCGCGCTCGCGCGAATCGGGCGGCACCGGCCTGGGCCTGACGATCGCCCGCAACATCGCCGAACAGCATGGCGGCAGCATTTCTCTGACCAACCACCCGGAGGGCGGGCTCGAAGTCACGCTCATGTTGCCGGAGTATTACCCAGGGAAGTGATCTCACCGGCATGCCGATGTGCGAAAATCGCCGCGGGAGACCTTCAAGTCGCTTACCAGTACGTCATCCTCATCACATTATAAAAACGAAGCCGCCGGCACTGGCGGCATAGGGAGTGGAATGAAAAAGCATCATCTCGGAGCCATCGCCGCCGCCGTCATCGTCCTCGCCGGCGCCAGTGGCTGCAGCCAGGAAAAGGACGGCGCTGGCGCGGGCGCGGGCGGCCCAGGCGGCGCCAAGGGCAAGGGCGGCCAGCCGCCGGCGGTCGTCAATGTGGTGGCGCCGCAACGCCGCGACGTGCCGGTGGTCCAGCAGGCCAACGGCACCGTGACCCCGATCCGCACCGTCGACCTGCACCCGCAGACCACCGCCACCATCCGCCAGGTCCACATCAAGGAAGGCCAGTTCGTGAAGGCCGGCGAGCTGCTGTTCTCGCTCGACGACCGCGCCGACCGCGCCAACCAGGACAAGGCCCAGGCCCAGGTCGAGCGCGACCGCGCCCAGCTGGCCGACCTCGAACGCCAGTACAAGCGCAGCCAGGACCTGTTCGCGCAGAAGTTCATCGCCCAGAGCGCGGTCGACACCCTGCATGCCCAGGTCGACCAGGCCAGGGCGACCCTGCAGTCGGACAATGCGGCGGCGCGCGCCGCCGGCGTGAGCACCAGCTACACCGCGATCCGCGCGCCGATGTCCGGCCGCGTCGGCGGCATCGCCGTCTACCCGGGCAGCCTGGTGCAGCCGGCCACCTCGCTCACCACCATCACCCAGCTCGATCCGATCACGATCGCGTTCACGTTGCCGGAATCGAGCCTGCCGGCCCTGCTGGCGGCGCAAAAGCGCGGCAAGATCGACGTCGAGGCGACCCCGGGCGCCGGCATGGCGCCGGTCACCGGCACCCTGAGCTTCATCGACAACACCGTCGACCCGACCGCCGGCACCATCAAGGTCAAGGCCGAATTCGCCAACCGCGACACCACGCTGTGGCCGGGCCAGTACGTGAACACCAAGGTCACCGTGCAGACCATCAAGGATGCCGTCGTGGTGCCGCAGAGCGCGATCATCACCAACGCCCAGGGCACCTACGTGTACGTGCTGGAGAAAGACCACTCGGCGCGCCAGGTGCCGGTGCAGCGCCTGTACGGGGCCGGCACGGACGCCGCCGTCAGCGGCCTGAGCGGCAACGAGCAGATCATTACCGAGGGCAAGCAGAACGTGCGTCCGGGCGGCAAGGTGCGCCTGGCCTCCGACATGTCCAAAGACGGCGGCGAAGGCAGCCAGAAAGCCGGCGCCGGCAAGAAGGGCGGGACCGCATGAGCATCTCCGAACTATGTATCCGCCGGCCGATCATGGTCGTGCTGCTGTCGGTCAGCCTGATCCTGGTCGGCGTGCTGGCCTACATGCACATCCCGGTCGCGGCGCTGCCCAGCTATAACACCCCGGTCATCAACGTCAACGCCAACCTGTCGGGCGCCAGTCCGGAGATCATGGCGTCGTCGGTCGCGCTGCCGCTCGAGAAGCAGTTCTCGACGATCGCCGGCATCAACCTGATCACCTCCACCAGCACCCAGGGCAATACCTCGCTGACGCTGGAATTCGACAACTCGATCGACGTCAACCGCGCCGCGGTCGACGTCCAGGCCGCGCTGCTGGCGGCCCAGCGCCAGCTGCCGCAGGAGATGACGGACCTGCCGTCCTACCGCAAGGTCAACCCGGCCGACGCGCCGGTGCTGTTCATGACCATGACCTCGCCGTCGATGAACCTGTCGGAGCTGAACGACTACGCCGAGAACCTGGTGTCGCCGGCGATCTCGACCCTGCCGGGCGTGGCCCAGGTATCGGTCAACGGCGGCAAGAAGTTCGCGGTGCGCGTGCGCGCCAAGACCGACCTGATGAACGCGCGTAACCTGACGATGGACGAGCTGGCCGCCTCGCTGCGCACCGCCAACTCGAACGCGGCGCTCGGTGTGCTGGACGGCCCGCAGCAAACCCTCACCATCCAGGGCCCGCCTCAAATGATGAAGGCGGCCGATTTCGCCGACCTGATCGTCGCCGTCCGCGACGGCCAGCCGGTGCGCCTGAAGGATGTCGCCACCGTCGAGGACAGCTACCAGTCGACCAAGGCCTACGGCGCTTACAACGGCGAGCGTGCGATCGTGCTGCTGGTGCAGCGCCAGCCCGACGCCAACACCGTCGACGTGGTCGACCACGTGCGTAAACTCCTGCCGCGCTTCCAGTCGCAGCTGCCGGCGTCCATCAAGATCAACCTGGTCAACGACCGCTCGAAGTCGATCCGCGAGGCGATCCACGACGTGAATTTCACGCTGGGGCTGACCGTCGGCCTGGTGGTACTGGTGATCTTCCTATTCCTGCACCGCGTCTCGGCGACCTTCATCCCGGCCATCACGATGCCGATCTCGCTGCTGGGCGCCCTCAGCCTGCTGTACGCCTTCGGCTACAGTCTCGACAACATCTCGCTGCTCGGCATCACGCTGGCGGTAGGCCTGGTGGTCGACGACGCGATCGTGGTGCTGGAGAACATCGTGCGCCACATCGAGATGGGCAAGAAGCCGCTGCGCGCCTCGCTGGAGGGGTCGCGCGAGATGGGCTTCACCATCATCTCGATCTCGATCTCGCTGGTGGCGGTGTTCATCCCGATCTTCTTCATGCCGGGCGTGATCGGCCTGCTGTTCCACGAATTCGCCGTGATCGTCGGCCTGGCCATCATGGTGTCGGCGGTGGTGTCGCTGACCCTGGTGCCGATGCTGGCCTCGCGCCTGCTGCCGGAGCACAAGCAGGGGCAGGGCCATGGCCACGCCGAAGAAAAGAGCTTCATCGGCCGCCACTTCGAGGCCGGCTTCACCAGGGTGCGCAACGCCTACGAAAAGACGCTCGACCTGGCGCTGCGCTTCCGCTTCGTGGTGCTGCTGATCGCGTTCGGCACCTTCGCGCTGACGGTGCTGCTGTACACGACCATCCCGAAGGGCTTCTTCCCCGAAGAAGACATCGGCCAGCTGCGGGTATCCACCGAAGCCTCGGAAGACATCTCGTCCTCCGCCATGCAGACGCTGCATGCCCAGGTCGCGGCCGCGATCCAGGCCGATCCGGCGGTGCAGGACACGACCGCGTTCTCGGGCGGCGGCAACAATGGCCGCATGTTCGTGGTGCTGAAACCCCGTGACCAGCGCGACAAGATGCCGCAGGTGATGGAGCGCCTGCGCAAGGCCACCCGCAAGATCGCCGGCATCAACGTCTACATGTCGCCGGTGCAGAACCTGCAGCTGGGCGGCCGCCAGAGCAAGAGCCGCTACCAGTACACGCTGCAGAGCGTGTCGGGCGCGGACATCGGCCAGTGGGCCAACGAGTTCCAGGAACGCATGCGCAACAATCCGCTGTTCCGCGACGTCACCAGCGACACCCAGGAAAAAGGCCTGCAGGCGACCCTCGACATCGACCGCGACAAGGCCAACCTGCTGGGCGTGCAGCTGGGCGACGTGCGCACCGCGCTGTATGCCGCCTTCGGCGAGCGCCAGGTGTCGACCATCTACTCGACCGCGGCCAGCTACTACGTGATCCTGGAAACGGCCAACGAGGACCGCCAGTTCGAGGACGCGCTGTCGCGCCTGTCGGTGCGCAGCAAGACCGGCCAGCTGGTGCAGTTGTCCAGCCTGGCGAGCGTCAAGCGCACGGTTGGCCCGATCGCCGTCAACCACCAGGGCCAGCTGCAGGCGATCACGCTGTCGTTCAACCTGGCGCCGGACGCCCCGCTGGGCGACGCCACCGCGGCGATCGAGCAGATGGGCCGCGACATGAAGCTGCCGGCCTCGATCATCACGAAATACGGCGGCGATGCCGCGGTGTTCCAGGACTCGCAGTCGAGCCAGCTGATCCTGATCATCGCGGCGGTGGGCGTGATCTACGTCCTGCTGGGCGTGCTGTACGAGAGCTTCATCCACCCGATCACGATCCTGGCCGGCCTGCCGTCGGCGGCCGTGGGCGCGCTCCTCACGCTGCGCCTGTTCAACATGGACCTGACGATGATCGCCATGATCGGTATCCTGATGCTGATCGGTATCGTGAAGAAGAACGCGATCATGATGATCGACTTCGCCCTGGACGCCCAGCGCAACCAGGGAATGACGCCGGAGCAGGCGATCCGCGAGGCCTGCATCCTGCGCTTCCGCCCGATCCTGATGACGACCCTGGCCGCGCTGATGGGGGCGCTGCCGATCGCCCTCGGCCTGGGCGCCGGCGCCGAACTGCGCCAGCCGCTCGGCCTGGCGGTGTGCGGCGGCCTGATCTTCTCGCAGGTCATCACGCTGTACATTACCCCGGTGATCTACCTCTACCTCGACCGCTACAGCGGCAAGGGACCGATGACGGACGAGCACCTGCAACAGCTGGAGCAGGCGCCTCACCACGAAGCGCCCCAGGTCGTGCTGACCAAGGTGGCGTAATAAATGCGACGGCGTTGGTCACCCAGTGATCAACGCTCTGTCGCGTCAAGGATACATTCTGTAACAACCGTCAATCCGGTCAGCTTGTAAGCTGTTAGCGAAGGTCTAACAAACATGTGCGTCTCACCCAAAACAGGTTAGACTGCGGCCCTCGGACCATTCTTTGCTACTTCCCGGAAAGTTGTACGACTATCTTGCGTGACCATTCCCATATCCCGCTGGAAGACAGCGATGTCTGCGCACATTGCGGCCAGCCGCTGCCTGGCAAGAAAGTGGTCACTTACGGGAAAACCGGGCCGAACCGTACCGGCCTGATCGTCACCGTCGGCCTGCACCTGCTGCTGGTGGCGGTCTGGCTGTTCCAGCCGAAAACCGAGCATCACGCGCCGCCCAAGAGGGGCGAAGCCGTCGTCTGGCTGCCGCCCTTGAAACCCAGCAAACCGACCCCGCAGGCCGCGCAAGCGGCGCCGAAGCAGAGCGCCAAGACCGCGCCCTTGAAGCCGAAATTCACACAGCCTCGTATCGTGGTGCCGCGCCTGCCGGACACGATCACCTTGCCGAACGAAAAGCACGTCGAGGAACCCAAGCCGAAGCCGAAGGAAGAAACCAAGCTGCAGCCGGACGAAACCGACATGGCGGCCTTCATCGAGAAGCGCCGCCAGGCGCGCGGCGCGCGCAGCGAGCAGCCGGCCGAGGAAAGCGACGCCCAGCGCGGCATGCGCAACGCGATGGCGAATATCGCTGCCATCAACGGCCGCGGCGGCCAAGACCCGAACGAGACCGGCGGCGTGTTCAGCGTCACCAACAAGACCTTCAGCCGGGCCGACGTGAAATTCCGCGGCTGGAACCCGAACTTCAAGCGGCGCTGGCTGACGGCAGTCACGGTCGAGCGCGGCAGCGATCCGGACATCGAAACCGCGATCGTCAAGAAGATGATCGAGCTGATCCGCAAGGAAAAGACCGGCGACTTCGAATGGGATTCGCACCGCCTGAACAAGGTGGTGACGCTGTCGGCAAGGCCGCAGGATACGAAGGAACTGATGGACTTCCTGTACAAGGAAATGTTTCCGGATTACAAGCCGCCGAGGTAGGGGCGGCCGATCGGAACTTGGGTTCCCGCCTTCGCGGGAACGACGGCGCTACGTTCGTCATTCCCGCGAAGGCGGGAATCCAAGTTTACATTCAGGCCATCGCCTTCAGCCTGCGCGCCACGTCCAGCGCGAAATAGGTCAGCACGCCGTCGGCGCCAGCGCGCTTGAACGCCATCATGGTCTCGAGGATGATCTTGTCCGGATCCAGCCAGCCGTTCTGGAAAGCGGCCTGCAGCATCGCATACTCTCCGCTGACCTGGTAGGCGAAGGTCGGCACCTTGAACTCGTCCTTCACGCGGCGCACCACGTCGAGGTAGGGCATGCCGGGCTTGACCATCACCATGTCGGCGCCTTCGGCGATGTCCAGCGCCACTTCGCGCAGGGCTTCGTCGCTGTTGGCCGGGTCCATCTGGTAGGTGTTCTTGTCGGCCTTGCCCAGGTTGGCGGCCGAGCCGACCGCGTCGCGGAAGGGGCCGTAGTAGCCCGAGGCGTACTTGGCCGAGTAGGCCATGATGCGGGTATGGATGAATTCCTGTTCTTCCAGCGCCATGCGGATCGCGCCGATGCGGCCGTCCATCATGTCCGACGGGGCGATGATGTCGACCCCGGCCTCGGCCTGGGCCATGGCCTGGCGGGTCAGCATGGCGATCGTCTTTTCGTTGACGATGTAGCCGTTTTCGTCCGGCAAGCCGTCCTGGCCGTGGGTCGTGTACGGGTCGAGGGCGACGTCCGTCATGATCCCCAGCTGAGGGAAGTTGCGCTTGAGTTCCCTTACTGCGCGCGGCACCAGGCCGTCAGGATTGGTCGCTTCCACGCCGTCATAGGTCTTCAGCGAAGCGTCAACCATCGGGAACAGGGCCAGCACCGGAATGCCCAATGCCACGCACTCCTCGGCCACCTTCATCAGGAGGTCGACCGACACGCGCTCGACACCCGGCATCGAGGCCACCTGCTGGCGCTGGTTCTGGCCTTCGAGAATGAATACCGGGTAGATCAGGTCGGAAGCGGTGACGGTGTTCTCGCGCATCAGGGCGCGCGAGAACGGGTCGCGGCGCATGCGGCGCATGCGCACGGCGGGGTACTGGGATGGCGTAATGATCGGCATGTCTTAATCCTTGAAAGGTTCAGAGCGGAGCGTCCTGCGGGGCCTCGTCCTGTTCGTCGTCTTGCAGGCCCAGCAGTTCGATGATCTTGTCGTTCGCTTCGTCGATGCCCACCCGCTTCAGGGCCGAGAACAGCTGCACGGTGAAGGGAAAGCCCTTGCCTTCCTCGTCCACGTAGCTGTCGAGCACCTGGCGCGCCTGGCGCAGCGCATTGGTCGATTCGTTGCGGTTCAGCTTGTCGACCTTGGTCAGGATGCAGTGGATCGGCTTGCCGGTCGGGGCAAACCATTCCAGCATCTGAATGTCGAGCTCGGTGAACGGGCGGCGCGAATCCATGATCAGGACCAGGGCCGCCAGCTGCTCGCGGCGCTGCACGTAGTCGCCCAGCAGCCTCTGCCAGTGCAGCTTGGCGTCGCCCGACACTTCCGCGTAGCCGTAGCCGGGCAGGTCGACCAGCAGGGCCTGGATCTCGTCGACATTGGTCGGGTCCTTGCGGTGCATGGCCACGTGGGCGCCGCCGATCGAGAAGAAGTTGATGTGCTGGGTGCGGCCCGGCGTCTTGGAGGCGAAGGCGAGACCCTTCTGGTTGGTCAGGATGTTGATCGCCGTCGACTTGCCCGCGTTGGAGCGTCCGGCGAAGGCGATTTCCGGCACCTGCGTGCGCGGCAGGTCGCGCAGCTGGTTGACGGTCGTGAAGAAGCGGGCTTGCCAGAGTTTGGACATGGGTGGGTGCGCTTGGTTGGAGCGAAAAAGACAACAAAAGAGGCGGTTCGGAAACAAAGCTATTGTACAATAGGGAGTTACCTGTCGTCGGCGCTGTCGTTGGCGCTCTCCTTCGGCGGGACACGAGCATGGCCGCTGCACTGTACGCAAGAATTATTGTTAATTTTTTCAGGGTGCTTGAATGAATCGTGTGTTTTTCCCGGCCGCCGGCGCGGCAATCGTAAAGTCCTTGCTGCTCGCGACCCTGGCGTTTGCCGGTAGCGCCTCCGCAGCCGATGCGGCCCACGGCGCTGCTGTGAAAGCCGACCCCGCCAAGGGCGGTTCGCTGTACGACACCGGCGACAACGCACGCGGCCTGCCGGCCTGCGCCTCCTGCCATGGCGCTGGCGGCAATTCCACCATCGTCGCCAATCCCAAGCTCGCCGGCCAGGTCGACAGCTATATCCACAAGCAGCTGGTCGACTTCACCACCCCGAACCGCCAGCAGCCCGTGATGACCACCTACGCCAAGATGCTGAACGACGAAGAAAAGTCGAACATCGCGGCCTGGCTGGCGACCCAGCAGCCCAAGCCGGGCGCGGCGCGCAACAAGGACACCATCGAACTGGGTCGCAAGATCTACCGTGGCGGCATCGCCGACCGCGGCGTGGCCGCCTGCGCCAGCTGCCACGGCGCCACCGGTTCGGGCATCCCGGCCCAATACCCGCGCCTGGCAGGCCAGCACCAGGACTATACTTTCAACCAGCTCCAGGCCTTCAAGACCGGCGCGCGCAACAACAGCCCGCAGATGGGCGCCCTGGCCAAGCGCATGTCGGACGAGGAAATGAAAGCCGTTGCCGACTACATCGCCGGCCTGAAGTAAATCCGGGCGCTTGCGCCCGCCAGGAAATCGATGAGCACCACGGGAATTGAGTTGAAAACGCGCCGCCGCGGCCTGGCCGAGGCGGTCGAACTGGTGTCGTCGATGCGCTTCGCGATCGGCCTGCTGGTGATGCTGGCGATCGCCGCCACCATCGGCACGGTCATGAAGCAGAACGAGGCCGCACCGGACTACGTGAACCAGTTCGGACCGTTCTGGTTCGAGATCTTCCGCAAGCTCGGCCTGTACACGGTCTACAGCGCCTGGTGGTTCCTGCTGATCCTGGCCATCCTGATCGTCTCCACCAGCCTGTGCATCGCGCGCAATGCGCCCAAGATGCTGCGCGACATGCGCAGCTGGCGCGAGAGCGTGCGCGAGGAATCGCTGCGCAACTTCCACCACAAGACCGCCTGGACGGCCGAGGGCAGCGCGGTGGCGCTGGCCAGCCGGACCGCCCAGCGCCTGAACGACGCCGGCTACCGCGTCAAGCTGGTCGACAAGCCGGGCGGAGTGCTGGTGGCGGCCAAGAAGGGCGCCGCCAACAAGTTCGGCTACATCTTCGCGCACTCGGCCATCGTGATCATCCTGCTGGGCGGGCTGCTCGATTCGGACTTGCCGATCCGGTTCCAGGAATGGTTCATGGGCAAGACACCGTACACGGGCGCCGGCCTGATCGCGCAGATCCCGTCCCGGCACCGCCTCGGCCTGGGCAATCCCAGCTTCCGCGGCAACACCCTGATTCCGGAAGGGCAGGACAGCGCCAGCGCCATCCTGCCGCAGGCGAACGGCGTGCTGGTCCAGGAGCTGCCGTTCACGATCCACCTGAACAAGTTCATCGTCGACTTCTACTCGACCGGCATGCCCAAGCTGTTCGCCAGCGAAGTGACGATCCGCGACCACGAGACCGGCAAGACTTTCCCGGCCAGCATTAAGGTCAACCAGCCGCTGATCTACCGCGGCGTGGCCGTCTACCAGTCCGGCATCGAGGACGGCGGCAGCAAGCTCAAGCTGACCGGCTACCCGATGGCGGGCGCTTCCGATAAAGCCTTTGCGATCGAGGGCGAAGTCGGCAGCGCGACCGAGCTGAAGCAAGAAAACGTGCCCTATACCGTCGAGTGGTCGGGCTTCCGCGCCTTCAACGTCGAGAACACCACGGCCGGCCAGAAGGAAGGCCAGGACGTGCGCGACGTCAAGCAAGGGCAATCGTTCAACGAGCAGTTCGCCCGCACCCTGTCCGAACATACGGGCTCGGCGGCCAAGACCGCCAACAACAAGGACCTCAAGAATGTCGGCCCGAGCGTGCAATACAAATTGCGCGACCAGACCGGCCAGGCGCGCGAATTCATGAACTACATGCAGCCGGTGACGCTCGAAGGTGCCGAGGTCTACCTGGCCGGCGTGCGGAATAACCCGGGCGATCCGTTCAGCTTCCTGCGCATCCCGTCCGACGACCAGCACAGCGTGCGCGAATGGATGCGCCTGCGCGCCGCGCTGGCCGATCCCTCCCTGCGCGAGGAAGCCGCGCGCCGCTATGCCGCGCGCGCCCTGCCGCAGGCGAAAGGCGACGCCGCGCTGGCGCGCCAGCTGCAGGAATCGGCGGCCAAGACCCTGGCCATCTTCGCCGGCGACGGCGCCAAGGGCAATGGCGGCTATCTCGCGGTCTCGCAATTCCTCGAACGGATTCCGCCCGCCGAGCAGGAAAAGGCGGCCAACGTGTTCATGAAGATGCTCAACGGCGCCATGTGGGAACTGTGGCAGGCTGCCCATGCGCGCGCGGGCCAGCCGCCGGTCGAGCCGAGCGAGGCCCACGGCCGCTTCCTGCAGCTGGCGACAAATGCGCTGTCCGACAGCTTCTTCTACGGCGCGCCCGTGTACCTGTCGCTCGAGGACTTCACGGAAGTCAAAGCCTCGGTACTGCAGGTGACGCGTTCGCCCGGCAAGAAAGTGGTCTACCTGGGCTGCCTGCTGCTGGTGCTGGGCATCTTCTCGATGTTCTACATCCGCGAGCGCCGCATCTGGGTCTGGGTCAGAGAGCAGGGTGGCGATGCGCCGCATTTTGCTCATGCGCTGATGGCGATGAGCACCCAGCGCAAGACGCTCGACTTCGAGCGCGAGTTCGATGATTTGAAGACCAGACTGCCGCAATCGTCGCAAATCGGCGTAAGCTAGGGCCGAAACCGGAGAGAGACCCATGTCGCAAGCAACCCAAGCACCCAGCACGTCGTCGCCGGCCGCGCAGGCGGCCTCGCAGCCGGCTTATACGCAGCCGCCCGGCTTTTTCAAGCGCCTGACGGCAATCGACTGGCTGTACGGCGCCGGCCTGTTGGCGGCCGCGCTGTTCGCGCTGCAGCGCTACGGCAGCTTCATGGACGTCTACGAACAGGCGATCCTGGTGCTGGCCGCGCCCACCTTCGCCTTCCTCGGCTGGCACTGGAAACCGGTGCGCTGGCTGATTCCGCTGATCGCCGTGCTGTCGCTATGGGCGATTTCGCTGTATGGCGGTTCGCTGGAAGCCGCCAACCAAAGATTTTTCCTCAAGTACATGCTGTCGAGCCAGTCCGCGATCCTGTGGATGAGTACCATGTTCGTGTTCTCGACCGTGTTCTACTGGATCGGCCTGCTCGCCCGTTCGCCGTTCGGCACCAGTGTCGGCTCCAAGCTGTGCTGGGCCGCCGTGGTGCTGGGCTTCACCGGCATGATGGTGCGCTGGTACGAGTCCTACCTGATCGGCAGCGACGTCGGCCACATCCCGGTGTCGAACCTGTACGAAGTCTTCATCCTGTTCTCGATGATCACCGCGCTGTTCTACCTGTACTACGAGCAGCGCTACGCTACCCGTCAGCTGGGCGCCTTCGTGCTGCTGGTGATCTCGGCCGCGGTCGGCTTCCTGCTGTGGTACACGGTGGCGCGCAGCGCCGCCGAGATCCAGCCGCTGGTGCCCGCCCTGCAGAGCTGGTGGATGAAGATCCACGTGCCGGCCAACTTCATCGGTTACGGCACCTTCTCGCTGGCGGCCATGGTCGGCAGCGCCTACCTGCTCAAGTCGCACGGCATCCTGGCCGACCGCCTGCCGTCGCTGGAAGTGCTGGACGACGTGATGTACAAGTCGATCTCGGTCGGTTTCGCCTTCTTCACGGTGGCGACCATCCTGGGCGCGCTGTGGGCGGCCGAGGCCTGGGGCGGCTACTGGTCCTGGGACCCGAAGGAAACCTGGGCCCTGATCGTCTGGCTGAACTACGCGGCCTGGCTGCACATGCGCCTGATGTCCGGCCTGCGCGGCCGCACCGCCGCCTGGTGGGCCCTGATCGGTCTCGTGGTAACCACCTTCGCCTTCCTGGGCGTGAACATGTTCCTGTCCGGGCTTCACTCGTACGGCAAGCTCTGACGAGGCTGCGCTTGCGCGGCTGAATCCCGGTAAATAGTGTAAGGTTGACATGTCGGACGCAAGCTGTGCGCCCGGCATGTATTGCGGGAGCCAGCCATGCTGATCAAACGAAACCCGAACGGCATCGACTTGCCGTTCCCCTCCGAAATTACGCCGCGCGAGGTCTACGAAGGCCGGCGCCAGTTCATCGCCCGCATCGCGGCCACCGCCGCGGTCGGCTCCTCGCTATGGGAACTGGCCAACCGCGAAGCGTTCGCGCAGACCACGCCGGCCCCGAGGCTGGCCGCCGCCCGCAATGCCGCCTTCTCGACCACGGAAAAGCAGACCTCCTTCGAGGACGCGACCCACTACAACAACTACTACGAATTCGGCACCGACAAATCCGACCCGGCCCAGAACGCGCACACCCTGCGCACCCGGCCGTGGACGGTGCAGATCGACGGCGAGGTCAAGAAGCCGCTGACCCTCGACATCGACCGACTGACCAAGCTGGCGCCGCTGGAAGAGCGCATCTACCGCCTGCGCTGCGTCGAGGGCTGGTCGATGGTGATCCCCTGGGTCGGCTACTCGCTGGCCAACCTGATCAAGCAGGTCGAGCCGACCGGCAATGCGAAATACGTCGAATTCACGACCCTGGCCGACAAGCGCCAGATGCCGGGCGTCGGCAGCCGCGTGCTGGAATGGCCCTACGTGGAAGGCCTGCGCATGGACGAAGCCATGCACCCGCTGACCCTGCTCACGGTGGGCATGTACGGCCAGGTGCTGCCGAACCAGAATGGCGCGCCGGTGCGCGTCATCGTGCCCTGGAAGTACGGCTTCAAGTCGGCCAAGTCGATCGTCCGCATCCGCTTCGTGCGCGACCAGCCGCGCACCGCCTGGAACACGGTCGCGCCCGAGGAATACGGCTTTTATTCGAACGTGAACCCGAACGTCGACCACCCGCGCTGGTCGCAGGCCAGCGAGCGCCGCATCGGCGAGGGCGGCTTCTTCGCGCCGAAGCGCAAGACCCTGATGTTCAACGGCTACGACCAGGTGGCGTCCCTGTATACTGGGATGGACCTGAAGAAATACTTCTGACGAGGCCAGATGACCAAGAACGCGCCCCTGAGACCAGCCGTCAGCCCATCGCCGAAGCAGCTCGCCGCGCTCAAGAGCGTGGTGTTCGTGCTGGCGCTGCTGCCGTTCGCGCGCATCGTCTGGCTGATCGTCCAGCAGGTGCCGGTCGAGCCGGTCGAGTTCGTCACCCACGGCACCGGCGACTGGGCCTTGTACCTGCTGTGCGCGACCCTCGCCATCACGCCGCTGCGCCGCGTCACCGGCTGGAACTGGCTGGTCCGCCTGCGGCGCATGCTGGGTTTATATACCTTCTTCTACGCCTTGATGCACTTCATGACTTTCCTGTGGGCCGACCACAACTTCGATGTCGCCGCCATGTGGAAGGACGTGCTGAAGCGCCCCTTTATCACGGTCGGCTTCATCGCCTTCGTGCTGCTGCTGCCGCTGGCCGCGACCAGCACGAACGCCATGATCAAGCGTCTCGGCCGGCGCTGGGCCCAGTTGCACCGCCTGATCTACCTAATCGCGCCGCTGGCGATCCTGCATTACTGGTGGATGAAGGCGGGCAAGCACAACTTCGAGCAACCCATCGTCTGGGGCACGGTCGTCGCCGTGCTGCTCGGCCTGCGCGCGTACTGGAGCTGGAGCCGTACGCGCAATCTCACCTCATCCGGATCCGTCCGTCCCTAGCGTGATGAAGGGACCTACCGCCCTCGGCTTGCTGCTGGCACTGGTGCTCGTGCTGGTGCTGGCGGTCTCGCGCTTCCACACCGGCTCGTCGGTCGAACGCTGCCTGGTGCTGGACGGGCGCTGGAACGAGCAGGCCATCGCCTGCGCGCGCCAGGCCTGGCCGGAGGATCGCTCGCGCGGCAGGAATTGAGGACTTGATGGCCTGATCCTTGCATGGGTTCGATTATCCGAACGCGCAAGGGAGCCACTCATGTTTCTGCCAAACGATGTGATTCAGTACGAAGCCCAGGGATGCCTGCTGCGGGTCCTGTATATCGAACGCGAACGCGGCCTTCTCCATATATTCGAACTCGGTAAGCCGCGCAGCCTACCTCGGCCCATTCCGATACATGCTCTTGCCGGCGACGTGGGCAACGGCCGCGCCCGCCTGCTCTTGCAGGACCCCTACGCGGCACCGGTCGCGCCACCTGTTCTTCCCGAGAAGCATCGCGACATGCAGGCCAGGGCCTGGAAGACCGTCAGCAGCCTGCAGTCCCAGTCTCCGGCCTTGTACGATACCCGCAAACGTGCCGCCATGGTGGCGTGCTGCGCCGCGGAACATGGGGTCTCGCGTGCAAGCGTCTTGCGCTGGCTGCGCCGCTTCTGGGAGCGCGGCCAGAGCATGGACGCCCTGCTGCCGGATTATGCGAATTCGGGCGCGCGTGGCAAGACCCGTGCCGCCAACAGCGGCGTCAAGCGTGGCCGGCCGCGCAAGTCGGATAGTTGCCCCGGCACGAATGTCGACGAGGCGACACGCGCCATCTTCCGCGCCGCGGTCGCCCGCTATCGTGCTGCACATCCCGGCGCTGCGCTGGCGCGCCGTGCCGCCTACCGCCAGATGCTCGACGAGTTCTACCGCGGGCACCCATCCTCGGAGACGCCCAGCTTCGGCCAGTTCTGCTACTGGCTGGACAAGGACGACCTTCCGACCGCGATGGCAAGGTCAGCATCGGTAGCGGGATATCCGTTCGTTGCGGTGCAGCATCTGAAACCCGGATGACCAATCCGGTGCAGTCCGGGCTGGCATGGTGCAGTGCGTCAAATCGGTTTTCCTGTTTCCCAGGGCTTTTTGCAAAACAAAGTCTGACTGTGGGAAAACAAAGTGTGTTTCCAAACTAAGGTGCTCCCGCAAACTCCTTTATTCCACGAGGCTACAAATATTAAAAACAAACTTTATTTTGAATTCTTAAATTACTAGAAACTTACATTCGAAAATAAGTCGAACAAAGTTTATTTTAAAAGGAGAAATAGCCGAAAAGCCTCATTTGTCTGGCACGGGTATTGCTGAAACAGAAGCGCAAGCGGAAGTTTTTTGTAACGACCCAATGAGGTGAGAATGAATTGTTCCGGCCCGTCCTTGACCCGACGAGAATTCCTGTTCCGTGCCGCAGCCGTCGGCGGCTCGTCACTCCTGCTCAACACGATGAATGCCTGGGGCATGGGCATTGCGTCGACGGCGCATGCGCCGCCTCCACTATCCGGCAGCGGCAAAGGCAAGAAGGTCGCCATCCTTGGCGCCGGCCTGGCCGGCATGACCGCCGCCTGGGAGCTGTCCAAGCTGGGCTACCAGGTCGAGGTGCTCGAAGCGCGCCTCTTTGCCGGCGGACGCTGCCAGACGGCGCGCAAGGGCTTCAGCCTGCAGGAACTGGGCGGCGAGAGCCAGTCCTGCCGGTTTGACGAAGGCATGTACATCAACCATGGCCCCTGGCGCATTCCGCTCGATCACCAGTCCACGCTGTACTACACCAGGCAGTTCGAGGTGCCGCTCGAGGTCATGGTCAACGACAACGACCATGCCTGGGTCTACATGGAGGACGCGGGAGCGTTCTCGAAAAAACGCCTGCGGCAGGAACAGGTCAAGGCCGACATGCGCGGCCACGTGGCGGAGCTGCTTGCCAAGTCGGTGCAGGGCAGGCAACTCGATGCCCAGCTCACTGCCGACGACCAGGTGCTGCTGCTCGACTACCTGGCGCACGAAGGCGCATTGACCACCAAGGATCTGGTCTACAGGGGCCGCAACGGTGCCGGCTATGCGGTCAATCCGGGCGCCGGGATGAATCCGGGCCGCCTCTCCGATCCGCTTGGCTTCCGTGAGCTGCTGGCCTCGAAGGTCGGGAAGGTCTACAGCGCGGTGCAGGAATTCCCGATGCACGCGACGATGTTCCAGCCGGTCGGGGGCATGGACCGGATCGCGCAGGCTTTCGCCAAGCGCCTCGGCAAAAAGATCCGCTACGGCCAGGAGGTGCAGGCCATCCGCCAGTCGCCGGGCAAGGTCGGCATCAAGGTCAAGGACACGGCGAGCGGTGCACTGTCGACGGTGGAGGCCGATTACGTCCTGTGCACGATTCCGCTATCGGTGCTCCGCTCGATCGACACCGACTTCTCGGACAAATTCAAGGCGGCGATGAAGGGGGTGTCGTATGCGCCGGTCGGCAAGATCGGCCTGCAGATGAAGCGCCGCTTCTGGGAAGAGGACGACCAGATCTACGGCGGCCATGTGCTGACCGACATGAAGGGCATCAATACGATCTCGCTGCCATCCACGGGCTGGCAACAGAAGAAGGGCGTGGTGCTGGGTTATTACCACTATGCGCTGGATGCGATCGAAGTGAGCGCGCTGACACCCGCCGAACGCGCCGAGTTCGCGGTCGCCGCCGGCGAAAAGATATTCCCGGCCTACCGCGACGCCTTCGAGAACGCGTTCTCGGTGGCCTGGCACCGGGTCAAGTACAACCTGGGCGGCTGGGCCGAATGGGACGAAGCCGGCCGCAAGAGCGCCTATCCGGTGCTGCTCGAAGGCGAAGGCCGGGTCCTGCTCGCGGGAGAGCACCTGAGCTACCTGACCGGCTGGCAGGCGGGCGCCATCGAATCGGCCTGGCAGCAAATCGAACAACTGCACAGGAGGGCAAGCGCATGACACTCCGACACTTCCTGATGACGCTTGCCCTGGCCGGGACTGGGCTGGGCTGGGGCGACGGCCAGGCCCAGGCGCAGGCCGGCGCATCCCAGCCGGCGGACGGCAAGACCCTGTTCGCGAAGAATTGCGCCGCCTGTCACCAGGCCACCGGCAAGGGTATTCCGGGCGCCTTTCCGGCGCTGGCCGGCAACGCTTTCGTGCAGGGCACGTCGGCGGACGTCTCGACCGTTCTGCTCAAGGGCCGCGGCGGCATGCCCGATTTTTCCGGAAGCCTGGACGACGCCGAGATCGCCCAGGTGCTGAGCTATGTGCGCAGTAGCTGGGGCAACGGCGCGGCGCCGCTGTCGGCGGACGAGGTCGCGGCGCAGCGCGCCAGCCTTGGCGTGGCGCCTGCGCATCACGGCCGCTTCGGCAACAAACACTGATCATCCACCATCGAGAAAGAGGATCCATGACATCTTCCCATGCAGCCTTGCGCCTCGCCGTGCTGTCTTTCGTGCCGCTGCTCCTGGCCGCCCAGCCGCCGGCCGCCGCGGCACCGGCCGCGGCATCGGCCGCCGCCCATACCATCGTGCGCCACAAGATCCCGGGCTCGGATTTTCCGATCGCCCAGGCAGTCACGCTGCCATCCGGCACCACCATTCACTTCATCAGCGGCCAGGTGCCGCCCGCAATCGACAAGACCGCCGACCCGAATTCACTCGGCGCCTTCGGCGACACCAAGACCCAGACCGTCGGCGTGCTGAACAAGATCCAGGACATCCTCAAGGGCATGGGCCTGAGCATCGGCGACGTCGTCAAGATGCAGGTCTTCCTGGTCGGCGACCCGGCCAGGAACGGCAAAGCCGATGTTGCCGGCTTCATGGAAGGCTATACCCAGTTCTTCGGCGGCACCCAGCCGAACCTGCCGGCGCGCGCCGTCGTGCAGGTGGCCGGTCTGTCGAATCCGGGCTGGCTGGTGGAGATCGAGGTGCTCGCCGCCAAGAAATAAGCCGCCCATCGCAAGGCCATCCAGAAGAACCGTTTGTAGTCCAAAGAAAAGGGAAGAATCATGCACAAGGCTATTCTCCATTCCGGCGTCGCCGCCGGCGTCCTCTCCTGCGGCCTGGGCCTCGCCCATGCGGCCGACGACAAGCCGGTCGCGGACGACAAGCCCGCCGCTGCAGCAGCCTCAACAGCAGCGGCAGCGGCAGCCGAAGCCGGCCCGATCGCCAGCGGTGTCGTGATCGTCACCGGTACCCGGGCGACCGGCCTGAAGGTCGAAAACAGCGCCTCGCCGGTACAGGTGCTCGACTCGACCTCGCTGACGCGCACCGGCCAGTCAGACCTGCTCCAGGCGCTGGCGCAGAACCTGCCTTCGCTCACCGCCCAGGCCTTCGGCGGCGACATGGCCAACATGACCTTGTCCGCGCGCCTGCGCGGGCTGTCGCCCAACAACACACTGGTGCTGGTGAACGGCAAGCGGCGCCACGGCACCTCCAACCTGGCCGTTCTGGGTGGCCCTTACCAGGGCGGCGCCGCAGCCGACCTGAACTACATCCCGGTGGCCGCGATCGACCATATCGAAGTGCTGCAGGATGGCGCCGCCGCGCAGTACGGAACCGACGCCATTGCCGGCGTGGTCAACATCATCCTCAAGTCGAATTACCGGGGCGGCACCGCCAACATCAATGGCGGCGGCTATGGCGATGGCGGCGGCCGTACCGGCGACGGCACCGCCAACATCGGCCTGACGCCCTTCACCGACGCCTTTCTCAGCCTGACCGTGGAAAGCAAATACCACGGCTTTTCGGACCGCGGCGGGATCGATCCGCGCGTCGACGACGCGGCCAACCTGGCCTCGATGCCGCAGCTGAAGAACGCACCCGGCTACCCGAACGTCAACCACATCTCGGGCGACGCCCAGTACCGCCAGCACATCCTGGCCGCCAACTTCGGCGTCGACCTGAACAACGACGTGAGCGCCTACGCCTTCGCCACCTACGGCAAGAAAAAAGCGGCGGCCTTCGAGAACTACCGCATGCCGAACCGGCTGCCGGCCATCTACCCGCTCGGCTTCTCGCCGCAGGAAACCTTCCGCGAAGAAGATTACGCCTTCACGGCCGGCATCAAGGGCAAGGCGTTCGGCAGCTGGCGCTGGGACCTGTCCAGCACCTACGGCAAGGACGTCGCCAAGCTGGGCGTGGCGCACTCCGGCAACGTGTCGCTGTTCGCCGACACCGGCGCTACCCCGCTCGACTTCTATGCGGGCAAGTTCGCCGCCAGCCAGTGGACCAACAACTTCGACCTGAGCCACGAGTTCGACGCCGGCTGGGCTACGCCGCTGACCTTCGCCGTCGGCCTGGAGCACCGTCGCGACGAATACGAGATCGGTGCCGGTGACGCGCCCTCGCGCTACAAGGAAGGTTCGCAATCCTTTCCTGGCTTCTCGCTGACCGATGCCGGCAGTCACAGCCGCAACAACAAGGCGGCCTACGTGAACCTGGCCGGACAGCCGCTAGCCGGATGGACGGTCGACCTTGCCGGTCGCTACGAGCATTTCTCCGACTTCGGCAACGCCAAGGTCGGCAAGCTGACCAGCCGCTACGACGTCTCGCCGGCGCTCGGCCTGCGCGCCACCTACTCGAACGGGTTCCGGGCACCGACCCTGGCCGAGGAATACTATTCGGCCACCAACGTATCGCCACGCAGCGCCTTCGTACAGCTGGCGCCGAACTCCCCGGGCGCCCGCCTGGTCGGCGTCAATGGCCTGCGGCCGGAAGCCTCGACCAACCTGAGCGCCGGTATCGTGCTCAATCCGTCGGCCAACCTGGCGATCACGCTGGACGCTTACCAGATCACGATCCGCGACCGCATCGTCGGCTCGGGCTCGCTGTACGGCTCGGGCGGCGCGGTCAACTCGCCGGCGGTGACGGCGGCGATCCTGGCGAACGGCAATTTGCTGGACCCGACCGTGGTCCAGACCGGCATCAACATCTTCTCGAACGCCGTCAACACCCGCTCGCGCGGCCTGGAATTCGTCACTACGCTCAACAGCAACTACGGCGCAAACGGCAAGGTGGACTGGTCGCTGGCGGCCAACTACAACAAGGTGCAGGTCATCAAGATCAACCAGGCGCCGGCCCAGCTGCAACCGCAGACGCTGCTGGACGCGACCGCGATCTCGGACCTGGAAACCGCGTCGCCGCGGGTACGCGTGAACCTGGGGGCCTTGTGGAAGATCGGGAACTGGACGATCAATGCCCGCGAAGCCTTCTACGGCAAAGCCTCGGAACTGCAATCCTCGGATGGCGCGACCTACTACGAGACCGAGGTCAAGCCGACCGCGATCACGGACCTCGAGCTCAGCTACCAGTTCAACAAGATGTGGACGCTGTCAGTGGGCGCGAACAATCTGTTCAACCAGTATCCGGACCATATCAATGGCAAGCTGCTGGCCGAGCAGCGCGCAAACCTCGACAACAGCGCCGTGACTGTCTACCCGTCGTTCTCGCCGTTCGGCATTAACGGTGGCTATTACTACGCACGCCTGGGCATGAAGTTCTGATAGCGCGCCTTGCACCGGCACCGGCCTTTGCCTGTCGGGCGCCGGTTCAGCGGCCTTTTATATCGATACATCGGAGAAATGCATGACAATGTATGGTTTGCGGAAGATTGCCAACATCCGCCGACTGGTGGCGGCGCTCGAGGACGGCCCCATGGGACCGGTCGCCATTGCGGAACTGCTGGGCATATCCCATACCGGCGCACGCAATTACATAGACCTTCTTGTGGAAGGGGGAGCGGCAATCCCTCATCCCGATCGGCGTACGCACGTGTGCCTGCACCCCGACTGGGGCCTTGTCGAGGACTTCCTCGATTCGCTCGCACCGGAGCTTGCCGAGCAGCGCGTCACCTTACGGCGCAGCCCATCGCGCCATTGCGTCGACCCTGGCAAATCCTATCTGCATGTCGTAGCCGACGATGTCAGGTTTCCGCTGGTCCTGATGCGCTTTCCAGTGAGGCGCGATCCCCTGGTAGCCGCCCTGTTCGGCGCTGGCGGGCGCTGACCATGCGCTGTTGCGCAGCGCCCGAGCCCACTAGCGCACCAGCGAACGCGGCGTCGGCCGCAACAGCAAGGTCTCCGGCGCGCGCTCCATGGCCGCGGCCTGGGCCGCCAGCAGGGCACGCCACCGTTCGTCCGCCGCAAGAGCCCTCTGCTGCCTGACATAGCCGTCCGCGTCGTCGAAGGCGGCAAAGCTGACGAACACATGCTCCTTCTCCCGCACCGGCAGCCGCGCAAAGGTGTTTTTGCTGCTATCCGACACATACTGCGCCAGGAGGCGCGCGCCGCTTCGTTCGAGCAGCGGCGCCAGGTCGCGCCTGAACGCGGCCACGAAGCCGGGCAGCGCATCTTCGCGCAGGTAATAGATGGTGACGGTCACCAGGCGCCCGCCCGCAGCCGCGCCCACTGCCGGCCGGACCAGGCCGTCGAGCACGAAGCCGCTGCCGGCGAAGGCGGGGTGCAGCAGCAGCACGTTGTCGTTGTCCGCCAGCGTAGCATTGGCCTGCTCGCGATAGGCTTGCCATACGGGGCCGTAATAGAAGGCGGTGAGGGCGTCGTGGCGTGTCTGCATGTCCGTGAATCCGCGCACCCAGACGAAGCGGTCCGGGTCGGCCAGGTCGCGGAAGGTGGCGGCGATGCGCATCCCGGTCGCCTCCTGGCTCTCGATAAAACGTTCCTCGAACAGGCTGATGAGTTCGTCGCGTTTGCCGGGAACCATCGTGTACTGGCGCAGTTCGACGATCGGGCAGCAGTCGCGCGCAAGGGCGTCGGCGCCGGGCGGGATGGACAGCGCGCAGGCCAGCGCGGCGCCGGCAAGCAGGCGGCGGCTCATGCCTGCCACCCTTGAACGACGGTGACGATGCCGGTGCCGACCAGCAGCAGGCCGACCGCGCGCGTGGCGAGCCCGCTGGCGCCGAGCGAACTGCCGGCCCGCTGCGCCAGCAGGGCGACGCCGCCGTACACGCCGGCCTGGGTGCCGGCGGTGATCACGCCGAGCGCGGCCGCCTGCGGCCAGAGCGGTCCCTGCGCCGGTTTCAGGAATTGCGGGAAGACCGCCAGCATGAAGACGTAAGCCTTCGGGTTCAGCAGGCAGGTCGCCATCCCTTTCAGGAAGACCGACGATGCCGGCCGCGCGGGAGCATCCGTGCGCACCTTGAGCGTGGTGGCGCCGGCGCGCGCCAGGTTCCAGCCAATCCAGCCGATATAGGCCGCACCCGCCACCAGGAGCAGGTTGAACAGCGCGGGCCAGAGCCGCACGATGGCGGCCACGCCAAGCGCGCCCATCGCGATGTGGCAGACCCCGCCGGCGACGATGCCCGCCACCGCGGCCAGGCCGGCGCCGCGGCCGCCGACCACTGCGTTCGCCAGCACGTAGGCCATGTCGAGACCGGGCAGGGCGATGATGCCGAGCACCAGGACAAAATATAGCCAGAGGGTGGTACTTCCGTTCATGGTCGCCTCCGTGGTCAAAACCTCACGGTAAGCGGGATATAGGTCATAATCGGTCCTATCTCGACTGACAATGTTCGCCATGTACCGCCCGACCACGCGCGTGCTCGCCTTGCTGGAACTGCTGCAGACCCACGGCCGCATGAGCGGGGCCGAGCTGGCGCCGCGCCTCGGCGTGGACCGCCGCACCCTGCGCCGCTACGTCGGCAAGCTGGAGGACATCGGCATTCCGATCATGGCCGAGCGCGGGCGCGCGGGCGGCTATGCCTTGATGCCCGGCTTTAAGCTGCCGCCGATGATGTTCACGGAGGACGAAACATTGGCGCTGTCGCTCGGCCTGCTCGCCGCGCGCGGGCTTGGCTTGGCCGAGGCGGCGCCGGCGGTGGCCAGCGCGCAGGCCAAGCTGGAGCGCATCATGCCGGACCAGCTCAGGCAGCGCGTGCGCGCCGTCGGCGAAACGGTCAAGCTGGAGGCGGGAAGTGCGGCCGCGCCGCCCAAGGACCGTGCCGGCAATCGCGCCTTGGTAGCGCTGACCGGTGCCGCGCAGGCCTGCCGGCGGGTCGTGCTGCATTACCGGAACCAGGGCGGCGACGCGTCGGTGCGCCGCTTCGATCCGTTCGGCGTGGCGTTCCGCCATGGACGCTGGTACACGGTGGGGATGTGCCACCTGCGCAATGAAATCCGCATCTTCCGGCTGGACCGGATCGCCGGCGTGGAAGCGCTGGCCGAAGCGTTCGAGCGTCCGGCCGGTTTCGATGCGATGGGCTACCTGGTGCAGTCGCTGGCGACCTTGCCACGCGCGTTCGCGATCGAGGTGCTGCTGAAGACCGACCTGGCGTCGGCGCGGGCGCACCTGTTCGTCGAAGCCGGGGTGTTCGAGGAAACCGCCGAGGGCGTGGTGATCCACAACCAGTCCGACGAGCTGGAATGGTTCGCGCGCCAGCTGGCCGGCATGCCCTTCGATTTCGAGATCCGCCACCCGCCGGCGCTGCACGCGGCGGTGGAGGAATGCGTCCGGCGCCTGCAGCGCTGCAGCGCAGCGCCCGGCTAGCGCGGCCGGCGTGTAACGTGCATGTAACAGCAGTTGTAAAGGGCGCCCTCTGGCCTAGAATCAAGTAATACGACACATGAGGGCGTCGAGATGGAAAGCTCCACACACGGCGTGGCGAAACGCCTGATCCTTTCGCTGGCGGCGGGCGCCGCCCTGTCGGGCTGCGTGTATGCGCCGCCGTACGCGGCGCCGTATCCGGCCACCCCGTATTCGAGCTACGATACGGTGCCGTACTACTCCCCCTACGCCTACAGCTATCCGACCTATGTCGGGCCGCCGCTGTCGCTCAGCTTCGGCTTCTACGAGCACAGCTACCACGGCGGACGTGGCTGGGGCGGCGGCTGGGGCGACCACCGCGGCTGGGGAGGCCGGCACTGAGGCAGTCCGGCCCGTCCCTGCTGCTTACTTGACGATGGTTTCCAGCGCAAACAGCTCGGCCGGATCCTCGCGGCGGCGGACCAGGTGGACCTTGTCGCCGTCGACCAGCACCTCGGCGGCGCGGCCGCGGGTGTTGTAGTTGGAGGCCATGGTAAAACCGTAGGCGCCGGCCGCCATCATCGCCAGCACGTCGCCCGGCTCCACCGCCAGCTCGCGGTCGCGCGCCAGCCAGTCGCCCGATTCGCAGACCGGGCCGACCAGGTCGTAGGTGACTTTGTCGCCGTCGCGCGGCACCACCGGCTTGACGTCCATCCAGGCCTGGTACAGGGCCGGGCGCGCCATGTCGTTCATGGCGGCGTCGATCACGCAGAAGTTCTTCTCTTCGCCCGGCTTCAGGAATTCGACCGACATCAGGAGCACGCCGGTGTTGCCGACGATCGAGCGGCCCGGTTCGAAGATGACCTTGATCGGCTTGCCCTCGTACTTCTCGGCGCGCCAGGCGTCCACGCGCGCGAACACGCGGCTGACGTAGTCGCCGATCGCCACCGGGGCGTTGTCGCCGGTGCCGTAGTCGATGCCCAGGCCGCCGCCCACATCCAGGTGGTGCAGGTGGATGCCGTCGGCGGCGAGGGTGTCGATCAGCTCGATCAGCTTGTCCAGCGCTTCCAGCAGCGGGGCGTCGTCCAGCAGCTGCGAACCGATGTGGCAGTCGATGCCGACCACTTCCAGGTGCGGCAGCGCGGCGGCGGTGCGGTAGGTGTCCAGCGCATCCGAGAAGGCCACGCCGAACTTGCTGGCCTTCAGGCCGGTGGCGATGTAGGGGTGGGTCTTCGGATCGACGTTCGGGTTCACGCGCAGCGATACGGGTGCGCGCTTGCCCAGGCGGCCGGCGACTTCGTTAATCCGGTGCAGCTCGGGGATCGACTCGACGTTGAAGCACAGGATGCCTTTGCCAAGTGCCAGCTCGATCTCGGCCACGGTCTTGCCCACGCCCGAGAAGATCACCTTGCCGGGGTCGCCGCCGGCCGCGATCACGCGCAGCAGTTCGCCGCCGGAGACGATGTCGAAGCCCGCGCCCTCGCGTGCCAGGATGTCGAGGATGGCCAGGTTCGAATTCGCCTTCATCGCGTAGCAGACCAGGGCGTCGCGGCCCTGGCTGGGCGCCGCATAGCCCCGGAAGTTGGCGAGCAGCTGGGCCTTCGAATAGACGTAGGTCGGGGTGCCGAATTGCTGGGCGATTGCGGGCAAAGGAAGGCTCTCGGCGTGCAGGACGCCGTCTTGGTACGAGAAATGCGACATGGTTACTGTTGGGCGGGCGGAGTGGAGGATTGGGGAGCTTGCGTGTTGTTGGCGTTCGATCCCGCGGCCGGCGTGGTCATGCCCGCGGCGGGTGCGGGCGGGCTGGCCGTGGTTGCCGGCACGACCGGCACGACCGGCACGACCGGCGCGGCCGGCGTCGAGGCGGCGCGGGCCGGCGGCTTGGGCATGTAGAGCGGGCCGGGTTGGCCGCAGGCGGAGAGCAGGGCCAGCGTGGCGGCAGCAAAGGCCGGGAGCGCAAATGGGGACTTCACGATTAGAATCACGGTTTGATTAGCAGACCTTGGAGTGTAGCATGACCGAAACTGAATTTTTGGACCTGGCCGAAGCCACCCTGAACCAGATCGAACAGGCCTTCGACCGCTTGTTCGAGCAGGACGTGGTCGATGTCGAATGCAAGCGCAGCGGCAACGTGCTGGAAATCGAATTTGTCGACAACGGTTCGAAAATCATCGTCAACAGCCAGGCGCCGCTGCAGGAGATGTGGGTGGCGGCGCGCGCCGGCGGCTTCCACTACAAGCGCGTCGGCGACGAGTGGCGCAACACGCGCGACGACAGCGAACTGTTCACCTCGCTGTCGGACTACGCCACCCAGCAGGGCGGGGCGCCGGTCAAGCTGCGCTGAGCACGCCCAGCAAGGCTTGCATGTCGACGGGCTTGACGAAATGGTGGTCGAAGCCCGCCGCGGCGGTCCTGGCGCGGTCCGCCTCCTGCCCGTAGCCCGTGATGGCGACCAGGGTGGCGGACGCCATCGGCGCCAGCAGCCGCAATTGCCGCGCCAGTTCGTTGCCATCCATGTCCGGCAAACCGATGTCGAGCAGGCAGGCGTCGGGCGGTTCCGCGCGCGCCGCTTCCAGTGCCGCGCGCGCGCTCTGCACCACGGCGACCCGGTAGCCCGCGGCCTCGAGGACCATGCCGAGCATCTGGCCGGCGTCGTCGTTGTCGTCGACCACCAGCAGGCGCAGCGCGCGCGCACCCGCCGGCACCGGCGCGTGCTGCGCGGGCGCGGCGTTGTCGCCTGGCGCCGCCACCCGCGGCAGGGTGACCGTGAAGCGGCTGCCTTTGCCGATTCCCTCGCTGTACGCCGCGACCTGGCCGCCGTGCAGCGCCACCAGGTTCTTCACCAGCGCCAGGCCGATGCCGAGGCCGCCCTGGGCGCGGTCGGACGAACGCTCGGCCTGCGCGAACATGTCGAACACGTGCCCGATCATGTCCGGCGCCATGCCGATGCCGTCGTCGCTCACGGTATAGCGCACGCTGTCGGCGTCGGCATGCATCGCCACGACGATGTCGCCGCCCTCGGGCGTGTATTTCGCGGCGTTGTTCAGCACGTTCGCGATGATCTGCACCAGGCGCTTCTGGTCGCCATGCACGAAGGCGGCCTCGTGCGGCATCTGGATGGTCACGCGGTGCCGGCGCGCGTCGACCAGCGGGCGTACCTGCTCGACGGCGCTGGTGACGATCTGGCGCGCGTCCAGCAGGGTCTCGTCGAGCGTCACCAGCCCCCGCGACACCCGCGACAGGTCGAGCAGGTCGTCGATCAGCCCCGTCATGTGCTGCACCTGGCGCGAAATGATCTCGCTGGTCTGGCGGATCTGGTCGCGGTCGAGGGACGGCAGGCGCAGCAGGTCGGAGGCCGCCCGGATCGGCGCCAGCGGATTGCGCAGCTCATGCCCCAGCATGGCCAGGAACTCGTCCTTGCGCTGGTCGACTTCGCGCATCGCATATTGCCGGCGGCGGGCGCGCAAGGCCGATTGCGCCGCGCTGACCAGGGTCACACCCTGTGCCGGCCGCTCCAGCAGCGAGACGTTGCCCAGCTCCAGGTAGCGGTGCTGCAGTCCGGCGGACGAGGCCTCGCGCCGGCTCATGATCAGCACCGGCAGGTCGGACCATCCGTGCTGGTGGTCGATGAAGTGCTTGAGGGCGCGCAGGAATTCCGGCGTGATGGCTTCGTCGCCAACCATCAGCGCACCGGCCCCTTGCCCGAGCTCTTCGACCAGTTCGTCCAGATGGGCGCACACGCGGCAGTCGATGCCGGCGCGTCCGAACAGTTCGGCGATCAGCCTTGCGTCCTTTCCTACCGGCGCATGGATCAGGATACGGTGTTCGAGCTCAGCGTTCGGCATCAGGCCGCCGAGGTCGGGGTAGCCGGGTTCCTGTCAGCCTCCAGGATGGTCGGCACGCCGGTCAGGATGCCCTGGAAATTGCTGAGCACGGGGCCGACGACGAGGCCTTGCCGCGTGATGTCGAAGCGCCGCAGGGTCGTCTCGTGGACGCTGCCGCGCTTCTTGAACACGGAAATCGCCTTCTCGACCGAGCCCTGCGCCTCGAAGTAGCGCAGGATCAGGACGTTGTCCGCCAGGTAGCTGACGTCCATCCCGGTCGACATGGTGCTGCCCACGATGCCCTGCTGGACGCCGACCAGGAAGCTCACCACGCCGCGCTGACCCAGGTAGGTGAGGATTTCGTGCAGGTGCGTCGCCAGGAAGCCGGCTTCGGGCATGGCGTTCATGTAGCCGTTCAGGCTGTCGATGACGACGACCCGCGCGCCCTGGTCCGCCGCGCCGCACACGGCATGGCTGAATTCGCCCGGTGACATCTCCGCCGGATCGATCTGGTGCACGCTCAAGAGTCCGGATTCGTAGGGCGTGCGCAGGTCGATGCCGATGCCTTCGCTGCGGTTCAGCAGCATATTGAAGGACTCCTCGAACAGGAAGATGGCGGCGCGATGGCCGCGGTCCGTCATCGACTTCACGAACTGCACCGCCACGCTGGACTTGCCGGTGCCCGGCGGCCCGGAGACGAGGGTGCTGGAGCCTTCCTCGATGCCGCCGCCCAGCAACATGTCGAGGGCAGGAAGACCGCTGCCGATCTGGGCGCGGCGGCTCAGTTCGCGCGATTCGGCGGCGACGATGCGCGGGTAGACCACCAGGCCGCCGGTGAGGATCGAGTAATCGTGGGGACCGCGGCGGAAGGCGACCCCGCGGTACTTCAGGACCCGCACCAGGCGGCGCTCGGCGCCGTACTCGGAATCGGTATGCTGGAGCGAGATCACGCAGTGGGCGACGCTGCGCACCTGCTGGTCGCCCTGTACCGAGGTCTTGTCGTCGAGCAGCAGGGCGGTGCAGGAGCGCTTCGCGAAATACTGCTTGAGCGCCAGCACGTGGCGCCGGTAGCGCAACGGGCTGCCCGACAGCAGCTGCAGCTCGGACAGCGAATCGAGCACGACCCGGGTCGGATTGAGCTTCTCGACCAGCCCGAGGATCATGTTGTTGGTTTCGCCCAGCTCGACCTCGGACGGATGCAGCACCGTGTACTGCTCGCCCGGATCGAGCAGGCTTTCGTCCGGAATCACCTCCTGCACCGTGACGCCGTCCAGCGACATGCCGTGCGCCTGCGCGACCGCGCGCAGTTCGACTTCGGTCTCGGCCAAGGTGATGTACAGCACGGTTTCGCCGCGCGCCGCGCCCTCGGCCAGGAACTGCAGCGCCAGCGTGGTCTTGCCCGCGCCGGGATCGCCCTCGACCAGGTACAGCCGGTCCTTGGTGAGGCCTCCGCCGAGGACATTGTCGAGGCCGGCAATACCGGTCGAGATGAACGCAGTGCTGGAGGTGTTCTGGATGCTCATGGTGCTTTTTCCGCTCAATTCATCAATTTCGTCAGAATAACTCGTTTCTGACCGCGTCGCGCGTCTTCTGCTGATCCGCGGGAGGCGCCACCCCGACGTCCAGCGACTGCACCCCGGTGCCCGGCGGGCTTTCCACGTAGTAATACTCGTCGCCGTACTGCACCAGGCCGGCCGGCACCTGGCGTTCCGCGACCGGCACGTCCTTCAGCGCCTTCTGCATGAAGCCGATCCAGATCGGCAGCGCCAGGCCGCCGCCGGTTTCCTTGTTGCCCAGGTTGCGCGGCTGGTCGTAGCCCATCCAGGCAATGCCTACCAGGTGCGGCTGGTAGCCGGCGAACCAGGCGTCGATCGAGTCGTTGGTGGTGCCGGTCTTGCCGGCCAGGTCGGGCCGCTTGAGCGCCTGCTGGGCCTTGGCGGCGGTGCCGGAACGCGCCACGTCGCGCAGCATGCTGTCCATCAGCCAGGCGTTGCGCTCGTCGATCACGCGGTTGGCGTCGACGCCGGCGCGCTCCGGGCGCGCTTCCGACAGCACCTTGCCGTCCGCATCCGTCACCTTCGAGATGAGGTAAGGGCTGACCCGGTAGCCGCCGTTCGCGAACACGGAATAGGCGCCGGCCATCTGCAGCGGCGTGGTCGCGCCCGCGCCCAGCGCCAGCGTCAGGTAGGGCGGGTTCTTGTCGGCGTCGAAGCCGAAGCGGGTCGCGTATTCCTGGCCGTAGCGCGCGCCGATCTTGTTCAGGATGCGGATCGAGATCATGTTCTTCGACTTCATCAGGCCGCGCCGCATCGTCATCGGGCCTTCGTACTTGCCGTCGTAGTTCTTCGGCTCCCAGGCCTGGCCGCCGGTCGAGCCGGCGTCGAAGGAGATCGGGGCGTCGTTGATCAGGGTCGCCGGCGAGAAGCCGCGCTCCAGCGAGGCCGAATAGATGAAGGGCTTGAACGAAGAGCCCGGCTGGCGCCAGGCCTGGGTCACGTGGTTGAACTTGCTGCGGTTGAAGTCGAAGCCGCCGATCAGGGCGCGGATCGCGCCGTCGTCCGGGCTCACCGCGACGAAGGCCGATTCCACTTCCGGCAGCTGGGTGATGCTCCAGGTCGAGCCGCCGTCCTGGGTCACGCGGATCACCGCGCCGCGGCGCAGGCGGCGGGTCTCGGCCGCCTTCGCCGACAGCCATTCGCGCGCGAACACCAGGCCGGCGCCGCTCATCCTGATTTCCTCGCCGGAAGCCAGCACCGCCGTCACCTGCGACGGCGAAGCCTGCAGCACGACGGCAGCGACGATGTCGTCCGAATCCGGGTGCTCGGCCAGTTCGGCCTCGATCGCCTCGTCGGCTTCGCCCTTGGCTTGCGGGATCTCGATGTACTTTTCCGGGCCGCGGTAGCTGTGGCGGCGCTCGTAGTCCATCACGCCGCGGCGCAGCGCCAGGTAGGCGGCGTCCTGGTCGGCCTTGGTGATGGTGGTGAACACGTTCAGGCCGCGCGTGTAGGTGTCTTCCTTGAACTGCTCGTAGACCAGCTGGCGCGCCATCTCGGCCACGTACTCGGCGTGCACGCCGAAGGCCGTACTGTCGGTCTTGATCTTCAGTTCCTCGTTCTTCGCAGTTTCATATTGTGCGTCGCTGATGTAGCCGAGCTGGCGCATGCGCAGCAGGATGTACTGCTGGCGCAGGCGCGCGCGCTTCGGGTTCACCACCGGGTTGTAGGCCGACGGCGCCTTCGGCAGGCCGGCCAGCATGGCCGCCTCGGCCACGCTGATGTCCTTCAGGTCCTTGCCGAAGTAGATCTGGGCCGCCGACGAGAAGCCGAACGCGCGCTGGCCCAGGTAGATCTGGTTCATGTAGACCTCGAGGATCTGGTCCTTGCTGAGGTTCTTCTCGATCTTCCAGGCCAGCAGCGCTTCATATGCCTTGCGTTTCAGGGTCTGCTCCGAGGACAGGAAGAAGTTGCGCGCGACCTGCTGGGTGATGGTCGAGGCGCCCTGGCGCGCGCCGCCGGTGGCGTTGTGCAGCGCCGCGCGCAGGATGCCCCAGTAGTCGATGCCGCCGTGCTCGTAGAAGCGGTCGTCCTCGATCGCCAGCACGGCCTTCTTCATCACATCCGGGATGTCCTTGAAGTGCACCAGGGTGCGGCGCTCCTCGCCGAATTCGCCGATCAGGACGTTATCGGCGGTGAAGATCCGCAGCGGCATCTTGGGCCGGTAGTCGGTCAGGGTATCGAGGGCGGGCAGGTTGGGGTAGGCCATCGCCAGCGCGAACACGACCACCAGCACGCCGCACACGGCCAGGCCGAACAGCGTGGCGAGCAGGGTCAGGAGGATGCGTTTCGGACTGTGCTTATTGGGCGATGGCGGAGACGGCGGCGTGGGCGCCCCGTTCGAAGATGCTTTCATACGCATGAATGGTTCGCTGTGTTGATCTGATTCATTATAAAACAGGGCTGCTGTGGAAACACGGGCTGATCAAGTCGATAACAGCTGTGTAAAGCGCGACAATATCGATCTACGACAGAGGGAAACTAAGTGTCGTATTCATGCTTCGGCTCAATATGTTCCTGTGCAGAAATATCTTGTCTGTGGTCATCCTTATTGCTACGATTTAACGCAGTGCCTTGAGCATCTACATAAATAAGGCGCGTTAAACCGCTGGTTTTTCTAAATAAAACATCCCGCCCGGGCGTTCAATAAGTCGTTCTTCCAAGAACGCGCAGCAGCAAAGAGGGAGCAACGCTCGTGATCAGTCTAGGTTCCTTGTTCGGACAGGCCAACCCGCCCTTGATCGGAATCGACATCAGTACGTCCGGCGTGCGCCTGGTGGAGCTGGCCGATGCCGGCAAAGGCGAACTGCGGCTGGAGCGCTATGCGTCCGAGCCGCTGCCGCGCGGCACCGTGGTCGACGGTAACATCGAGAACATCGAAGCGGTGTCGGAAGCGGTGCTGCGCGTCTGGAAAAAGAGCGGCACCAAAATCAGGCACGTCGCGCTCGGCATGCCGCCGGCCGCCGTCATCACCAAGAAAATCATCCTGCCCGCGGGCCTGGCCGAAGACCAGCTCGAAGTGCAGGTGGAGTCCGAGGCCAGCCAGTATATCCCGTTCGCGCTGGACGAGGTGAGCCTGGACTTCGACGTCATCGGCCCGGCGCCCAACTCGGCGGACGACATGGAAGTGATGCTGGCGGCGGCGCGCCGCGAGAAGGTCGAGGACCGGGTCGCGATCCTTGAAGCGGCCGGCCTCACCGCCACCGTGATGGACGTCGAATCGTATGCGGCGCGCACGGCGGCGCACCGGGTGATCGGAGAACCGGGCGCCGCAGCGGGCGGCGCGCAGGATGGCCGGATCATGGCCCTGTTCCAGATCGGCGCCCAGGCCACCCACATCTCGGTGATGCAGAACGGCGAGACCATCTACGAACGCGAGCAGCCCTTCGGCGGCATCCAACTGACCCAGGACATCGTGCGCGCCTACGGCCTGTCGTTCGAGGAGGCGGAAGCGCGCAAGAAGACCGGCGACCTGCCGGACAACTACGGCGCCGACCTGCTCGCGCCCTTCCTGGAAAACGCCGCGCTGGAAGTCACGCGCGCGATCCAGTTCTTCTTCACCTCGACGCCGTACACCCGCATCGACCAGATTTACCTGGCCGGCGGCTGCGCGCTGGTGCCGGGCCTGCTCGACATCATCGCCAGCCGTACCAAGATCGCCAGCAGCGTGATTGCGCCGTTCAAGGGCATGCAGCTGGGACCGTCGGTGCGCGAGCAGCAGTTGCGCCACGAAGCGCCGGCCTACCTGGTCGCCTGCGGCCTGGCACTGCGGAGGTTTGGCTGATGATCCGGATTAACCTGCTTCCCCACCGGGAAGCGAAACGCAAGCAGAAGCGGGCCGCGTTCGCGATGCTGCTGGCCGCCGGCGGCCTGCTCGGCGCGGCCCTGGTGCTGATGGTGGGCGGCTACAACGCCAGCCGCATCGCCATCCAGAACCAGCGCAACCAGGTGCTCAAGAGCGCCAACGCGGAACTCGACGTCAAAATCAAGAAGATCGCCAACCTGAAGGCCGAGATCGAGGGACTGAAGGCACGCCAGCAGGCGGTCGAGGACTTGCAGGGCGACCGCAACCAGCCGGTCTACCTGCTCGACGAACTGGTGCGCCAGACGCCGGAAGGGGTCTACCTGAAGAGCTTCAAGCAGGACGGCCAGAAGGTGTTGCTGTCCGGCGTGGCCCAGTCGCAGGAACGGGTCGCCGAACTGCTGCGCAACCTGTCGGGCAATTCGCCCTGGCTGGAACGGCCGGACCTGACCGAGGTGCGCGCCGCCACGCTGGCCCAGAGCAAGACCGGACGCAAGGTGGTCGAATTCACGCTGAACGTGTTCATCAAGCGCGCGCGTGAAAAAGAAGAGATCGCCAAAGAGAACGCCAGGTCGGGACCGAAAACATGAACATCGATCTGAAACAGGTGGGCGCCGACATCGCGGCCCAGTTCGAAGGCCTGCAGGGCCGCCATCCCGGCCTGTGGCCGCTGGCGCCGCGCCTGCTGTGCGCGGCCGGCGTGATGGCGGCCGTGCTCGGCCTCGGCTACTTTTTCTACTGGAGCGGCCAGTTCGAGGAACAGGACACCCTGGCCGCGCAAGAGCAGACCCTGCGCAACGACTATCGCGTCAAGATGGCGCAGGCGATCAACCTGGACGCCCTGGAAGCCCAGCAGCAGCAAGTCAACCGCTACGTCGAACGGCTCGAGAAGCAGCTGCCGAGCAAGGCCGAAATGGCGGCCCTGCTGTCCGACATCAACCAGGCTGGCCTCGGCCGCGGCCTGCAGTTCGAGCTGTTCAAGCCGGGCCAGGTGGTGGTCAAGGATTACTATGCCGAGCTGCCGATCGACATCAAGGTCACCGGCAGCTACCACGACATCGGCGAATTCGCCGCCGACATGGCGAAGATGCCGCGCATCGTCACCCTGAACAACCTGTCGCTCGCCGCCGGCAAGGATGGCGTGCTGTCGCTCGATGCGGTCGCCAAGACCTTCCGCTACCTCGACCAGGAAGAACTGGACGCGCAGTCGCAGGCCCGGAGGAAAAAGAAGAAGGACAAGAAGGGGGCCCAGGAGTGATCAAGCACATGAGCAAGCAAGCCGGCGCCTTCGTGGCCGCCGCGCTGCTGCTGGCCGGCTGCGGCGACAGCGACGTCAAGGAAGTGCACGACTGGATGGACCAGGTCAAGCAGCAGACCCGCCCGGCGGTCAAGCCGCTGGCCGAGCCGAAGGACTTCCTCCCCTACGCCTACGGCGCCAAGGAAACGGTGGATCCGTTCAGCCCGAACAAGCTGCTGAACCAGCTGGCCAAGGCGGCCGAGACTTCGCAGGATCCGAACAAGCCCGACCTGCAGCGCCCGCGCGAACAGCTGGAGGGCTACCCGCTCGACACCATGAAGATGGTGGGCACGATGCAGAAGGGCAGCGTGACCTACGCGCTGCTGCAGATCGACCGCGCGGTCTACCAGGTCCGCGCCGGCCAGCGCATCGGCCAGAATTTCGGCATCGTCACCCGCGTGGGCGACGACGCCATCAATATCCGTGAAGTGGTGCAGGACGCTGCCGGCGAGTGGGTCGAGCGCATGGCGAAGTTGGAGCTGCAAAGCAAGGAGAACCGGAAATGACCCGTCTTGGAAGCATCGCCCTCGGACTGCTGCTGGCGTTCGGCGCCAGCAGCGCCTTTGCGCAGAACGCGATCGAATCGATCAGCGCCAACCAGCAAGGCAATAACGTCGTCATCAACGTGGCGATGAAGGATGCGCCCACCAGGCTGCCGATCGGCTTTTCGATCACGAATCCGGCCCGCATCGCGCTCGACTTCGGCGCCACCCAGAACGCCACCGGCAAGAACGCCCAGGACATCAACCTGGGCGACGTGCGCGGCGTGAATGTGGTGCAGGCCGGCGAGCGTACCCGCCTGGTGCTGAACCTGAAGCGCACGCTGAACTACGCCGCCGCGATCGACGGCAAGTCGGTGATCGTGACCGTGGAAGGCTCGGGCGGGGCGGCGCAGGCCGTGAACGCCGCCGGACTCCCGGCGCATGCCGCGGCCGCAGCCGCCAGTCCTCAACTCCTGCGCGACCTCGACTTCCGGCGCGGCACCAACGGCGAGGGCCGCATCGTGGTCGACCTGCCGAACAGCCAGGTGCCGGTCGACGTGCGCCAGGTCGGCAACCAGATCCAGGTCGACTTCCTCAGGACCGGCCTGCCGCCCACGCTGCGCCGCCGCCTGGACGTGACCGATTTCGGTACCCCGGTAACCCGCATCACCACCGTGCCTTCGGGCGAGAACGTGCGCATGACGATCGACGCCCACGGCACCTGGGAACAGAGCGTGTACCAGAGCGACACCCAGCTGGTCATCGACGTCAAGCCGGTCAAGGAAGACCCGAACCGCCTGGCCCAGGGCACGCAGGGCTACCGCGGCGAGAAGATCTCGTTCAACTTCCAGAACGTCGAAGTGCGCGCCGCGCTGCAGGCGGTGGCCGACATCTCGGGCCTGAACATCATCGCCAGCGATTCCGTCAGCGGCAGCCTGACCCTGCAGCTGAAGCAGGTGCCGTGGGACCAGGCGCTCGACGTAATCATGCAGGCCAAGGGCCTGGACATGCGCAAGAACGGCAACGTGCTGTGGATCGCGCCGAAAGAGGAAATGCTGACCAAGGAAAAGCTCGAGCTCGAGCAGAAGGCCCAGATTTCCGATCTCGAGCCGCTGCGCTCCGAGAGCTTCCAGCTGAACTACCAGAAGGCCGAGGCGTTCCGCACGGTGTTCGGACTCGACCAGGGTGGCGGCAGCGACAAGAACCGCATGCTGTCCAAGCGCGGCAGCGCCACCATCGACCCGCGCACCAACCAGGTGTTCGTGACCGACATCGCGTCCAAGCTGGAAGACGTGCGCAAGCTGATCCAGAAGGTCGACATCCCGACCAAGCAGGTGCTGGTCGAGGCGCGCCTGGTCGAGGCGAACGACGGCTTCTCGCGCAACCTCGGCGCCAAGCTGGGCTTCGCCGACCTGCGCGCCATCCGCGGCGGCGATGCCGGCTACCAGCTCAACGGCAACCAGCGCGTGGCGATCGGCGGCAACCTGACCGGCGTCGGCCAGACCACCGGCCAGGTCGCGCTGGGCAGCGATTCCTACAACAACACCACGCTGGTCAACCTGCCGGCGGCGCCGGCCAACGGCGTGAACGCACCGACCATCGCGTTCTCGCTGTTCTCGGCGGCCGCCAATCGCTTCCTGAACCTGGAACTGTCGGCGCTGGAAGCGGACGGCAAGGGCAAAATCATCTCCAGCCCGCGCGTGGTCACCGAGGACAACGTGGCGGCCGTGATCGAGCAGGGCGTCGAGCTGCCGTACCAGCAGGCCACCAGCAGCGGCGCGACCTCCGTCACTTTCAAGAAGGCCAACCTGCGCCTGGAAGTCACGCCCCAGGTCACGCCGGACGGCAACGTGGTGCTGGACGTCGACGTGGCCAAGGATTCGAAGGGCGAGAGCACGGCTTCCGGCTTCGCCATCAACACCCAGCACGTGAAGACCAAGGTGATGGTCGAGAACGGCGGCACCGTGGTGCTGGGCGGTATCTACCAGCAGAGCGAGACCACCAACGACTCGAAGGTCCCGCTGTTCGGCGACCTGCCGGTGGTCGGCCACCTGTTCAAGTCCACGGCGCGCTCGACGTCTAAGACCGAGCTGCTGGTGTTCATCACCCCGAAGATCGTGACCGACCGCCTCCAGAACGCGGCGCACTGAACTACCCGACACAATCGACAAGAAGAAGGCAGACATGAGCAATACCACTTTCAAGCGCTGCGGCGCGCCGATGGCTACCGCGCTCCTGACGGCGCTGGTACTGGCCGCGTGCGGCGGCGGCGGCGGTAATCCGGGCGCCGTCGGCGGCAGCGGCAGCACCGGCAGCGGCGGCACCGGAACGGGCACCGGCGGCACCATCGTCGCCGCGGCCCCGACCGTGACCGTGGGCTTTCTCAACGCCAGCGGCGCCAGCACCAACGCGCTCACCAGCGGAACTCCGCTGACGGTCAAGGCGACCGTGCTGGACAAGGACAAGAAGCCGGTGCCGAACGCCATCGTCAGCTTCGCTACCGACAACACGCTGGCGGTATTCTCGCCGTCGACCGGTACTGCCCTGACCGACGTCAACGGTGTCGCCACCGTCAGCATGCGCGTGGCCAGCCTGGCCACCGGCGGTGCCGCCAAGCTTACCGCCACCAGCACCGTGGCCGGCACGACCATGACAGGCGAGTCGAACTACTCGGTCGGCGCCACCACCTTGAACTTCGGCACCTTGAACGCAAAGGAGAGCAGCATTCAGGCCTATGACTCGACGGAGCTGTCGGTTCCTGTCCTGTCCGGCAATGCCGCCTATACCGACCAGCAGGTCAGCGTGCATTTCTCCTCCGCCTGCGTCACGGCGGGCAAGGCCACGATGGCGACGACCGTCCAGACCATTTCCGGTATCGCCAAGACGGTCTACCGCGACAAAGGCTGCGGCAACAATGACGTCATCACCGTATCGTCCGACGGCATTGCCAAGCCGGCTAGCACCATGCTGACGATCGCTCCACCCGGGGCAGCGTCGGTGCAGTTCACGACAGCCACGCCGATCAGCCAGTCGATCGTGATCCAGGGTAATGGCGGCATTGGCCGCACCGAGACCGCAATCCTGAACTTCAAGGTCGTCGATATCTTTGGCAATCCGCTCGCCGGCCAGAAAGTGGAATTCAAGCGCGTTCCGGACAATGCCGATGTCACCGTCAACAAGAGCAGCGATATCACCGATGCCACCGGTAGTGTGGTTACGACGGTAAATTCGGGGTCGACCGCGACCTCGTTCCGCGTGCGGGCTACCCTGCCGAATACGGCTGCCAGGGGTAACCCGGACATCTCGACGGTGTCGGACTCGATCGTCGTCACGACCGGCCTGCCGGTGCAAAACCTGTTCTCGATCGCCACGGACAAGTTCAATATCGAAGGCCTGAACGTCCAGAGTTCGCCAAGCGCCCCCGCCGCCAACATATCGGTCAGCCTGGGCGATGCCTTCACCAATCCGGTGCCCGACGGTACGCCGATCGTGTTCCGGACCAGCCTGGGCATCATCGGCACGTCCGACAAAGGCGGCTGCAATACCACGAACGGCACGTGCTCGGTGCAGCTGCGGGCACAGAATGCGTCCACGTCGACGAGCAGCAATCCGCCCACGCAATGTAGTGCCGTAACGCCGGACAGTAACCGTCCCGGCGTGGCCACCATTTGCGCCAGCACCTCCGACGGCACCAACTTCATCTACGCGAAAACCACGGTATTCTTCAGCGGCGGCCAAGCCGTGAACACCTTCATGAACGGCACCAGGGTATCGTTCGACGCATTGGCGCCGAACGACCTGGGAACGATCAGCGCCAGTGCAACGAAGGTGTTCCAGCTGCAGTTCAACGACGTCAACTTCAACCCGATGCCTGCCGGCAGCTCGGTCGCCATCACGAGTATGTTGAACGGTAACGCGGCAGCGGTGGTACCTGCCACGGTACCGAACATCGCTCCGCACAGCACCTTGAATGTGGACGATCCGAGCGGCGTAACGGTCAGCGGCAACCAGGGTTCGACCCATACGTTCAGCATCTCCAGCTCGAATCCGACCAGTTGCACGACCACGGTGCAGGCTTCGTTCAACGTCACCGTCACCACGCTGGCGCCGTTCAATTCGGTGACGAATATTCCGTTTAAGCTGACATTCACCTGTCCGTAATACAATGCATCGGAAAACCGGTAGCAGATGAACGAATCACGGCGGCCAGGTTATCCTGGCCGTTCGCATTTTGAGCGATCGACAATAGTGCCTCACTGTAAGAACAACAACATCTTCCTGGTCGGCCTGATGGGTGCCGGCAAGACCACGATCGGGCGCCTGCTGGCGCGCCGGCTGGGCATGCACTTTGCCGATTCCGACCATGAGATCGAAGCGCGCACCGGCGCCTCGGTGCCATGGATCTTCGAGATCGAAGGCGAGCCCAGTTTCCGCCGGCGCGAGGCCGACATGATCCGCGAGCTGACGGCCGGCAGCGGCCTGGTGCTGGCCACCGGCGGCGGCGCGGTCCTCGACCCCGAAAGCCGGCGCCTGCTGGCCGAGCGCGGCACCGTGATCTACCTGCGCGCCAGCGTCAACAGCATCCTGGCGCGCACCTCGCACGACAAGAACCGTCCGCTGCTGCAGACGGCCGATCCGCGCAAGAAGCTGGAAGACCTGACCGCGCAGCGCGAGCCCCTGTACCGCGAGATCGCCGACATCGTCATCGATACCGGCCGGCCTAACGTACAATCGATGGTTCAATCAATACTGGATCAACTGGCCGCGATCGATGCGGCGCACCAGCGCACCAAGGCAGGAAAGACAATGAACGAACAGGCATGTATCTCTCTTAACGTCGATCTGGGCGAACGCAGCTACCCGATCCTGATCGGACGCGGCTTGCTGGACGACGGCGTGCTGCTGACCCGGCACCTCGGCGCCGGCGGCGGCAAGATCGCGATCGTCACCAACACCACGGTCGCGCCGCTCTATCTGGAAAAGGTGGCGGCACCGCTGCGCGCGAGCGGGCGCGAGGTCGTCACCATCGTGCTGCCGGACGGCGAGGAGCACAAGAACTGGCAAAGCCTGAACCTCGTGTTCGACGCCCTGCTGGAAAACAAATGCGACCGCAAGACCACCCTGGTGGCGCTGGGCGGCGGCGTGATCGGCGACCTGACCGGCTATGCGGCCGCCAGCTACATGCGCGGCGTGCCCTTCGTGCAGATCCCGACCACCCTGCTGTCCCAGGTCGATTCCTCGGTGGGCGGCAAGACCGGCATCAACCACCCGCTCGGCAAGAACATGATCGGCGCCTTCTACCAGCCGCGCGCCGTGATCGCCGACACCGCGACGCTGGACACCCTGCCGGCCAGAGAGCTGTCGGCCGGCCTGGCCGAAGTGATCAAGCATGGCGCCATCCTCGACTTGCCCTTCTTCGACTGGATCGAGGCCAACATCGGCAAGCTGGTCGCGCGCGACCATGCCGCGCTGGCGCACGCGATCGCGCGCTCCTGCGAGATCAAGGCCGACGTGGTGCGGCGCGACGAGCGCGAAGGCGGCCTGCGCGCGGTGCTGAACTTCGGCCACACCTTCGGCCACGCGATCGAGAACGGCCTGGGCTACGGCGCATGGCTGCACGGCGAAGCGGTCGGCTGCGGCATGGTGATGGCGGCCGACCTGTCGCACCGTCTGGGCCTGCTCGACGCGGAGGGCGCGCTGCGCGTGCGCCGGCTGGTGAAGGCGGCCGGGCTGCCGGTGACGGCGCCGGACCTCGGCGCGGAGCGCTGGATCGAGCTGATGGAAGTCGACAAGAAGAACGAGGGCGGGGCGATCAAGTTCATCCTGCTCAAGCCGCTGGGCAGCCCGAGCATCACCGGCGCGCCGCGCGAACAGCTGCTGGCGACGCTGCAAGCATGCGTCGGCGCGACCCTGGAGACAGCGACGCGATGATCGATTTCGACGCCCACCTGGCACCTTATGCGGCGCACTCGTCGAAGTCCCGTGGGCGTCGCCATCCCGAGGCCGCGGCCGGCTCGCGCAGCGAGTTCCAGCGCGACCGCGACCGCATCATCCACTCCACGGCCTTCCGCCGGCTCGAATATAAAACCCAGGTCTTCCTGAACCACGAGGGCGACCTGTTCCGCACCCGCCTCACGCACTCGATCGAAGTCGCCCAGATCGCGCGCACGCTGGCGCGCAGCCTGCGCCTGAACGAAGACCTGGTAGAAGCCACCGCCCTGGCGCACGACCTCGGCCACACGCCCTTCGGCCACGTCGGCCAGGACGTGCTGAACGAATGCATGAAGGACTACGGCGGCTTCGAGCACAACCTGCAGAGCCTGCGCGTGGTCGACACCCTCGAAGAGCACTACGGCGCCTTCGACGGGCTGAACCTGACGTTCGAGACGCGCGAAGGCATCCTGAAGCACTGCTCGCTGACCAATGCGCGCCAGCTCGGGGAACTCGGCCAGCGCTTCATCGACAAGCACCAGCCCAGCCTGGAAGCCCAGCTGACCAACCTGGCCGACGAGATCGCGTACAACAACCACGACATCGACGACGGCCTGCGCTCCGGCCTGCTGACCATGAAGCAGATGGAGGAGGTCGAACTGTTCGCGCGCCTGCACCGCCAGGTGGTGCGGCAGTATCCGGGCCTGCCGGGCCGGCGCGAGCTGTACGAGACGATCCGCCTGATGATCACGGCGATGACGGCCGACCTGGTCGAGGAATCGTGCAGGCTGCTGAAGGAAGCGGACCCGAAGAGCATCGACGAGGTGCGCACCAGCCCGCCGCTGATCCGCTTCTCGCCGAAGATGCGCGAAGAGACCACGGCGCTGAAGCGCTTCCTGTACGCGAACCTGTACCGCCACTACAAAGTGAACCGCATGCGCGTCAAGGCCAGCCGCATCGTGCGGGAGCTGTTCGACGCCTTCATGACGGATCCGGTGCTGCTGCCCTTCGATTACCAGGTGAGCTCGGACGACACCCTGAAGCAGGCCCGCAAGATCGCGGATTACATTGCGGGGATGACGGACCGGTATGCGATCCGGGAGCACAAGCGCATCTTCTCCCTGGACGAACTTTAATCGTCATCAAACCGGGGTCAGAGCCCGGTTTTTGGAAATATCCCAAGGGAACTTGCCAAAAATCGGGCTCTGACCCCGGTTTGTTTTATCTCAACCGAACAGGCTCGGCTGCCCCAGCTGCCCCAGCAGCTTCTTGATGGGTGCCGGCAGCGCTGCCTCTTCGATCCGGGCCAGGTCCCACCATACATAGCCATCCAGCGACTCGCCGCGCGAAGTCAGCGCGACTCGGTACGGGTGGATGTGCAGCTTGTAGTGCGTGAACACATGCTGCAGCGGCAGCAGAGATCCGGTCTCCTCGACCTCGCCGAAGCGCCCGGCCGCTTCCGCCGCGGCGTCGATGTCCAGCGCTTCCGCCTCATCCAGTGGCACATGGCCGTCGACTTCGGGCAGCGACAGCAGGCCACCCCAGATCCCGGTGGCGGGGCGCTGCTCGAGCAGCACCTGGCCGCGGTCGATCACGACCAGCATCCGCGCGCGCTTTTCCGGTGTCGCCTTTTTCGGCTTGCGCACCGGCAGCTCGGCCGTGCGGCCGGTGGCGTGGGCGACGCAGCGGTCCTGCAGCGGACAGCGGCCGCAGTCCGGTTTCGAACGCGTACACAGCGTGGCGCCCAGGTCCATCAAGCCCTGCGTATAGGATTCGATGCCCTCCTCGCGAGGCAGCAGGGCGTCGGCGCGGCGCCACAGCGCGTCCTCGACCGGCTTGATGCCGGGGTACTCCCCGATGCCGAACACGCGCGCGAACACGCGCTTGACGTTGCCGTCCAGGATCGCGGCGCGCGTCCCGCTCGAAAACGCCGAGATCGCGGCCGCGGTCGAGCGGCCGATGCCCGGCAGGTCGGCCAGCAGTGCCGGATCGGAGGGGAACACGCCGCCATATTCGGCGACCACGCGCCTGGCGCAGGCGTGCAGGTTACGCGCCCGGGTGTAGTAACCGAGGCCGCTCCAGTGCGCCATCACGTCCTCGATCGGTGCTTCGGCCAGTGCCTGCACGGTCGGGAAACGCTCCAGGAAGCGCGCGTAATAGCCCAGCACCGCGGCCACCTGGGTCTGCTGCAGCATGATCTCGGACAGCCAGATACGGTAGGCGTCGCGGGTGTTCTGCCAGGGCAGGGCGTGGCGGCCGTGCCGGCGCTGCCAGTCGATCACGGCGCGCGAGAAGCTGGGATCTTCCAGCCCGCTGAGGTCAAATTCAGTCAATCTCTTCATGCAGTTTCCAATTCTTGCGGCGCCGGGACCGATGCCGCATCCGGTTCCGCATCGAGGATGCGCGTCACCGCGCCGGACAGCGTCGCCAGCCGGGCCTTGACCTGCTCGAGGTCGCGCTGCGCCGCCTCGAAAGCGGCGATCTTCTGTTCCAGGCTTTCGGTGGCGTCGTGGATGCGCTGGATCGACGACTGGCGGTGCCGCAGCTGTTCGCGGTGCTGGCGGATCTGCGCTTCCAGCGGCGCCATGATCACCTTCAGCCAGGCTTCGACATCGGCGTTCGCGGCGCGGAAAGTGTGCTTGATGCGCGCCGCGATCGTGTCGACGAAGCGCTCCAGCAGCGTGCCGCGGCTGGTGATCAAGAGGGTCGTGGTGCCGAACTGCTTCTGCCAGATCGCTTCGATGGCGTCGACATCGCGCCGGTAGCGCGCCAGCGACAGCGGCATCGGCATGGCCAGCGCCAGGCCGTGCTCGGCCGAGAACTTGCGGTACATGGTTTCCATCATCGCGCCGATTTCGCCGATCTTCGCGCTGGAGGTGTCGAGCTTGGCGCGCGCCGCCTCGAAGAACGCGCGCACCGGGGCGCGCATGCCGGTGGCGAAGCGCACGCCTCCCATCGCCGTGCGCACGGCCTCGACCTGTTCCTGCACCACGTCCATGCCGATGCTGCTGTACAGCTCCGTGGAGAGGGTCGCGAACACGGCGCGCGTGCCCTGCAGTTTGAACAGGCTGGCGTCGAATTCCTTCTTCTCCATCTCGACGCGGCGCATCATGTGGGCGATCACGCCCTGGTTCTTGCCGCGCAGGCTTTGCAGCTCCTGCAGCTGCTCGACCAGGTCGCGGATGCGCGCACCCAGCAGCGCCTGCTGGCCGGCCGTGATGGCCTCCATGTCCTCGCGCAGCTGGCGGCGCAGGATGTCCCGGCGTGCCGGGATCAGTTCGTTGAACAGGGCCGCCTCCAGCAGCCCGATGCGGCTCTTCTCGAACAGCGCCATGTCCTGGTTGACGCGCCCGACCAGGGCCTTCTGGGCCGAGACCGGGAACACCCGGCTTTCCTGGACCCCGAGCAGCTGGGCCGCGCCGGCCTGCTGGCGCGCGATCGCGGCGTCGTTCTCGGCCTCGGTGCGCAGCTCGTCCCACAGGGCGTCGATCTTGTTCATGACGACGATGCGGCCCGGGCCGGAGCCGATGTGGGTGCGCCAGACCTCGATGTCGCTCTTCGTCACGCCGGTCTCGGCGGCCAGGATGAACAGCACCGCGTGCGCGTTCGGGATCAGGTTCAGGGTCAGTTCCGGCTCGGTGCCGATCGCGTTCAGGCCCGGGGTGTCGAGGATCACCAGGCCCTGCTTGAGCAGCGGATGCGGGAAGTTGATCAGGGCATGCCGCCATTGCGGGACCTCGACCAGGCCGTCGTCGCCGACCGCGCCCGCCAGGTCCGGATCTTCCGGGTCGTACAGGCCATAGCTGCGCGCCTCGTCGGCGCCGACGCGGCGCGTCAGGCTGACCTGGCGGAAGGTCTCGATCATGCGCTCGGGCGACTCCAGGTCGAGCGGCAGCACGGTCCAGGCGGCAGGGTCTTCGCGGTAGTCGCTGGTGGCCAGGCGCTGGGCGCGGGTGTCGATCGGCAGCAGGCGGATGCACGGCGGCAGCTGCGGATCGTACGCCAGCTCGGTCGGGCACATGGTGGTGCGCCCGGGGCTGGACGGCACGATGCGCTGGCCGTAGTCGGCAAAGAAGATCGCGTTGATCAGCTCGGATTTACCGCGCGAGAACTCGGCCACGAAGGCCACCGACAGGCGGTCGTCGCGCACGCGCGCCAGCGCCCGCGCGAGCCGCTGCTCGGCCGCGCCATCGAGCAGCTCGGCTGCCTGGACCCAGCCGCGGTATTGTTCGAGCGTCCCGGCGACGCTGGCGCGCCAGGCGCCGTATTGTTGGATATCTTGCATGTTGTGCCGCCTCTCTCTTCCTTACCGCTGGCAGGTCGCGCAATAGAACGTGGAACGCTGGCCCTGGGTGATCTGGCGGACCGGCGCGCCACAGTTGCGGCAAGGCACTCCCGCACGATCATAGACGAAATATGTCTGCTGGAAATATCCAGATTGTCCATTCACTGCAATAAAGTCACGCAAGCTACTGCCGCCCTGCACGATGGCGGCGGCAAGGATCTCGCGGATGGCCTCGGCCAGCTTGTCATAGCGGGCGCGGCTGATGCGCGAGGCGGCCGTTTTCGGGTTGATCCCGGCGCGGAACAGGCTTTCGCAGGCGTAGATGTTGCCGACCCCGACCACGATGTCGCCGGCCAGCAGCACCTGTTTGATGGGGGCATTGCGTTTTCTGGTTGCGCGATGCAGCAGGGCGCCCGAGAAGCCGTCCTCGAGCGGTTCGACGCCGAGGCCGCGCAGCAGCACGTGCTGGGCCAGTTCGCCGTCGTCGTTACCATGCCAGAGCACGGCGCCGAAGCGGCGCGGATCGTGCAGGCGCAGCACGCGCCGGCCTTCGGGACCGCGCACGATCAGGTCGAAATGGTCGTGCTTTTTCAGTTCGACGCCTTCCGGCAGTACCCGCAGGTGGCCGGACATGCCGAGGTGGACGATCAGGGTACCGTGCTCGAAATGGATCAGCAGGTACTTGCCGCGCCGGCCGGTCGACAGGATCCGGCGGCCGGCCAGCAGTCCGTTCAAGTCAGGCGGGAACGGCCAACGCAAGCCTTCGCGGCGCAGCACGACCTGTTCGACGACACGGCCTTCCAGGTGCGGAGCGACGCCGCGCCGGGTGACTTCTACTTCCGGGAGTTCAGGCATGTTTCAGAGGAGAACAGTGGAAAAGTATGTAAATTCGTGTTGCAACGGCGCACGCGCTGAAGGCGTTAAGCGTAGAATCGGTCCATCTTGTCAATGCGGGATCGACCTTGAAAAACACTTTCGCCATTGTAACTCTCTCGGCCTTGTTATCTGCATGTGCTGTGGCGCCCAAACAGCAGGCGACCGGCACGACTACCCCGGACCAATCCGACCGGCCGCTCGCCGCCGCCGAGGCCCAGCGTGGGTTGGCTGCACATCGCGCCGCCGGCGAAGCTGCCCAGGCCGACGCGAAGCAGGGGGGCGAGCAAGTGCCGAACGTGAACATGACGCCCCAGATGATGTACCAGCTCATGAATGCCGAGCTGGCCTTCAAGAAGGGCGACTGGCAGGGACCCTATCTCACGCTGATGAGCCTGGCGCAGCAGACCAAGGACCCGCGCCTGGCCAAGCGCGCCGCCGAGATGGCGCTGTCGGCCAAGCAAGCCGACGACGCCCTCGCCGCGGTGAAGCTGTGGCGCCAGTACGCGCCCAACTCCGAGGAGGCCAACCAGTACTATCTGGGGCTGGTGGTCCTGTCCGACAACCTCGGTGAAGCAGAAACTGCGCTGAAACAGCGCCTGGCCGATGCGACCCCGGGCGCGCGCGGCCTGGTGATGTTCCAGATGCAGCAGCTGATGCTGCGCGCCAAGGACAAGGAAGCGGCCATCGCCATGGTCGAGCGCCTGGTCGCGCCCTACGGCAACATGATGGAAACCCATGTGGTGCTGGCCCAGACGGCGCTGGCGCGTGGCGCCAAGGAAGACGCCCTGCGCGAAGCCCGCACCGCGCTGCAGATCAAGCCCGATTCCGAGATCGCCGTCCTGACCCTGGCCCAGGTGACGGAAGGCGACGAGCAGTCCGCCAAAGTGCTGGCCGACTTCCTGGCCGCCCATCCGGACGCGAAGGAAGTGCGCATGGCCTATGCCCGCCTGCTGGTCAACGCCAAGCAGTACGAGGCGGCACGCCGCGAATTCCTGGTGCTCGATAAAACCCAGCCGAACAATCCCGGCACCCTGTACGCGCTCGGCATCCTGTCGATGCAGACCAACGACAACAAGACCGCCGAGGAGTATTTCACGCGCTTCGTCGAGGTCATGGAAAAAGCCCCGGAGGAGGAGCGCGACCCGTCCAAGGCCGTGCTGATCCTGTCCCAGCTGGCCGAGGAGCGTGGCGACATTCCCGCTGCGCTGGGCTGGCTCGACCGCCTCGATACGAACGATCCGAAGCTCCAGTTCGGCTCCGACCTGCGCCGCGCGCAGCTGACCGCCAAGCAGGGCGACCTGGCCGGCGCCCGCAAGCTGCTGGGCACGCTCAAGCCCGAGGATCCGGCCGAGCAGGCCCAGGTCGTGCTGATCGATGCCCAGCTGCTGCGTGACGCCGGCAAGAGCCACGAAGCCTACAAGCTGATGGAGCAGGGCCTGAAACGCTTCCCCGACAACACCGACTTCCTGTACGACTTCGCGCTGATGGCCGAAAAGATGGGCAAGACCGACGTGATGGAAAAGTCGCTGCGCCAGGTGATCGCCAAGGCGCCGGACAACCAGCACGCATATAACGCCCTCGGCTATTCGCTGGCGGAGCGCAACGTGCGCCTGAAGGAAGCCTACCAGCTGATCGAGAAGGCGCAGAAGATGGCGCCGACCGATCCTTTCATCATGGACAGCATGGGTTGGGTGCAATACCGCCTGGGCAAGTTGGACGCCGCCGAAGCGCAGCTGCGCAAGGCCTACCAGCTGCGCAACGACCCGGAGATCGCGATCCACCTGGGCGAGGTGCTGTGGAAGAAGGGCCAGCACGACGACGCCCGCAAGCTGTGGCGCGAAGCGCGGGCCAAGGATCCGAAGAACGATGCGCTGAAGAGTACGCTGACGCGCCTGCGGGCTTCGCTCTGAAAGAACCTTTCAATTCAACAATGTCGCCCCCGCGCAGGCGGGGGCCAAGTTTTTAAACGATGCCACTTCACCGTTCACTCCCGCTCGCTTTTGCCGCGGCCGCAATCCTTTCCCTGGCCGGCTGCGCCACCCCCACCTCCACCGCCAATCTGTCCACCGCTACGCTTGGGGCTTACCGCGATACGATCGACCTTACCGGTCGCCTGTCGGTGGATTACCAGCGCAAGGGCGAACCCGGCAGGGGCGCCGTCACCTACACCTGGGCCCAGCATCCGGGCCGCATCGACGTGTCGCTGTCGGGGCCGGTCTCGACCCTCGCCGAAATCACCGTCACGCCGGATTCGGCCACGCTGAAGCAGGCCAACCGTGCACCGCGCACCGCTAGGGACATCGATACGCTGACCCAGCAGGAACTCGGCTGGTCGTTGCCGATCGGCGGCTTGCGCGACTGGCTGCAGGGCTATGCGACGGACGCCCAGGGCAAGCGTTTTGCGGCCTCGCCCGCCAACAGCGAGGTGTTCACCAACGACGGCTGGCGCCTGCGCTTCGCCGAGTGGCAGGCGGGACCCGGCAACACGGTGATGCCGAAGCGCATCCGCGCAGGGCGCAGTGCCACCGCCACCAGCGATGAGCTCGCGATCAGCATCACGATCGATCCGGTGCGCTGATGGCATTGACATCCCTGCACGGCTGCCCCGCACCGGCCAAGCTCAACCTGTTCCTGCACGTGACCGGCCGCCGCCCGGACGGCTACCACCTGCTGCAATCGGTGTTCCAGCTGATCGACCACGGCGACACCCTGGACTTCGACCTGCGCAGCGACGGGCGCATCGTGCGCGTGAACGAGGTGCCCGGCGTGCCGGAAGAGCAGGACCTGATCGTGCGCGCCCTGCGCGCGCTGCAGGCCGAGGTGTGGCGCCGCCATGGCAAGCCGCCGCCGGGCATCGCTGTGCGCATCGACAAGCGCCTGCCGATGGGCGGCGGCCTGGGTGGCGGCTCGTCCGATGCTGCCACCGCGCTGATGGCCGCCAATGTCCTGTGGCAGGCGGGGCTGGACGATGCCGAGCTGATGGCGATCGGCTTGCCGCTGGGTGCCGACATCCCGTTTTTCCTGTTCGGCGAGACCGCGTTCGCCGAGGGAGTGGGGGAAGCGCTGCAGGCGGTGCCGGGGCCGGACTGCTGGTACGTGGTGATCGAGCCGGGCGTTTCCGTGCCCACCGCGGCAATTTTTACGGCGCCCGATTTGACAAGAGACACGAATACCGTCAGAATAGCGGACTTCCTAGGGCACTTAGCCGAATCGAAAGGTTCGACAGGGTTCGGGAGGAATGATTTGCAGGACGTGGCAGCCCGCCTGTTCCCGCCGGTAGCAGAGGCGGTCGAATGGTTGAGCGGTCATGGAGCGGCCAGGATGACTGGCTCCGGAGCGTGTGTGTTCAGCGCGTTTTCCAGCGAGCAAGAAGCAGAGCGGGTACTGAAGCAGGTGCCGGCGAAGTGGACAGCGTGGAAAGCAAGGTCGCTAACGAAACATCCGATGAAATCGCTCTTGCAAATCAACGAGTTGTAGAATAAAATTTCGCCTGTCGACGCAGCGACAACATAGTCGAAGCGGCGATAAGAAAGAAGCAGTACAAGTTTCCGTGTAGGGGAATCGCCAAGCTGGTTAAGGCACCGGATTTTGATTCCGGCATACCAAGGTTCGAATCCTTGTTCCCCTGCCAAAGTTTTTGCCTGGGCTGTTGATGACAATGCTCCAGCAGGCAATTGAAGTGGAGCCGCCGAGAGCGGCCCATTTTTTTTGTGGTACAAGCGTTAATCTTCTTGCATTAACGACTTTTCAGTTCTTTCAACGCTTACTCTTCTGGGACTCCCCATGGCTTACGAAAACCTGATGGTTTTTACTGGCAATGCCAATCCGGCACTAGCAGAAGGGGTCGCAAAAAGCCTCGGCATTCCTCTCGGTAAGGCCGTGGTCTCGAAGTTCTCCGACGGCGAAGTCATGGTCGAAATCAATGAGAACGTTCGTGGCAAGGACGTCTTCGTTCTGCAATCGACCTGCGCTCCCACCAACGACAGCCTCATGGAAATCATGCTGATGGTCGACGCTCTCAAGCGCGCATCGGCAGGCCGCATCACCGCGGCGATTCCGTACTTCGGCTATGCCCGCCAGGACCGCCGTCCGCGTTCCGCGCGTGTGGCCATCTCGGCCAAGGTAGTCGCCAACATGCTGGAAGAAGCCGGCGTGGAACGTGTGCTGATCATGGATCTGCACGCCGACCAGATCCAGGGCTTCTTCGATATCCCGGTCGACAACATCTACGCATCGCCGCTGCTGCTGGGCGACCTGCAGCGCAAGAACTACGACGACCTGCTGGTCGTGTCGCCGGACGTCGGCGGCGTGGTGCGTGCCCGTGCGCTGGCCAAGCGCCTCGGCTGCGACCTGGCGATCATCGACAAGCGCCGCCCGAAGGCGAACGTGTCGGAAGTCATGAACATCATCGGTGAAGTCGAAGGCCGCAACTGCGTGATCATGGACGACATGGTCGACACCGCAGGCACCCTGACCAAGGCCGCCGAAGTCCTGAAAGAGCGCGGCGCCAAGAAAGTCGTGGCGTACTGCACGCACCCGGTCCTGTCCGGCCCGGCGATCGAGCGCATCTCGAACTCGCCGCTGGACGAGCTGGTCGTCACCGACACCATTCCGCTGAGCGAAGCCGGCCGTGCCTGCGGCAAGATCCGCCAGCTGACCTGCGCGCCGCTGCTGGCCGAAACCTTCAAGCGTATCGTGAAGGGTGACTCGGTCATCTCGCTGTTCGTCGACTAAGACAAAGAACGTGGGCACCCCGTGCCCACGTCCATGCAAGCTGTACAGAATTTCTTGAGTGCGTGTTAATGCGCTCATTTCACGAGTGCCCCTGGTCGCGGGGGCATTCACCATCGGGTAATCGGGCCGGAACTGACCGGCATTCGGACCCATTTATTTTGGAGTTTCACATGAAAGTAGTCGCATTCAAACGCGAACAGCAGGGGACCGGAGCGAGCCGCCGCCTGCGTAACGCTGGCCAGACCCCAGGCATCATCTACGGTGGCGCCGCTGCCCCGCAACTGATCGCCGTCGACGGCAACGCGTTGTTCCACGCGCTCAAGAAAGAAGCTTTCCACGGTTCCGTGCTGGACCTGGACTTCGAAGGCAAGACCCAGCAAGTGCTGCTGCGTGACTTCCAGATGCACGCATACAAGCAACTGGTCCTGCACGTCGATTTCCAGCGCGTCGATGCATCGCAGCCGATCCACACCAAGGTTGCCCTGCACTTCGTCAACGCCGACGTCTCGCCGGCAGTCAAGCTGGGCGGCGCCATCGTGTCGCACGTGCTGAACGAGCTGGAAGTGTCCTGCCTGCCGGGCAAGCTGCCGGAATTCATCACCGTCGACCTGAGCAATCTGGAAGCCGGCGCATCGGTGCACGTGTCCGACCTGAGCCTGCCGGAAGGCGTGACCGTGATCGCTCACGGCCAGGACCAGACCGTCGCCACCTCGTCGATCCCGCGCGGTGCCGCTACGGCCGAAGCTGCAGCCGAATAATCTGCTGCCGAGTAATTTACTCATCGCCACTCTTTCGGGAGTGGCGAAATAAAAAACCCGCTGCGACTTGCGTCCGGCGGGTTTTTTGTTTTGTTCAGCTGCCGCGAATTTCCGCGATAATCGAGCTTTACGCGAACTTGACCGTTTTATGCACATCCGCCTGATCGTCGGCCTCGGCAACCCCGGCCCGGAATATGAACAAACCCGCCACAACGCCGGCTTCTGGCTGGTCGACAACCTCGCCAACACGCTGCCGGGCTGCCACCTGCAGCGCGAATCGCGCTTCAACGCCATGGTCGCGAAGACCTCGATCTCGGGCAAGGACGTCTGGCTGCTGGAGCCGTTGACCTTCATGAACCGCTCCGGCCAGTCGGTGGGCGCGCTGGCGCGCTTCTTCAAGGTTGCGCCGGAAGAGATCCTGGTCGTGCACGACGAGCTCGACCTGCCGCCGGGCGCGGCCAAGCTCAAGCGTGGCGGTTCCTCGGGCGGCCACAACGGCCTGAAGGACATTACCGCGGCCCTGGGCACGCAGGACTACTGGCGCCTGCGCCTCGGCATCGGCCACCCGCGCACCCTCAACCTGCAGCAGGGCGTGGCCGACTTCGTGCTGCACCGCCCGCGCCGCGAAGAGCAGACCCTGATCGAGGAAGCGATCGACAAGTCGCTGCGCATCATTCCGATGGTGTGCGAAGGGAAGATGAACCAGGCGACGACGCAGTTGCACACCGATTGATCAAATCAATCCGCGCGTCAGCGCCTTGAGCGTCGCCGCCGGCCGCGAGCTGGCATCGAGCTTGTGAAAAATATTGTCGACGTGGGTCTGCACGCTGGCCGGGCTGATCTTCAGGGCGCGCGCAGCTTCGCGGCTGGTTTCTCCCAGGCTGATGTGGCGCAGCACCTCGAGCTCGCGCGCCGACAGCAGGGCGTCGCGCAGCTGTTTCGCCTGGCCCGGTTTCGAAGCCATCGCGCGCGCGGCATCGAGCACGGCGGCCACCGCCTGGCGGTCGAACCGTCCGGCGCCGGCCTGCGCCACCAGCAAGGTCCCGGCGGCGGCAATGCCATGCGCCGGGCGCCAGGGCCGCGGAGAGCACATCGCCGTGTAGGCGGCGGCGACCGCCAGCACCCGTTCCTGCATCCCGATCGCATCCCCGCGCGCCTTGCGGAAGTAACCGCTGCCGTCCAGGCGCTCGTACACGAATGACGCCAGCGCCGCATCCTGTGCGATGGCGGGCACCTGGGTGCCGGCACGCACGGTCCAGAACGGCACTTTTCTCACCTGGTCCCAGTCGAGGACGTCCAGCTTGCCAGGGCGCTCCCACACCGCGTTCGGCACCGCCATCCGCCCGATCCCGTGCAGCAGGGCGGCCCGCACCAGCGGCTTTTCCTCGAGCGCGATGAGGCCCGCCGGCACCGCGCTGCGCTGCGCCAGTTCCGCCACCCGGCGCGAGTAGCCGGCAAGCCAGGGCAGCTTCAGTTCGATCACGTCGGCCACGATGGTCAGCGCGACGCGGCGGTCGTGCCCCGCGTAGTCGGCGGCGCAGGAGGGCTCGTCCAGCGCCGCCAGCCAGTCCTGGGCGTGGGGCAGGAGGCGCTGCACCAGGGTCGCCGGGTACTTGACGCCGGCCCGCTCGCCGATCAGCCGCAGCGCGACGTCAAGGCCGCGCGCCGGCGCCAGCACCTCGAGGTCGCCGGCCAGGCGCACGTAGAACACGGCGCGCGGGATGTTCGGCGCGAACAGCGCATCCTGCATGTCGCCGCGGTGATGGCTGCCGAATAGCTGGCGCAGGGCTTCCTCGACGTCGCTGGACAAACCGAGCAGCGCGGCGATGTCGCCCGCGACCTCGCACTGCATCTGGGCCAGCGGCAGCACCTTGGGCAGGGTCAGGTTGGGATTGCCGGACAGGGTGCGCGTCACCATCGCGTGCCGGCCGAGGACGTCGTCGCCCAGCAGGCTGGCAAAGCCGGCCGCCGTCGCCGTGCTGCCCGACCAGCGCAGCAGCCCGACCAAACGGGTGCTGGTGCAGGCGTCCGCGGCATCGCCGTTTTCCTCCGCCAGGCGTGCGGCCAGCCGCGCCGTCCGGATCGAATGGTCCGGCGGCAGGCCCATGCTCAGGTCGCCAACCATGGCCAGCACCTGCACGGCATCTTCCACACTGATCGTTTCGTCAAGTTGCATAGCCATAATGTAACGGCCAACAAGAGAGTCAACAAGGAGCACGATTCAGCGGCGGTCTGGTGCGGGACCCCAAAAGCAAAAGCCCGCCGAAGCGGGCTTGGTCGACGGCCACCGTTTACTCGGCGGCGGCCGGTCGTTTCGGCGAATCAGATCGCGCGGATATTGCTCGCTTTGTCGCCCTTCGGGCTGGTCGCGCGCTCGAACGAGACGCGCTGGTTCTCGGACAGGCTCTTGAAACCTTCCGACTGGATGTCCTGGAAGTGCGCGAACAGGTCGCTGCCGCCTGCGTCAGGAGCGATGAAGCCGAAGCCCTTGGAGTCGTTGAACCATTTGACGGTGCCGGTTTGAGTAGTTGCCATTTCTTGTATTCCTAAAGTGTTTGATGAGGGCGATCATGCCCGGGACGCACATGCGACCAAGAGAGGTGTGACCGAAGGGAATCAAACAGGAATGCCAGGAAGGCGAAACGGGAAAGAGACCGACAATGACGACGACTTGATGTAGTGCCCGACGCAATATACAGAACGCGCACAGGTTCGCCTAATCATTTCGGATTTATTTTGTATAGTAGGCCGCTCTCCAACGCATCCCGCAACATGCGGTTCAGCATGAAACTGACAATCAGACCTTATCTCCCGACCGACTACAAGGCGGTGCTGGCCGCTTTCCATACCAACGTCCCGGAGTATTTTCCGGCCTCCGAAGAGGCTTGGCTGCGCTCCTGCCTGGACGAGCCGGACGGTCCCTTGTTCGTGGTCCTGGAAGGAGAGGACATCGTCGGATTCGGCGGCTACGAAATTTCCGAGTTCTATAACCTGGGCACCCTGGTGTTTGGCCTGGTCCGCGCCGATCGCCACGGCACCGGCATCGGCCGGGCTTTGCTGCATTACCGCCTGCTGCACATGGCGGCGCTGACGCTGCGGCCGCGCTACGTCACCGTCGACACGCACCCGCACACGGCCGGCTTCTTCCTGCGCTGCGGCTTCGAGGAGATCGCGCGCTGGCCCGGCGGCTACCGCTCGGGGCGCGACCGGGTCGACTTGCGCTTCGAACTGAGCGATGACGCGGTGGAGAAGCTGCGCACCGCCTAGTTGTCGACCTGGCGTCCGGCCACCACGATCCGGCTGCGCAGGTCGCGACGGATGCGCTCGAGCGCCGGCCGCATCGCGCGGAAGTCGCCCGGGGTGCAGGTGGCGCGGCCGTGGCGGAAGGTCAGGCGGCGCCTGACCACGACGTCGTTGCCGCGCCGCGCGTAGCTCGCGCGATAGAAGATGCCGCCGTCCATCAGGCTCACCGCGCGCGGCAGCGCGAGGATGCGCACGCCTTTCGGGAAGCGGAATCCGGTCTCGTCCTCGTGGTCGATGGCGGGGCAGACGAAGTCCTGGCGCCGCTCGCTTTCCTGGCCGAGCTTGAACACGGCTTCTCCGAGCCCGCTCCAGAAGTCGTAGGTCGTGGCCACGGCGCTCGGCCCGGGCAGGGCGAGGAAGCCTTCGCTGGTGCCGGAAAAGGACATCCGGACTTCATCGCCATCGCTTGCGCCGGCGGCGTCGGCAGGGCCGGCATCGAACGCGCCGCGGCTCTTGCGGCCCAGGCCCTGCAGCATGCGCTGCGCAAACTGCTCGCGCTCGGCCTGGCGCGAGCCGCGCCACGCGGTCCGGTAGGGCTCGGCCATCGCGCCGGCCGCAAGCTTGCCGAGCCTGAAGCTGCTGCGGCCGTCGCGGCCGATGTCGAACCAGGTCGTGCTGCGCTTGCGTTCGGGCTGCAGGATCGGCGTCATCGCGAAGGTCCCGGTTTTCAGGAGCAGCACCGGCTTGCCGAGGATGCCGGCGGACAGGTAGCCCGCGCCCACCGTTTCGGCGCTCGGGTCGAGGTAGAGATCGAGTGCCGGCACCCAGGTGATCATGTGGTTGAACACGCCCAGCGTCGGCGCGTCCGGCAGGCGGTAGGCGTTGCCGCTGTTGACCAGCGCGCCGGTACTGTCGATGCCGGCGGCGGCCAGCAGCGCTTCCAGCAGCACCGCCTGGTCCTTGCAGTCGCCGTAGCGGTTTGCCAGTACGGCGGCGGCCGGATGCGGGCTCACGCCGCCCGCGCCGACAGTTGTGCCCAAGCTCGCCCCCACGTAGCGGATGTTATGCCTGACCCAGTCCGACAGCGCCAGCGCGCGGGCGCGCGCGTCCGGCAGCCCGGCCGTCAGCCGGTGCGCCAGGACGGAAACCGCCGGCGACGGGGTCGCCTTGCCGGCGGCGGCGGCGCGGAAGGCGCGGGCGAGGGCGGCGTAGTCCGGGAAGGTCGACACCGCCAGCCGCTTGCCGTAGTCGAGGTAGCTGACGGAGCCGGCCTCCAGACGCGCGTTGTCGCCGTTCACGTAGCGCCACTGGTAGCGCCGGCGCCCCGACGGGCTCTCGCCCGGCAGCGGCAGGAAGCCGACCGCGTCCGCATACAGCGGCATCGAGGCCGGCATGTCGTAGATCAGCAGGAAGTTCTTGTTGAGGTAAAAGGGCGGGGACGAGAGGTCTTCGAAATGGCCGGGGAACAGCGCCTTCTTGCGCCGCACCACGTAGCGCACCACCAGCTGGTCGCCCACCGCCGCCTCGGGAAACGCCACGACTTTCACAAGCATGTCCTGGAGCATTGGCGCCGCGCCGGGCGTTTCCTGCCGGTCCTGGACCTGGCCCGGCTGCACCGGCACGCGGCGCCCGTCCGGCTTTTGCGTCCAGGCGTCGAGACTCAGCACCTCGTCCAGCGTGCGCTTGTAGCTGATCGTGTACTGGCCGTGGGTGCGCAGGGCGCGTGGCTGGACGATGGTCTCGGCGTGGTCGACGCTGAACTGGTAGCTGCCGTCGGGCTCGACCACGTAGTGCTGGATGAAGCGGTCGACCACGACCGCCGGATCGGTGCCGGTGTCGCGCGCCAGGGCGCGGCCGCAGGCGAGCATCAGGCTCAGCAGCATCAATAGACAAGCGACCGGACCGGCCGGCAACGGCGTGCGCGCCGGGAGGCGGGCCGGGGAGGGCGGTATGGCAGGCTGTGCTGTGCGGCGGGCGGTCATGCGGCTTCCACGAAATGGGCAACCGGACCATGTTACGAAGGACCACCCTTCGATCCTTGAGCCAGCGCAAGCGCGCTCTTCCTGCGATAATTTCTCCCATGAGCGCACTCACCTTCCACGCCGGGCCGCTGGCCCTGGCCCAGCTCCGCGCGCATGGCTTGCGCGCCCGGGACATCGCCGTCGTGCCCGCCGCCGCGGGCGGCCCCAAGGGACTGATCTTCCGCTCGCTCGACCAGTGGGTGTTCGGCGAGTGGTTGCCCATCGCGCCGCGCGAGCGCATCCTGATCGGCTCCTCGATCGGCGCCTGGCGCATGGCCGCCGCCTGCCAGCGCGACCCGGTGAAAGCCTTCGCCCGCCTCGGCGAGCTGTACAGCGGCCAGCGCTACACCAGCACGAAACCGTCGCCGGAACAGATCGACGAGGTGGTGCAAGGGCTGCTGGGGGAATTCGTGCGCGGCCACGAGGACGACATCGTCAACCACCCGCAGCACCGCCTGCACCTGCTGACCGTGCGCGGCAAGCGGCTGCTGTCGGCGCCGGGGCACCGGTACGCGGAGATGAAGGGCTTCGCCGCGGCGGCCCTGCACAACCTGGCCTCGCGCGAGCGCCTGGCCCAGCTGATGGACCGCGTGGTGATCGGCGACGTCCGCAGCGCCGCCCCCTGGCTGCGCGAAAAATTCGACAGCTTCGACACGCATTTCGCTCCCCTGACGCGCGACAACCTGGGGGCCGGCCTGCTGGCTTCCGGCACGCTGCCGATGCTGATGAAGCCGGTGCGCGACATCGCCGGGGCGCCGCCCGGGCATTACTGGGACGGCGGCATCATCGACTACAACCTGGCGCTGCCCTACGCCCGCATCGCCCGGCAGGACCCGGGCGCGCTCGTGCTGTATCCGCACTTTAGCGAGCACATCGTGCCGGGCTGGCTGGACAAGGCGCTGCCCTGGCGCCGCGCCGCGCGCGGGCCGAACCGGGGCTGGCTGGACAATGTGCTGATCGTCGCCCCGAGTCCTGAATTCCTCGGCAAGCTGCCGCGCGGGAAACTGATCGACCGCAGCGACTTCAAGTACTACGGCCTGAACCACGATGCGCGCATCCTGGCGTGGAAGCAGGCGATGGACGAGGGAGAACGGCTGCGCGACGCGTTCGCGGCCTTTGTGGACAAGCCGGATTTGTCGCGTATCCGTCCGCTTTAATCAGGCATTTGCGGTCTTCGGGGGCCAGCGGGGGTACAATATGCGGTTTCGTAAATTCGACCCTGAAAGCTTCCCATGAGTCTCAAATGCGGCATCGTCGGCCTGCCCAACGTTGGCAAGTCCACCCTGTTCAACGCCCTGACCAAGGCCGGCATCCCGGCTGAAAATTATCCGTTCTGCACCATCGAGCCGAACGTCGGCGTGGTCGAGGTGCCGGATCCGCGCATGCAGGCGCTGGCCGACATCGTCAAGCCGGAACGCATGGTCAACGCCATCGTCGAGTTCGTCGACATCGCGGGCCTGGTGGCCGGCGCCTCGAAAGGCGAGGGCCTGGGTAACCAGTTCCTGTCGCACATCCGCGAAACCGACGCCATCGTCAATGTCGTGCGCTGCTTCGAAGACGACAACGTCATCCACGTGGCCGGCAAGGTCAGCCCCCTGGACGACATCGAAGTGATCCAGACCGAGCTGGCGCTGGCCGACATGAGCGCCGTCGAGAAGGCGATCCATCGCGAGAACAAGAAGGCGCGCTCGGGCGACAAGGATGCGGCCAAACTGGTTGCCGTGTGCGAGCGCCTGATGCCGCACCTGAACGAAGGCAAGCCGGTGCGTACCGCCGGCCTCGATGCCGACGAGATGGCCATGATCAAGACGCTGTGCCTGATCACCGCCAAGCCTGCGATGTTCGTGGCCAACGTGTCCGACACCGGTTTCACCAATAACCCGCTGCTCGACCAGCTGACCGAATACGCGAAAGCGCAGAACGCGCCGATCGTGGCGATTTCCGCCGCCATCGAAGCCGAAATCGCCGACCTCGACGACGCCGACAAAGCCGCTTTCCTGGCCGACATGGGCATGGAAGAGCCGGGCCTGGACCGCCTGATCCGCGCCGCCTACAAGCTGCTCGGCCTGCAGACCTATTTCACCGCCGGCGTCAAGGAAGTGCGCGCCTGGACCATCCATGTCGGCGACACCGCCCCGCAGGCGGCCGGCGTGATCCACACCGACTTCGAACGCGGCTTCATCCGCGCGCAGACCATCTCCTATGACGACTACATTGCCTACAAGGGCGAGGCGGGCGCGAAGGAAGCGGGCAAGATGCGGGCGGAAGGCAAGGAATATGTGGTGAAGGATGGGGATGTGCTGAACTTCCTGTTCAACGTCTGATCCTGCTTTTCCCAAAAAAAGCCCCGGCCTCTTCCTGAAGCCGGGGCTTTTTTCATCATGGCGGCAGTGAACCTTGCTTGCCCGCGCCCGTATTCACGGTGGCAGCTCCCTGCTTGTCCCTGCGAGGAAAACCATCATGACCGCCTTCCAAAAGATTCCGTGGCGTGCGCTGCTGGCCGGCGCCGCGCTTTGCTGGTTCACGGTACCGGCGCAGGCGGTGCCGAGCTTCGCCCGCCAGACGGGCCTCGACTGCATGACCTGCCACGTCAGCTGGCCGGAGCTCACGCCGACCGGGCGGCAGTTCAAGCTGAACGGCTATACCTTCGGCAAGCGCATGGATCTGCCGGTCGCGGGCATGCTCCAGTTGTCACGCACGTCGACACGCAGCGTCGATCCGAGTCTGACCGACAGCTTCCCCAGGGACCGCCAGGCCATCCTGCAGGAAGCGAACCTTTTTTACGCCGGCAAGCTGAGCGACCACAGTGGGATCTTTTCCCAATTTACCTACGATGGCGTCGAGCACCACGGCAGCATCGACAACGTCGACCTGCGCTATGCGAACCACTACAAGTTCGCGAGCGGCGACCTGCTGTACGGGTTCACGCTGCACAACAACCCGATGATGCAGGACGTTTTCAACACCGGGGCGACCTGGGGCTTTCCCTATGCCTCGTCGCCGGTGGCCGTCACGCCGGCCGCGGCGCCGGTGATCGAAGGGCTGGGGCAGCAGGTGGCGGGCTTTGGTGCGTACGGCCTGTGGCGCAACACCGTGTACGGCGAGTTTTCGCTTTACCGCACCAGCAACCATTTGTTCTCGCCGCTGCGGCTCGGCATCGACCGCAGCGAAGCCGCCGCGCTCAAGGGCTACAACCCCTACTGGCGTTTCGCGCTGCAGCATGACTGGGACAGCGGGCGCCAGTCGGCCATGGTCGGCACCTATGGGCTGGTCGTCGACCGCTATCCGGACAACCAGCTGCAGTCCGGCCCGACCGACCGCTTCCGCGACATCGGCATCGATGCCCAGTACCAGTACATCACCGACCGCCACCGGATCAGCGCACAGATGAACTATGTCCGCGAACACCAGGCCTGGAACCCGGGCGCGCAAGCCAATCCCACCGACAAGCTGGATTCCTTCAAGGCCAAGCTGACCTATTACTACGAGAAGAAATATGGCATCAACCTTGGCTACTTCTCGATCCACGGCACCGCCGACAGCGGGCTGTACGACACAGGCGAGGCCGTCACGGGCAGCGCCAGCGGCAGCCCGAACAGCTCGGGCTATATCGTCGAGTTGAATTATCTGCCGCGCCGGAACATACGGCTGATGCTGCAGTACACCGGGTACACCCGGTTCAATGGCGCCGGACATAACTACGACGGTTTCGGACGCAATGCGAAAGACAACAATACCTTGTACTTACTGGCGTGGCTGATGTTTTGAACGGAGGACGATATGAAGCGGAACGACATGGACCGGCATGAACGGGCGCGCCGCCGTCTGCTGAAGCAGGCAGTGTGCTTCCCGGTGGCCGTCATGGTGCTGGGGAGCGGCGGCGCGGCGCGGGCCGGGACGGCATCGAAAGAGGATTTCCACTACCAGGACCATCCGAACGAGGGCAAACGCTGCGCGATGTGCACGGCCTTCAATCCGCCGGCGCAGGGACAGGCGCTCGGCACCTGCAACGTGGTGGCCGGCCCGGTCAGCGCGGACGGATGGTGCATGGCCTTCAACCCGAAATAGGCGGTGCTCGAGGTGTCATGGCGAGCACCACCCCGGCCAGGCTGCCATCCTCGCGCCATCCGCCCATCATGCGGAACCGGACCCGTCACCGGGCTAGGCCATGCCACCCGGAAGGGCGTGATGCTCGGCCTGCGGCATCAGTTCTAGCCGATCCGGTTGTTTATCGCATCAAGCCTGCGCTCGGATCCAGGCCACGATTCCGTTCACGCTGCGTGGCGCAGTTTTCGTCCAACACACTAATGCGGCGGCTGAAGGCGGTCGAAGCGGCGCGACGCCGCCGTTCAGCCCAGGTCAATCCCGCTCGATATCCTGGTTCGCGTCGGTGCGGATGAATCCGGCGTCTTGAATCTGGAACACCGTTGCCGCGATCGGCTTGTGGTCCACTTTGGTCACACGCCAGATGGTATGCCCGTTCTCGGTCTGGATCAGCATCGGCAGGCTGCTCCTCGCACTCCAGCATAAACGGGTAAAGCGCCCGGGTTGAGTCAACTCATACCATGTGCAAGGTTCGACCGGTTTTTCGCTACCGGCCGGCGCGCTGGCCGCGACCAGCCGGTACTCGCCCACCGGATGGCGCAATCCATGCCCGAGGTCGAACCAGTCGGCAAAGCTCCCGATGCGGTACAAGTTGTCGCGGTCGATGTCAGTACGAATCTTTCTTTTCAGGTCGAGCGCGGACAGATGAAAATCCGGTACGCCAGACTTGCGCAGCGCGTAGGTTTCGGCCGCATCGTCGGTGCGGCGCTTGATCCGGCGTTCGCCGTCGCGCCACACCTCGACTTGATGGGTGGCGCCGTGCGACACATAGGTCGCTTCGAAATGGGTGGCATCTGGCTCGCCCTTGGTATGGAATGCCTGCTCGAACGTCAGGTCCTTGGCTTGGGCGGGAAAGAAAACTGCGGCTGCCGCGCAGAGCACGGCAAACCGCAGATTCTGCCGCCCCTGCTTACGGGGATGGGCAAATTTCAAATCAGACTCCAGCTTGTGTCGGCGGCTTACTTGCGTACCGCCTTTGCGTAATCAAAGTAACGATAGGTCTTGCCGTTCACGGTCAGGTCCTTCACCCCCAGCTCGATGCTGTAAGTGCCCGCGGCCAGTGCCGTGTCCTTGGTCGTTCCAGTCGGATCGGTCGGCAGCTCGAACGACAGGCCGGTGGCGGTGCCGCCCGGGGTGACGGTCGATGCGAGCACGGTCGGGGCCGTCGCGTTCGACGGCACGCTCAACGCTTCGTTCAGCACACGGCCATCGGCTTGCGGCATGGACAGCCCGAGCAGGTAGGCGACGGTGGGCGCCACGTCGACGTTGCTTGAAGGCGTGGAGACGATCTTCGCGCCCAGGAACGACGGGCCGCTGGCGATCAGGGTGTTGTGCACGTCCGAGATGCCGAAGCTGCCATGCATGCCGCGCTGGCCGCCGACGCTTTCGAACTCGATGCCAGGCATTCCCTGGACCGACGTGTTGTAGTCCCAGTTGAAAGACACGACCACGTCGGGCTGACCGTTGCCCTGGCGGTTCGCGTTCTCGAGATTCACCTGGGCCAGCGACAGCGTGCCTGGAATCGCACCGTAGCGGCTGTCGACGAAGATCGCACCGTACTCCTCACGTTGCTGCAGGGTCTTGACCAGGTTCCTGATCGTCGCCGGGTCGTGGCTTGGTACATAGAAGTAATCCGATCCGCCGTTTGCCGCGACCACGATGCCGTTGGCCGGCAGGCTGCCCGGTGCCGGAACCTTGAAGCTGGCCACCGGCTTCGGCAACGATGCGCTGATGGCCTGGTACTTGGCGTTCGCCGTCCCACAAAGACTGCCCGTGGCGTCGACCTTGACCGGAACAGTCGGCGTGCCGGATGCGCCGAGGCCATACATGGCGCTCGTCGAGCAGCCCGAGCCATCATAGGCATTGAAACCGCGGTAGGTCAGCAGGTCGGCGGAACGCACATCGCCGGAGAACGAATAACCGTTCGGATCGAGCGCGCCAAGGGTCGCGGCGCTGGTGCCGCTGGTCGCGCCATTCACCGGTGTGCCATTCGGCGGCGTAGCGGACGCCGTGATCGCGCGCAGCGGATACAGGTTCAAGGGGCCCGACACGCTCGAGTGGCCATGGTCGGAAACGATGACGATGTTGGTCGATTTGTCCATGCCGTTGGCGCGCAGGCCCGCCATCAGTTCGCCAAGGCGCGCATCCTGCGAGCGCAGGCCTGCCTTCATGTTGGCGCTGCCCGGGCCATAGCCGTGCTCGACGTTGTCGGGGGTGCGGAACCAGATCAGCGACAGCATCGGCTTCTTCTGCGGCAGGATGTACTGGGTGAACACCGACATCATGTACTTGTTGGCAGCATCCTCCGGCGCGCCTTGGGTCGTGTCGCCCGAGTCGCGCGCCGCGATCGCCAGCTGGCCGTTGGGGTCGTAGGCAGTGGTGTTGAAGGTGATGTAGCCGGCACGCGCGGTCGGGTTGCCGTTGTTGGCGGCGAGGGTGACCGCGTCGGTGCCCGAGTAATCCTTGACGATGTTGGCAGGCAGCGCAATGCCCTGGCTCTGCAGCTCGGCCGCCAGGCTGCGTGGCTTGACCGTGTTTTCGTCGAGGAAGTAGCCGCCCTTGCCGAGATCCTGGATATAGGCGGCCCCCGACTTGCCGATCACGGCCGTGGTCAGGGCGGCGCCTTGGGCGGTAGCGAACAGGCTCTTCACCAGCAGCAGCTGGCCGCCGTAGTAGTTGTTCAGCGTGGTCAGGACCTGGTAGTCCTCGGTAAAGACCGGATCCTGGTAATCCTGGCTGGAACCGCTGGCGGAGTTGCCGGCCGGGATGGTGCTGGCGCTACCCTGCGGCGGCGTCCAGAACGTGTTGCCGTAGAAGCCGCTGGTCTTGGGGAAGGACCCGGTGGCGAACGACGACGCGTTCATCATCGTGAAGGTCGGATAGGTCGAGTGGTTGTCGCTGAAGTTCACGCCGGCCTGGCGCAGCGCGTACAGGTTCGGTGTGTCGGCCGCGTTGACCGAATCCGGCCGCAAGCCATCCCAGACCATGACGATGGTCCGCGTAGGCTGCGGTGCGGCGGGCGTGCCGGAATCGCCGCTGTTCCTGCTGGGAGAGTCGCTGCCGCACGCGGCAAGCAACGCGCTTGCTGCGAAAGGCACGATCAAGGCGTAAGGTAATTTCACTGGCTTATCCCCTGGAAATCGAAAAGATGAGAGAGTCGAACGCAAAAAGTCTGCATCGTTTCATGCGTTACAAACTTGGCGGCGATGATGCCGCCGCGGTGTGACATCGGCATGACAAGCGCGGCCGGGTTTGCGTTTGCCGTATTACCGTCTGTTCATGTAGATCGGATTACCCAGCAGGAGCAGCTTGCCCTGCCCGTCGCGCACCTCGACGCGCAGCCAGTGCGGATTGCCGTCGCTGCGCCATGCGAAACCGCGATGCCAATCCTCGCTCCCGACCCCGGCCTGCGCCAGAAGCGCCGCCGGCGTGCCGTCGACCAACACCTCGATTCGGGCACCCGCCGCATGCGCAACATGCACGTCGAACCGGACCGGCATGCCGGCGGGCGCGGCCAGGGCGTCGCCCATCATCGCGCGCTCCTCGCCGGCCTGCGCGCTCAGCTCCAGCAGCCGGTCCGCGCTGCCGGCGACGTCGACGAACACGTGGCCGGCGCGGATCGCCTCCAGAACGGCCAGCTGCGACAGCGCGCGCGCGTACACGACGGTGGTCGGCGCCCCCGGCGGCCCCTCGGAACGGTCGGCATGGTGGTTGTCGCTGCCGCCGATCGCCGTGATGCGCAGGCCGTGCCGCAGCTGGCTGGTCCAGAACGGGATGCCCGACCATCGCGTGTCGGCGTCGCCGCCGTTGACCGCCTCGATCGCCTGCACCAGGCGCATGTCGGTGGGCTGCTCCCATCCGCAGCCCATGCATTGTTCGCCCGACGGCCGCACCGGATGGTTGATCGAGACCAGTCCGTGCAAGGCGGCGGCGTCGCGCAACAAGGTGTTCGCGTCGCGTCCGGTGCCTGTGCCGATCCGGAAGTCGAGCGGGGCGAGGGTGCCGAACAGGTTGGCGTGGCCGAAGAAGGTCGTCACTTCGCGGCCCGGCATCAGGAGCAGGTCGTCGAAGTACGGCTGTAGTTCGCGGATCGCATTCGCATGCGAGACGGTGTTGTGCTCGGTGATGGCGATGAAGTCGAGCTTGCGCGCACGCGCGGCCACTGCAGTCAGGAACAGGGGGCACGGCGCGCTCCCCTTGCCGCTCGCGGTCGCGCAGCTGCCGTCGCTATGCCCGGTGTGCATGTGCAGGTCGCCGCGGTACCACGCGGCGCCGGTGCGCAGCGGCGCGCGCAGCAGCGCCGGTTCGTCGGCCGCCGCCAGGCCGTGCGAGAAGTAGACCTTCGCCGTGTAGTCGGCGTGCCCGTTGGGACGCATATTGGGAATGCCGAGCAGCAGCGCCCACTGGCCGGCTGCGGGTGGCGTCGGCTGGTAGGAAGGGGTGGCGTCGGTGCTACTGATCGTCAACACGCTTTTGTTGCCGCCGCTCCAGCCGCGCAGTTCACCGCCAGGGCCAAGCAGGCCGAGGTCGATCACGCTGCGCTGCTCGCGCCCGGTGTAATCGAATTCGATCGTGATGCGCTGCACGCCGGCAGGGACCGTGAACGGCACCTTGCGGTAGGTCTGGTGGTCCGCACCGGAAAGGCTGCCGTGCAGCACAAGGTCGGGGGCTGCGGTGTCAGCCGCGATGGCGCTGCCGGCGCACGCCAGCAGCAGGGGGATCAGGAAAAACAAGCGCATGGGGCCTCGAATGAAGTGGCGGACGGCCGCGGCCGGGCCGTCCGCCGCAGGGCTGGGATCAGAAGTCGTACTTGACTGCCACGCGCACGGTGCGGCCAAGGACCGGGCGGGCAAGGAAGGTGTTGGCGCCGGCGTCGGCGTTTTGCAGCTCGCCGGCGCGCGGGTTGCCTTCCGTCAGGCCTTGCGAATTGTTGATATTGTCAACGTACAGGAAGCCCGACAGGCGCGGCGTGAACTGGTAGCGCGAGGAGAAGTTCAGCACGCGGTAGGCCGGCAGGCGCACCGAATTGGCCGAGTCGACAAAGCGCATGCCTTCGTATTCGTACGACAGCTGCAGCCGCAGCGCATCGCCCAGCAGGTTCAGGCCCGGCACCAGCCGGTAGCTGACCTTCGGCACGCGCACCAGCCGGTTGCCGCTAAAGTCGCGCAACACGGGCTGGTTGTTCACCTTGTCGGTATAGCTCAGGTTGCGGTACTGCGGATCCTGCAGCGTCATGTTGAAGCCGAGGTCCCCCCAGCTCGCCGGGCGCAGCGTGCCTTCGAGCTCGAGGCCATAGGTGCGGGTCGAGGCGTAGCCGGTCTGTGGCGCCGCGCTGGCATTGTTCAGGCTGAACATGTAGTTGGTGTAAGCGACGTTATCGTATTTCGAGTAGAACAGGGTCGGGTACAGCTCCACCATGCCACTCTTGTACTTGTACCCCGCTTCGGCCAGGTCCATCGTCTGGATGATCGGCTTGGCGCCCGGGCTGGTGATGTAGGAACTCAGGTTGGGCAGGCGGAACGCCTTGGTCCAGCGGCCGAACACGCCGGCGTTCTTCGCCAGCTGGTAGTTCGCGCCCAGCGTCCAGCCCGCCTTGTCGAAGCTGTAGTCATAGCTGTCGAACACGCCGCTGCCGGTGCGGATTTTCGAGCTCGCAAACGTGCCAAGGTCGACGTAGGTCGGACGTTCCGTCTCGCCTGCGGTGTTCACGCGCTCCCAACGCACGCCGCCGTCCAGGCGCAGCGGGGCCGTCACTTGCCACTCGTCGGCCAGATACAGCGCGTGGGTCTTCGAGGTGCCGTGGGCGTTTTCCCATTCGTAGCCATCGTTGTAGATGCCGTGTTCGGTGACGGTGCCGAGGCGCTTGCCGGTGGCGCCGCTGCCCACCAGATCCAGCAGCGGCGCCTGGCTTTGCGCGCCCAGCAGCACCGACGACGAGTAGCGCTTGAAGCGCTGGTTGAAACGTGCGAAATAGTAGCCGGCGGTGAGGTCGTGGTTCGCCCCGCCAAGTACGAAGCGGCGCGACAGGCGGGTGTCGTTGATCACTTCGTCGAGCGGCATCGTCACGGCACGCAGGCCGCCGACGATCATCAGGCCGTTCTGGTCAACGTAGAACGTACCCGGTTTGTTCGCATACTGCAGCGACAGAGCGGTCGCGCCCGGCACGCGCGGCAGCAGGCCGGCCGACTGCGCGAGGAAGGCCGAGACGCTCTGCAGCTGGTTGGCGAATACGCCGTTGCGCTGGGTATGGGTGCTGGAATAGCGCAGCGATTCGTTGAGCTTCCAGTCATTGCCAAGCTGCTTGTCCAGGTTCAGGCTGAGCTGATCGCGGCGCACATGCGTGCCTTCGGTATTGTCGAAGTGGTAGGTGCCGCCGTCGCCCATCTTCATGTCGACCACGCGGGTGTCGGGTCCCGCGACCGTGCCGTAGTTGCCGTCGAAGCCGGGCAGCGCGCGGATTTCACCATCGCCATAGGTGCGCATCGGGATCGCCAGGAACAAGGCCACCTTGTCGTCGAGGTGCTTGGCATCGATCGTGATGCGGCCATGGTCGACGTCCTTGACCAGCTTGAGACGCACCTGGCCACCGTCGTTGGTGCGGTAGCCCGGGCTGCGTACGCCGTTGTCGACGCGGTAGAAGCCACCGGCGCCGATCCCCCAGCCGTCGGCCAGCGGCGTGGCGTACCAGAAGTCGACCCGGCGTTGGCCGCGGTTGCTCATCGTGTATTTGAGCAGGCCATTCGGCGTGTCGCCGATTTCGCGCGACAGGAAGTTGATCGCGCCGGCCGGCGCATTGGTGTAAAAGACGGCGGACGGTCCGCCGCGCACCACTTCGATGCGGTCGATGGTTTCGTCGAGCCGGAATGCCTGGTCCGCGTTCAGGTAGCCGAGCGAGGGATCATGCTGGACCGGGATGCCGTCTTCGAGCAGCGTGACCGAGCCAAAGCCGTCGACCGGAATGCCGCGTGCACGGATGTTGCCCGACGCTTCGCCGCCGGAAGACTCGACCCAGAAGCCGGGCACCGATTTCATGGCCTCGGTGACCGAGGTCGGGGCTTGCATGCGCAAGCGCTCTTCGTCGATGGTCGTAATCGAATAGCTGGCTTTGACCTTGGTGTGCTTGGCTGCCGTGCCGGTAACAACGACGACGTCGGGGCGCGCGGCATCGGCCGCGGCGGGTGTTTCCTGTGCGTGCAGAGGTGAGGCGGCGATGGCGGCCAGGGCGGCGCCACTGGCGTAGGCGGTGCGGATTGCGCGGGCGATAATGGAAGACTTCACTGTATTCCTTTGTGACGATGATGACCAGCGGATAGCCGGCGGACCGATGGGCGGGTGCCATCGGCTGAGCACAGTAACAATCCAAGATGTAAATATGATGACAAGCGAATTCGTGTGCGGGACCGGTCGCGCAAGTCGAGGAATTGATACGGAACGGAGGGAAGTCGTGCGCAAGGGGAGCTGAAAAAGCCTTAATAGTGGCAACGAATGTTGTTCTATGAGCACGTTATATCGCAAAGACCGATAACAAAATGTCTTGAATAAAGCTTGCACTCAAGCAGTCGCTGGCATACTCTTATTGAAAATATTATCAATAATAAGGGACGGCGCGAATGGGTGATACCGACGATTCGAACGAGAGCATGGAACTGGGAGAGAGTGGCTTACGCAAAGGACTCACCAGTTATGGCGACAGTGGTTTTTCGCTTTTCCTGCGCAAGGCATTCATCAAGGGGGCCGGATATAGCGACAGCGCGCTGGATCGTCCGGTCATCGGCATTGCCAATACCGGCAGCGCCTTCAATCCCTGTCATGGAAACATGCCGCAGCTGGTCGAGGCGGTCAAGCGCGGGGTAATGCTGGCGGGCGGCCTGCCGATGGATTTTCCGACTATCTCGATCCACGAAAGTTTCGCGTCGCCCACCTCGATGTACCTGCGTAACCTGATGTCCATGGATACCGAGGAAATGATCAGGGCCCAGCCGATGGATGCCGTGATCCTGATCGGAGGCTGCGACAAGACAGTGCCGGCCCAGTTGATGGGGGCGGCGTCGGCCGGCATTCCGGCGATCCAGTTGGTCACCGGTGCGATGCTGACCGGATCGCACCGTGGCGAGCGGGTAGGGGCCTGTACCGACTGCCGCCGTTTCTGGGGCAGGTACCGGGCCGAGGAAATCGACGGCGAACAGATCGCCGAGGTCAACAACCAGCTCGTCGCCAGCGTCGGCACGTGTTCGGTGATGGGCACCGCCAGCACGATGGCCTGCGTTGCCGAAGCGCTGGGTATGATGGTGCCCGGCGGCGCCGCGCCGCCCGCCGTCACCGCCGACCGTATCCGGGTTGCCGAGCAGACCGGCGCGACCGCGGTGGCAATGGCCCGCTCCGGCCTGACCCCCGACAAGATCATGACCGCCAAGGCCTTCGACAACGCCGTGCGGGTGCTGCTCGCAATCGGCGGCTCGACCAATGGCATCATTCACCTGACCGCGGTGGCCGGCCGCCTCGGCATCGATCTCTCGCTCGACCGGCTCGACGCGCTGGGGCGTGAGACGCCGGTGCTGATCGACCTGAAGCCGTCGGGCCAGTACTACATGCAAGATTTCCACGATGCCGGCGGCATGCAGGCATTGTTGCGGGAGCTGCGCCCTTTGCTGCACCTCGACGTGCTCACGGTCACCGGGCGCACGCTCGGCGAAGAGCTCGACCGCGCCGGTCCCGGCTTTGCCCAGGCGGTGGTGCGTCCGCTCGCGGACCCGATCTACCCGCAGGGCGGCATCGCGGTCCTGCGCGGTAACCTCGCGCCCGGCGGCGCCATCATCAAGCAGTCGGCAGCCAATCCCGCGCTCATGGAGCATGAGGGGCGCGCCGTCGTGTTCGAGAACATCGACGATCTGGTGCGACGCATCGACGATGAGGCGCTCGACGTGCGTGCCGACGACGTGCTGGTGCTTAAGCAAATCGGCCCGACCGGCGCCAGCATGCCGGAAGCCGGCTATATCCCGATTCCGAAGAAGCTCGCGCGCGCTGGCGTCAAGGACATGGTGCGGGTATCCGACGGGCGCATGAGCGGCACCGCCGCCGGCACCATCGTGCTGCACGTAACGCCGGAAGCGGCGATCGGCGGCCCCCTGGCCTACGTGCGCAACGGGGACCGCATCCGCCTGTCCGTGAAGGCGCGCGAGATCAGCCTGCTGGTGTCCGCCGACGAACTGGCGCAGCGCGCGCGCGAACAGCCTGCGACCCGGCCGAGCGCGGCGCGCGGCTACCGCCGGCTGTTCCTGAATAGCGTGACCCAGGCCGACCGCGGCGTCGACTTTGATTTCCTGCGCGCGGCCCCGGCGCCAGGCACCGCTTCCACCGATCGCCCCGCATCCGCCGATGCGCAATCCTTTCCCGCCGAGCCGACATGACGACCACTGCCTTGTTCCACCTCGCTTTTCCCGTGCGCGATATTGCCGAAGCCCGCCAGTTCTATGGCGGCTTGATCGGATGCCCCGAAGGCCGCAGTGCGGCCCACTGGGTCGACTTCGACTTCTACGGCCACCAGCTCGTTGCCCACCTGGCGCCCGACGAATGCGGCCACAAGGCGACCAGTGCAGTCGACGGCCACGAAGTGCCGGTACGCCATTTCGGCGCAATCATCTCCTTGGCCGAATGGGAAGCCTTGGCCGACCGGCTGCGCAAGGCCAACATCGAATTCGTCATCGAGCCCTACATTCGTTTCCAGGGCGAGCCGGGCGAACAGGCCACCATGTTTTTTCTCGACCCATCAGGAAACGCCCTGGAATTCAAGGCGTTCGCCGATCTCAGCCAGGTATTCGCGAAATAAACCTTCCGCTTGCGCCTGAATCCGCGTGACAAGCACCCCGACCGCGCATGCGGCGGGGCTGCAACACGCGCATACGGCCCGCTTTCGTCGTTAAACATATTTCCGACATTATTATCAATAATTCGTGACTAAGTCGTTTTTTGGGTTTATTCTTGACTAATCAGAACATGTAAAACAGGAGACAGCATGCTCGAAGATGCTTCGATACCGTTGCTCGATGTACATGGAGTGACACTGCAGTACAAGACCCGCGACCACCTCATCACCGCGACCTACCGGGTGAATTTCAAGGTGCTCAAATCCGACCGTTTCGTGCTGCTCGGCTCATCGGGCTGCGGCAAGTCGACGCTGCTCAAGGCAGTTGGCGGCTACCTGGCGCCGACCGAAGGCGAAATCCGCCTGAAAGGCACCCCGGTGCGCGGCCCGGGGCCGGACCGGATGATGGTATTCCAGGAATTCGATCAATTGCTGCCCTGGAAGACGGTCAAGGAAAATGTCATGTTTGCCCTCGAGACCTCGGGCCGGCAGAAGGGCGCCGCAGCACGCGACAAGGCGATGCAGTACATCGAGAAGGTGGGGCTGGCCAAGTTCGCCGACAACTATCCGCATACCTTGTCGGGTGGCATGAAACAGCGTGTTGCGATCGCGCGCGGCATGGCGATGGAGCCGGACATCCTGCTGATGGACGAACCCTTCGCGGCCCTCGACGCGCTCACCCGCCGCAAGATGCAGGACGAGCTGCTCGACCTGTGGGACGACACCAAGTTCACCGTGCTGTTCGTCACCCACTCGATCGAAGAAGCCATCAAGGTCGGCAACCGGATCCTGCTGCTGACGCCGCACCCGGGCCAAGTGCGGGCCGAACTCAGCAGTGTAGAGCGCGACCAGCTCCTGACTGACCAGGCGCGCGTGCTGGAAAGCCGTATCCACAATATGTTGTTCTCCCCGGAAACCGCGGCCGAGGTGTCCCATGCTTGATTCCATGAGGTCGGAGCACACTGTGCGCAGTCATGAAGTGATCCACGAAATCGTATCGGCGTCGGAGTTCGGCGTCATCCAGAAGAAACTCTCACCATGGGAAGCGGTGTACCAGATCGGCGCGCTGCGCAAGGGCGTGATCCTGGTCGTGCTGGCGCTGGTGTGGGAATGCTATGCGCGCTCGGTCGGCAATCCGCTGATGTTCCCGACTTTCTCCTCGACGATGGAGGCGTTCGCCCAAGGCCTGCTGTCGGGTAGCCTGATCGTCAAGACCTGGACTTCAATCAAGGTGCTGCTGACGGGTTACGCGGCCGGTATTGCCCTGGCCGGACTGTTCACCGTCATCGCCATCAACTCGCGGATCGGCACCGACCTGCTCGAAACGCTCACCGCGATGTTCAACCCGCTGCCGTCGATCGCCGTCCTGCCGATGGCGATGGTCTGGTTCGGCCTGGGGACGCAGAGCCTGGTCTTTGTCCTGATCCACTCGGTCTTGTGGGCGGTTGCGCTGAATACGCACACGGGCTTCACCTCGGTGTCGAATACGCTGCGCATGGTCGGCCGCAACTACGGCCTGCGCGGTTTCTCCTATGTGGGCAAGATCCTGATCCCGGCCGCCTTCCCCAGCATCCTGATCGGCCTGAAGGTGGGCTGGGCATTTGCCTGGCGTACCCTCATCGCCGCCGAACTGATCTTTGGCGTCAGCTCCGGCCAGGGCGGGCTCGGCTGGTTCATCTACGAAAACAAGAACCTGATGGATATCCCGAACGTGTTTGCCGGGTTGTTTTCGGTAATTTTCATTGGGCTGATCGTCGAAAATCTGATTTTCCGCACCATCGAAACCCGTACCTTGCGCAAGTGGGGAATGCTGAATTGAACTGAAGTGAACGAAGCGTAAGTCCGCCTCACTCAACCATAAACAGGTGCCGGACAGGCGCCACAGGAGACGAGAATGAATGGATTCACCAAGAAACTGGCCGCCACGCTGTGCACCTTGTCGATCGCCGCCGCGCTGCCGGCCCAGGCAGTCGACCTGCGCATTGCCAAGCAGCCCGGCCTGACGTATCTGCCGACGATCATCATGGAGCAGAAAAAGCTGATCGAAAAACATGCGGCGGCCATGGGCATCAATGACCTGAATGTTTCCTGGCGCATGTTCAACTCGGGTGCCAGCTTCAACGATTCCCTGATCTCGGGAAATATCGACATGGCGGTAGCGGGCACCACCAACCTGATCCTGCTGTGGTCGAAAACCCAGGGCGCAATGAAGGGGTATGCCGGCGTCGGCGCCATTCCGCTGGTGCTGGTAACGCGCAATCCGAACGTCAAGACCGTGGCCGACTTCGGCCCCGACGACCGCATTGCGGTGCCGACCGTCAAGCTGTCGAGCCAGGCGATCGTGCTGCAGATGGAAGCCGAAAAGCTGATGGGCGTCGCCGGTCGGGCCCGCATCAACGCCCAGACGGTGTCGATGGGGCACCCGGACGGCGTGATCGCGATGCAAAACAAGAGCGCACAAATCACCAGCCATTTCACGATGTCTCCCTATGCTGAAATGGAATTGAAGCAGCCTGGCACGCGCAAGATCCTGACCTCCAACGAGGTGCTTGGCGGGCCGATGTCGATCGCGATCGTTTTTGGCTCGGTAAAATTCCACGACCAAAACCCGAAAGTCGTGCAGGCGATGAATGCCGCGCTGGACGAAGCACTCGAGCTGATCGCCAGGGACAAGACCGCCGCCGCCACTGTTTATCTGGCCAATACCAAGGACAAGACGCCCTTGCCCGAGCTGGTGAAAATCCTCGAGGGTCCCGATATGGTCTTTTCGAAAACGCCGTCCAACACCATGAAAATGGCGAATTATTTTGAGCACGCCGGTTACATCCAGCGTGCGCCCAAGGACTGGAAAGAGATGTTCTTTCCGGAGGTTCACAAACTGAATGGTAATTAAATGTCCCGACCCGCGGCCGCCAGGGCGGCCATGCGGGTAACGCCGAGGCATCGCTACCGTATGACTGGAAATTGAATAGCATGAAAAATACTCTCCAACCTGACGCGACCGTCGCGCACGACCTCGATAACGAGTCCCAAGTGCGCATGGCGGTGCAAACGCTCGAGGAAGACATCGCGTTCGGCTACATGCACCCGCGCGAACGGCTGGTCGAGGACGAGTTGCGTGCACGCTTCGGCCTCAAGCGGCACGTCGTGCGTCAGGTACTGGTTGAGCTGGAGCAGATGGGGCTGGTCGAGCGCAAGAAGAACATCGGCGCGCTGGTCAAGTCGTACAGCGCGAAGGAAGTGCTGGACTTGTACGTGGTACGCGACATCCTGGAAACCAGCGGTGCGCGCCAGATCGCACTGCCCGTGCCACCGGAGAAACTGGACGCGCTGGAAGCCATCCAGCAGCAGCATGACGAGGCCGTGCGCGACGGCAACCTGCAGCTGGCGTTTCGCATGAATATCGCTTTCCACAAGGCGCTTTTCGCCTTGTCCGACAATGCCACGCTCACCGAAATGATCGAACTGGCGGCGCAGCGCGCCCACGTCATCCGTTCGCTGTCGATGGTGGTGCCGGAAACGCTCGAAAAAGCCCGCCGCGATCACCACGCGATGATCGCGGCGCTGCGCGCATGCGATCGGGAGCGCCTCGTGGCGCTGTGCAGCGACCACCTGCTGCCATCGCGCGACGCCTATATCGAGAAGCACCGGCGCCTGGCGCACCTGGCCGAACGGGCCGAGGTGACGCGCCTGCCGGTGCGGACAGCGAAAAACTGACCCTTGTACGAAAGCGAGCTCACGATGCATGACCTTCTCCTGATCGGCAAGTTCCCTCAGCTTGCCCAGGACATGATCGACACCGAATTTCGCTGTCACAGCCTGGAGGACGTCAACGGGAACGAGGCATTGCGCACTTCGGTGCGCGGCATTATCACGCGCAGTAACTGCGTGGTGCCGCCCGAAGTCGTCGCCAGCCTGCCCAGCCTGGGCATCATCGCAACCTGCGGCGTCGGCTACGACCTCATTCCACTCGAACTGGCGGCGCGGCGCGGCGTGACCGTGACGAACACGCCCGAGGTGCTGAACGACGCCGTCGCCGAGCTGTGCGTCGGCCTGTTGTTCGCATTGCTGCGCCGCATTCCGCAGGGCGACCGCTTCGTCCGCAGCGGTGCCTGGCGCCAGGGAGCCTTTCCGCTCGCCGTCAGCCTGGCCGGCAAGCGGGTAGGCATCGTCGGGCTTGGGCGCATCGGCAAGGAAGTTGCCAGGCGCCTCGAACCGTTCGGCGTCACGCTAGCGTATTTCGGCCGCGCGGACCAGCATCTCGCATGGCGTTTCGAACCCGACCTGCGGCGCCTGGCGCGCGACAGCGATGTCCTGATCCTGTGTGCGCCGGGCGGCAGGGCGACCGAACACCTGGTCGATGCGGCCGTTCTCGACGCCCTCGGCCCGAACGGTTACCTGGTCAACATCGCGCGTGGCTCGGTCGTCCACGAGGACGAGCTGATCGGGGCGCTGGCGCGTGGCGCCATCGCGGGCGCGGCGCTCGACGTGTTCGACGGCGAGCCGGACATCGATCCGCGCTTCTTCGATCTGGACAACGTCGTGCTGGCCCCGCATGTCGGCAGTGCCACCGTCGAGACGCGCCAGGCCATGACCCGCCTGGCGCTCGACAACCTGCATCGCTTCTTCGACGAGGGCCATGCGCTCACGCCGGTGAAGGCCGCCGTCGCGGCCTAGACCACTTCCATCGCCCATCCAATTGACACGCTCGAGAACAGGGAACCGCCAATGATAGAAACTTCCGAAAAACGCGTCACCGGACCGATCATCCGTCTCCATTCGAACGACAATATCGTGGTGGCACGGGTCGATGTCGGCATCGGCACACCGGTCGACGGCGAGAACATCGTCTCGCGCAGCCAGGTACCGGCCGGCTACAAGATCGCCGCCACCCGCATTCTGAAGGGCGATCCCGTGCGCAAGTACAACGTCGTGATCGGATTCGCCAGCGCGGACATCGAGCCGGGCACCATGGTGCACAACCACAATATGGATTTCCGCGAGTTCGACCGGGATTATGCGCACGCCAGCGAATACCGTGCGGTGGAGCCGGTCGAGGCGTCGCAACGCGCCACCTTCCAGGGCATCGTCCGGGCCGACGGCAGGGTAGCGACCCGTAACTACATTGGTATCCTAGCCACAGTCAATTGTTCCGCCACGGTGGCGCGCAAGATCGCCGACTGGTTCACGCCCGAACGCCTGAGCGCCTGGCCCAACATCGATGGCGTGGTGGCTTTCACCCACTCGATCGGCTGTGGCATGGAAATGACGGGCGAGCCGATGGCTTTGCTCAGGCGCACGATGGCGGGCTACGCGCGCCACCCGAACCTGGCAGGCGTGCTCGTGGTCGGGCTGGGCTGCGAGCGCAACCAGCTGCGCGGCCTGATGGAGGACGAACAACTGCACAGCGGCCCCACGCTGCGCACCTTCGTCATGCAGGAAACCGGCGGCACACGCAAGACGATCGAAGCGGGGGTCGCCGCCATCATGGAGATGCTGCCCGCCGCGAACGAGGTGACGCGCACGCAGGTATCGGCCAGCCACCTGACGGTCGGCCTGCAATGCGGCGGCTCGGACGGCTTCTCGTCGATCACCGCGAACCCGGCCCTGGGAGCCGCGGTCGACCTGCTGGTGCGCCATGGCGGGACCGCGATTCTTTCGGAAACGCCTGAAATCTATGGGGTCGAACATACGCTGACGCGGCGTGCCGCCAGCCGCGAAATCGGCGAGAAACTGGTCGAGCGGGTGCGCTGGTGGAAGGAAGACTATTCGGTCGGGCGCGACGTGCAGATCAACGGCAACGTCAGTCCCGGCAACCAGGTCGGCGGCCTGGCCAACATCTTCGAGAAATCGCTGGGTTCGTCGATGAAGGGCGGCACCGGGCCCTTGATGGAGGTCTACAAATACGCCGAACCCGTCACCGCCAGGGGCCTGGTGTTCATGGACACCCCGGGCTTCGATCCGGTGTCGGCGACCGGCCAGATCGCCGGCGGTGCCAACCTGATTGCGTTCACCACTGGGCGCGGCTCGATGTTCGGCGCCAAGCCCGTGCCGAGTATCAAGCTGGCAACCAACACCCCCATGTTCCGCCGTCTTGAAGAAGACATGGACATCAACTGCGGCGAGATCCTCGACGGTACCTGCACACTGCAGGACATGGGCCAGCGCATCTTCGACCTCATGCTCGAGACGGCTTCAGGCGCACGCTCGAGAAGCGAACTGCTGGGCCTGGGCGACAACGAATTCGTGCCCTGGCAGATCGGCATCATGAGCTGAAGCGCTATTTTTTTGCCCGCGCAAATTATTAATAATATTGTCGAAACGGGGCGGGAGGCCGTCGTCCGTCAACGGAGAAATGCAATGCACCAGCAAGCCAGCGATACCACCAGCGATGCGCGCATCGTGACGGTCGGAGTCCGCACCGTCGGCATTCCGCCCGATCGTCCCGCCGCGTTCCCGGCCCGCCTGCGCGGCGTCTTCTCCCCGGTGATCACGCCGCGTGCCGACGATCCGCGCCAGAGCGCTGCGATGCTGGTCCGGCACTGCCGCTGGCTGCTCGCGCAGGACGTCGGGCTGGCGGTGTTCGGCACCAATTCCGAGGCCAATTCGCAATCGGTGGCCGAACGGATGGACCTGCTCGACGCACTCTCCGATGCCGGCATTCCGGCCGGGCGCATGATGCCCGGCACCGGTTGCTGCGCGCTGGACGACAGCGTGGCCCTGACCCGCCACGCGGTCGCGCACGGGGTGGGCGGCGTGCTGATGCTGCCGCCATTCTTCTACAAGGGCGTTTCGGATGACGGACTGTTCGCCAACTACGCCGAAGTCATCGAACGTGTCGGCGATGCGCGCCTGCGGATCTACCTTTACCACATTCCGCAGGTGTCGCAGGTGCCGATCAGCCTCGCGCTGATCGAGCGATTGCTGCGCGCCTACCCGAACGTGATCGCCGGCGTGAAGGACAGTTCCGGCGACTGGTCCAACACCCGGGCGATGCTGGAGCGTTTTCAGCCGCAGGGCTTCGACGTGTTTGCCGGCAGCGAGACCTTCCTGCTGGCCACGATGCGCGCCGGCGGCGCCGGCTGCATTACGGCGACCGGCAATGTCAATCCGGGCCCGATCACGCACCTGTTCCGGACCTGGCAGCAGCCGGATGCCGACGCCCAGCAGGCCCGGCTTGACGCCCTGCGCGAAGCGTTCATGAAATTCCCGATGATTCCCGCGCTGAAGGCCGCGGTCGCGCATTTTTCCGGCGACGCCCGCTTCGCGGCGGTACGGCCGCCCCTGGTCAGGCTGACCGAGCAGCAAAACATGGACCTGTTGGCAGCCTTGCAGGCCCAAGACTTTTCGATGCCCGGGTTGTGATAGGCAGCGCCGGGTCAACCCAGCAACTTGATATCGATAGGATGCAAATTGAAACCACAACATTCAGTCGTCGTGATCGGCGGAGGCACCATGGGCAGCGACATCGCTGCGATTTTCTATGCGGGCGGCTGGGATGCCCAGGTAGTGGACCCGTCGCCGGAGGTGCGGGCGCGCGTGCCGCAGGCGGTGGCCGCCGCAGCCCGATCGATCGGCGTCCACCGTGAAGGCGGCAGCGTCGGTGCGCTTGCCGAGATCGCGGCGATCGACTGGTCCGACGTCGCGCTGGTGATCGAGTGCGCACCCGAGGAACTGGGCGTCAAGCAGCAGGTCTTCCGCCAGCTCGATACGCTGGCGCCGCCGCACGTTCCGCTCACCAGCAACTCGTCGGGGATTGCCATCAGCAGGATCGGCGAAGGATGTTCGACCCGCCAGCGCATGCTCGGTCTGCACTTCTTCATGCCGGCGCACTGGGTACCGGCGGTCGAGGTGGTGCGCAGCGAGGTCGTGGACGAATCGGTGGCGCAGACGGTCAGCGGCATCATGCGCTCGGTGCGCAAGAAGCCGGTGCAGGTCAAGCGCGATGTGCCCGGATTCCTGGCCAACCGTATCCAGCACGCGATGATGCGCGAGGCGATCGCGCTGGTGGACGAGGGCTTCGCCAGCGCCGAGGATGTCGACCTGGCCGTGCGTTACGGCTTCGGCTTCCGCTACATCGCCGCCGGGCCCTTGCTGCAGAAGGACCTTGCCGGTGTCGATATCCATTGCGCGGCGGCGGCGGGCATCTACCCGTACCTGCATCAGAACACCGAGCCCAGTGCCTTGATGCTCAAGCTCGTCAAGAACGGCGACTTCGGCGTCAAGAGTGCGAACCGGCGCGGATTCTACGAGTGGGACGAGGCCTCGATCGAGCGTGAGCAGGCGCGCTACCAACGCGCGTTGAGAAAGGCCATGCAGATATTGCGTGACGAGGATGATCCGGTGGCGGAAGACGCATGAGCCAGATCGCGCCACTGGAAGAGCCATTGCGCCATCCACTCCGGCGACTGGAGGGAAAAATCGCCCTGGTGACGGGCTGCGGCGTGCGCGGGGCAGGGTGGGGCAACGGCAAGGCGATCGCGGTATTGCTCGCAAGGCAGGGCGCCGTTGTCTTTGGCGTCGATCTGGATCGTGAGGCAGCCGAAGCGACCTGCACCGTGATCGGGGCCGAAGGCGGCCTGGCGCACGCGCACGTTGCCGATGTCACCGACGCGGCGCAAGTGAAGGACATGGTCGAGGCATGCATGGCGCGTTTCGGCCGCATTGACATCCTCATCAACAATGTCGGCCGGTCCGAGCCGGGCGGTCCCGCCGAACTGACGGAGCAGACCTGGGATGAGCAGATGGACGTCAACGTGAAGTCGGCCTTCCTGACATGCAGGTCAATCTTGCCGATCATGGAGCGCCAGGGCGCGGGCGCGGTCGTGAACATCTCATCGGTCGCGGGCTTGCGGTATGTCGGCAAGCCTCAGGTAGCCTATGCCGCCGGCAAGGCCGCGCTGATGCAACTGACCCGTACCACCGCCGTCTTGTATGCCGGGCGCGGAATCCGCCTCAACTGTGTCGTGCCTGGCCTGATGCACACGCCACTGGTCCAGCGTCTGGCGGAAAAATATGCGAACGGCGATGTCGACGCTTTCGTCGAGCGCCGGCATCGGCAGGTTCCGATGGGGCGAATGGGCGACGCGTGGGACGTTGCGCATGCTGTGCTGTTCCTGGCAAGCGATGAGAGCCGTTATGTTACCGCGCAGGAAATCGTGGTCGACGGCGGCCTGACCGCTGCCACCGGCCCTTGACACTTATAAAGGAGAGTACGACATGGCAAGAATCCCCTATGCCGATATCCGCGATCCGGCGATCGCCCCCATCGTGGAGCGCATCGTCGAGGAGCGCGGACACGTCCTGAAGCTGTACGAGATGTTGCTGCACAGTCCACCTATCGCCACGGGCTGGCTGGCCTTCCTGACCGCGGTACGCCAGCAGTGCCTTCTGTCCGGCCGTATCCGCGAACTGGTGATCATGAATGTCGCCGTCCTCAACGGCGCCGAGTACGAATATCGCGCGCACACGCCGTTTGCGTTGAAAGAGGGCTTCAGCCTGGCGCAGCTCCAGGCCTTGCGCGGGGGGCAGACGGACGCCTTCGACCCCGTCGAGCGTGCAGCGCTGGCCTACAGCGAGGCGATGACGCGCAACGTGCGGGTGCCCGAGGCCGTGTTCGGGGCGGTTCGCCGGCACTTCGATGAGCGTGAACTGGTAGAACTGACTGCAACGATCGGTGCGTACAACCTGGTGTCGCGCTTCCTCGAAGCGCTCCAGGTCGACCATGACTAGGGGGCGGTGAGAGCCGCCATGGCGGAGCCCCGTATGCGCGCCAATGGGCATTGCGGCAAAATTATCGTCACCATCGGTTGACGGCTCGGGTGCAGACCGAGGACCGGCAGGTCCGGTGCCGGAGAAGGACGCGACGCCGGTTAGGCGTCCTGCGCCCGGATCCAGGCCACGATCCCCTTCACGCTGCGGAAATCCGCCACCGAGCGGCAGGCGATGCCAGGGTGCCGCTCGCGCAGCATGCGCGTCAGGGCGTTGCCTGGGCCGAGCTCCAGGGCGACGTCGATGCGGGCTTCCGCGATCGCGTCCAGGCAGTCGGTCCAGCGGATCGTGGTGGTCGTCTGCCGGGCCAGCAGCTCGGCCGCCTGGGCAGCATCGTGCACCGCCGATGCGCTCACGCCCGCCAACAAAGGCAGGGACGGGGCGGCGGCGTGGGCCTGCAGCAGGCTGCGCAGCGGATCGGCCGCGGCGGCGAGCAGGCCCGTATGCGAGGCGACCGTGATCGGCAGGGGTTTGTAGCTCGCACCGGCCTGCGGCGCGAGCGCGGCCAGCCGGTCGAGGTTCTCGCGCAGCCCGCCAGCCACCAAGGCCCCCGGCGTGTCGATGGCCGGTTCGCAGCCGGCTTGCGCCACCAGGACGCGGGCAGCCTCGAACGCGATGCCGGACACCGCCGCCATGCCCTGTTCGCCGCTGCGTGCCGCGGCTTCGCTCATGATCGCGGCGCGCCGCGCGGCGAGGGCGACCGCCTCGTCCAGCGGCAGGGCGCCGGCGACGGCATAGGCGCTGACTTCGCCGACGCTGTAGCCGGCCACCAGCGTCGGCCGCGGCAGGCGCTCGGCCAGCATGGTCCAGGCCATCAGGGTGGCGGCGACCACCAGCGGCTGCGCGCAGCGGTTGTCGAACATGGCCGACGGGTGGCCAAGCAGCTCCCGCAACGGGGTGCTCGACACCGGACCGTCCGCGGCACGCAGCCAGGCCTCGACGCGGGCGAGCGCGGAAGGATCGGCGCCGGCCAGGTCGAACATGCCCGCGCCTTGCGCGCCCTGTCCGGGGCAGAGGATGGCCAGGCGGATCGTCATGGCGGTCCCGGCTCCGTGCTCAGGGCGTGGACGAAGCAGGCCGCGGCCAGCAGGTCGGCCGCGCCGCCGGGAGAGAGGCGGTGCGCGACGAAGCGGCGGTGCGCGGCCGCGGCTTGCTGTTCCCAGTCGGGCGCGGCGGTGCCGCCGCGCGCCAGGAAGCGCAAGGATGTGTCGCGCACGATGCGCGCCCCCGCCGCACCGCCGCGATGGTAGACGTTGGTGTCGGACAGTTCGGCCATCAGCGTGAACAGGGTGTCGATGCGGGCGCAGCGCAGGCCACGCTTGGCCGCCAGCGTGCGGCGCAGCGTGGGCAGGGCCAGTTCGAAGATGGCGGGGAAACCCGCCGCCGCCTGTTCGCGCGCACCGGGGGCGGCGTGGCGCTTGCGGACCAGGGCACCGTTCGATGCGGCCGGGCCGCGATGGCCGGCCAGCGCTTCTCCCCAGCAGTCCAGCAGGGTCGCGCGCAGCCGCTCCGGCTGCCGGTCGGGCAGGTCGGACGCACCTGCGCGCCCAGCCGCCGCACACAGCATCCCCAGCGAGAAGATCGCGCCGCGGTGCGTGTTGATGCCGCCGGTAGCGGCCAGCATGCGCCGCTCCGCGTCGATGCCGAGCAGGCGCAACGTCTCGAATTTGCTGCCTTGCGCGCCCGCCAGCGCGATGTCGAGGAAGTAGCGGCGCAGCGAAAACAGGCTGCGCACGAAGGTCGAGGCATCCATGTCGTCGTGGCTGCCGGTGTCGACCAGCGAGACCAGTCCGGGTTTGGGGTAGAGCGCCAGTTCCTGGTAGAGGCTGCGCACCGCATGGCGCGCGACGATGACGCTCGCCGCGGCGGTGTCGACGGCAAGACGGCCGCGAGAGAGCCGGCAGGACTCAGCCATGACGATCCTGGTTCGTGCCGAACTGGCCGAGTAGCGCGTCACGCTGCAGCAGCGCCACCGTGTGGAGGTGCTTGGCCAGCACGCGGGCGGCGCCGCCGTGATTCCGTGCCTGCGCCTGCTCGTCCGTGCCCAGCCACTCTTTCCACGAGACCGCATGCCCTGACGGGAATTCGATTTCGCCGTCCAGCGGCAGGCCTTGCGCATGACGCGCCACCAGCGCCAGGCCGGCGTCGAGCTGGGCGGCGCTGGCGGGACGCAGAAGAAGGTCGATATCGGAGCCGGCGCCGAGATAGCGGTCGCCGGTCAGGGTCTGCATCGCGAGCGAGCCGAACACCCTGCAGTCCACGCCCGCCGAGCGCAGTGCGATGCCCAGGTTGGCCAGGCCCGGCTGCCAGGCGGCCGGCGCCTGGGCTTCGGCCAGCGCCAGTGGGGAATGTACCGTGGCGATGTGGCGGCGTTCGGCGGCAAAGCCGAGCCTTCGCTTGTGGCCGTTGTGCGGGTCGGGCGGTGCCGGGATGCCCAGGCAGACCAGGGCCGGCGGCGTGCCCGGCTCGAGCCGGCGCACCACGGCCGGCAGGTCGCGTGCGCGCCAGTCCAGGGCCAGCTCGCGCGCCGCCCCGCTCAGGCTGCGCAAGGCCCTGTCCCAGCCTTGCGGCGTCAGCCAGACCAGGTCATGCCGCCTGTACATCGGATCCCGTGCGGACTGCGCGCGCCACCGGGAGCGCCAGCTTGCGGCCGCCGCGCGCCAGTCCGAGTTCGGCGCGGCGATCGTCGGATGTCGCCTGGGCCAGGGCCCGCTCCAGGGCGGCCGCCAGGTCGCCGTGCCAGATCTCGGCCACGCCGCCCATGCGCCGGTAGTTTTCGGCGCCGGGGGCGAACACCGGGTTGTCCTGGGCCAGCTGTTCCAGTCTTTCGAGAGCTACCTTGGTGATGCGCGCCATTGCCGGCAGGCCCATCACGCGGATGGTGGCGTCGGGCAGCGCGTAGCAGGCGTCGGCGATCAAGCCGCTGGTGATGAAGCCGCCGGACAGCGCCTGGTCGTACACCAGCCCGACGATGCGGTGGCCGCGCAGCCGCGCCAGTTCGACGCACTTGCCGAGATGGGCCATGTAGCTGTTAATGCCCAGCATTTCGTCACGCCGGCGCAGGCGCTGGCCTTCGGTATCGACCAGGATCACGATCGGCCGGCCCGGGTGCTGCCTGACTGTGTCAAGGATGGCTTTGGCCTGCGCCAGCGCGATCTCGACGCCGATTGGCGTGTGCCCGGTGGTGCCGATCACGGTCACGGCCTGGCCACCCACCAGCGCTTCGCCGTTGAGGAAGTTGTCGCGCTCGACGATGCGGTGGCCCTGCGGGAACAGGGCGTCCGCCACGGTGTGCCAGTTCATGATGCTGCTCCTTCACGGTGGCGCGCGGCCAGTTCGCGGAATGCGTCGATCTCCAGCAGGGGCACCGACTGCGGCTCGGCCACGCCGAGTTCTTCCCAGATCTCCAACGGATCGTCGAGACCGCCGAAGCGTTCGAGGCGGCTGCCGAGCATGCGCTGCTCGGCTTCCAGCGCCTCCAGCGTGAGCCCGGTGCCGCTGCCGCGTGCCGCATCCGCCAGCTGCAGCGCAGCGACGCGGAAGCTCTGGATGTCGTCGGCCACGATGGCCTGGGCGTCGCCGAGCAGGTAGCGATGCTTGCCGCCGGTGACGCGCCACACCAGGGCGCGGTCGCGCGCGTCGAATTCCTCGACGCCGCCGGCGGTCTCGATGACTTCCGGCCCGGACATCGCCAGCCGGCTTTCTTCGGAGATGACGACGCCGTTGGTGCAGCGCGCCACGATGCCCACGCCGCCGAAGCAGCCGTTGGAACCGCCCACCAGCGCGATCACCGGGATACCGGCGGCGCGCGTGTCGAGCACGGCGCGCATCACTTCCGACACCGCGATCAGGCCGGCATTCGCTTCGTGCAGGCGCACGCCGCCGGTTTCCAACAGCAGCAGCACGGCGTCGACTTTCTCGTTCAAACTCGCGTCGACCGCGCGGCGCAGCATGCCGACCAGCTTGGCGCCATGGACTTCGCCGACGGCGCCGCCCATGAACGCGCCTTCCTGGGCGGCGATGAAGACCTTACGGCCGTCGATGCTGCCGCGGCCGACCGCGACGCCGTCGTCGAACGAGACCGGGGCGTCCAGTTGCGGCAGGTGCGGACTCGTGATGCGCATCTGCGGCGGCAGGAATTCGTCGAAGCTGCCGGCGTCCAGCATGCCGGCGATGCGCTGGCGCGCGGTGGCTTCCTGGTAGCTGCTCATGACGCTTCTCCGCTGATTGATCCGCTGATCGAGCCGGTGATCGACTCGGCCGCCTGGTCGAGCCGCAGGCTGACCACCGCCGGGGTCGCGCCCATGTCGTTGATGGCCACGCGCACGTCGGCCAGCTGCCAGCGCTGGTGGAAGTCGCGCACCACCGCTTCCCAGATCGGGCCGAAGCCGTGCGCGGCGGTGCTGATCTCGATCTCGCAGGCGCCGTTCAACGGCTGGCGCTCGATCAGGATCTCCAGGTTGCCGGAACCGACCACGCCGACCAGGCGGACGCCGTCGATGCGGCGCTGGCCGCCTGAAAAATTGAATCGTAGGGTTTCCATGCTTACCAGTTCCTGAACTGTTTAGGCGGTTTGTACAGGCCGTGCGAGGCGCGCACCAGGTCCTTCATGTTCCTGGCCGCGAGCAGGTCGCGCGTGGCGAGCCGCTTGTCGATGCCGAGGTCCTCGGGACGGCGGATGATGCCGCGGTCGCGCAGGTTCTCGACCATCCGCGCGTCGCGCCCCAGGCCGACCGGGGTATAGCCGGCCACGCCACGGATCGCCTGCTCGCGTTCTTCTTCGGTGCGGCACAGCAGCAGGTTGGCGATGCCTTCCTCGGTCAGGATGTGGCTGACGTCGTCGCCGTAGATCATGACCGGCGGGATCGCCATCTTCGCCTGCTCGGCCAGCTGCCAGGCGTCGAGGCGTTCGACGAAGGCCGGCTGCATGTGCTCGCGGAAGGTCTCGACCATCTGCACCACCAGTTTCTGGCCGCGCGGGATCACGTTCTTGCCGCGGCGCGCCTGTTCGCCGGCCTTCAGCCAGGCCGGGCTGGCGTGGCGCCGGCCGCGCGCATCCGCGCCCATGTTGGGCGCGCCGCCGAAGCCGGAGATGCGGCCGAGCGTGGCGGTGGACGAATTGCCCTGCAGGTCGATCTGCAGCGTCGAGCCGATGAACATGTCGCAGGCGTAGTGGCCGGCCATCTGGCAGAAGGCGCGGTTGCTGCGCATGCTGCCGTCGGGACCGGTGAAGAACACGTCGGGGCGGGCGCGCACATAGTCTTCCATGCCGAGCTCGGAGCCGAACGAGTGGACGTTCTCGACGAAGCCGGCTTCGATCGCGGGAATCAGGGCCGGGTGCGGATTCAGCGCCCAGTTGCGGCCGATCTTGCCCTTGAGGCCGAGCGAGGCCGCATAGGTCGGCAGCAGCAGCTCGATGGCGGCGGTATCGAAGCCGATGCCGTGGTTCAGGCGGTCGACCTGGTACTCGGCGTAGATGCCCTTGATCGCCATCATCGCCATCAGCACCTGGATTTCCGAGATCAGCGCCGGATCGCGCGTGAACAGCGGTTCGATGTAGTGCGGGGTCGGGGCAGCCACCGCGAAGTCGACCCAGTCGGCCGGAATGTCGATGCGCGGCAGCACATCGACGATCTCGTTGACCTGGGCGATCACGATGCCGCTCTTGAAGGCGGTGGCTTCGACGATCACCGGCGTGTCTTCGGTGTTCGGACCGGTGTACAGGTTGCCGTGGCGGTCGGCGGCCTGCGCCGCCACCAGCGCCACCTGCGGCGTCAGGTCGATGAAGTAGCGGCCGAACAGCTCCAGGTAGGTGTGGATTGCGCCGATGTTGATCTTCCCGCTCGATACCAGCCTGGCCAGCCGCCCGGCCTGCGGGCCGGAAAACGAGAAGTCCAGCTTTGCCGCGATGCCCTTCTCGAACACGTCCAGGTGCTCGGGCAGGGCCAGCACCGACTGCAGCATGTGCAGGCCGTTGACCCGGCCGGCGTCGAGCGAGGCCAGGGTCCTGGCCAGGAAGTCGGCCTGCTTCTGGTTGTTCCCCTCCAGGCAGACCCGGTCGCCGCACTCGATCACCTGATGCATCAGCTCTTGCGCCAGCTTGGTATCGACGATCTTGCCCTGCAGGCCGCTGCCCAGGCGCTCGCGCGCCCGCGCCAGGCGCTGCTCGCGGTTGGCACGCTGGCGGTCCCAGCTTCTTTCATTCGCACTCATCTAGCGGCCTCCCATGATCATGTCGGGCAGGCCGGTCGCGATCTGCGGGAACACGCACAGCAGGATCACCGCCACGAACATCAACACGACGAAGGGCATCACGCCCCAGATCACGTCGGATAGCGGGATGTCGGGCGCGATGTTCTTGATCACGAAGATGTTCAGGCCCACCGGCGGGTGGATCAGACCCATCTCCATCACGATCGTCATCACCACGCCGAACCAGATCAGGTCGAAGCCGGCTTCGCGCAGCGGCGGCAGGATGATCGGCGCGGTCATCAGGATGATCGACACCGGCGGCAGGAAGAAGCCGAACACGATCACCATCAGCAGGATCACCGCGAGCAGCACCCATTTCGACAGGTGCAGTCCCACCACCCACTGCGCCGCCGACTGGCTGATGTGCAGGTAGCTCATCACGTAGGAGTAGAGCAGGGACATGCCGATGATCATCAGGAGCATGGTCGATTCCTTGATCGTCGAGCTCAGGATCGGGCCGAGCTCCTTCGGCCGCCAGATGCCGTACACGACGGCCATCAACACGATGGCCAGCAGCGCGCCCAGGCCGGCGGTCTCCGACGGCGTCGCATAGCCGCCGTACAGCGCGACCATCACGCCGGTCAGCAGGACCAGGAAGGGCAGCACGCGCGGCAGCATCTCGACCTTCTCCGCCAGCGTGTAGTTGTGCGCATCCAGGTAGGCGGACTTCTCGCCGCCGCGCTGGTAGGCTTCATGGGCCAGGCGGTATTCCTTGCGCGCGCGGTGCACGGCATAGCCGGCGAACAGCAGCACCAGCATCAGGCCCGGGCCGATACCGGCCAGGAACAGGCGGCCCAGCGACTGCTCGGCGGCCACCGCGTACAGGATCATCGTGATCGACGGCGGCAGCAGGATGCCGAGCGTGCCGCCGGCGGCGATGATGCCGGCCGCGAAGCCGGGCGAATAGCCGCGCCGGCGCATTTCGGGGATGCCGGCCGAGCCGATCGCCGAGCAGGTGGCCGGCGAGGAGCCGGCCATGGCGGCGAACAGCGCGCAGGCGAACACGTTGGCGATGCCGAGGCCGCCCGGGACCTTGTTGAGCCAGGCGTGGATGGCCGAGTACAGGTCGCGGCCGGCCGGCGACTTGCCGATTGCCGCGCCCTTCATGATGAACAGCGGGATCGACAGCAGCGTGATCGACGCCATCTCCTCGTACACGTTCTGGGTGATCGTGTCGAGCGAGGAGGCGGGCATGAACAGGTACATGAACACGGTGGCGACCGCGCCCAGCGCGAACGCGATCGGCATACCGGAAAACATGACGACGAGCGTGGCGACGGCGTAGCCGACGCCGAGGGAAAGTGCGCTCATGGAGCTTATTCCTTTTCGGTGAGACGGCCGAACAGCTGGACCAGGATCTGGACCGCCAGCAGCGTCATGCCGAACGCCATCAGCGAGTACGGGATCCACAGCGGTGGTGCCAGCGTCGACGAGGTGGTCTGGCCTTCGACCAGGGCTTCATGGAACAAAGTCCAGGATTTCCAGGAGAAGAAGGCACAGAACAGGAAGGACAGCAGGTCCACCAGGATCAGGCGGACCCGGTTCACCCGGGGCGACAGCAGCCCGGCCAGCGCTTCGATGCCGATGTGGCCGCGGAAGGACTGCACGTAGGCCGCGCAGAAGAAGGTGGCGCCGACCAGCATGAAGACCGCGGCCTCGTCCTGCCAGTCGGTGGCGACCTTGAAGAAGTAGCGCATCACCACCGAATAGCTCAGCACCAGGGCGGTGACGATCATCCCCGCCATGGAGATCACCAGCAGCAGATGGTTGATCCGGTTGAGGAACAACGCCAGCGTGGCCGCCCCGCGGTGCGAGGGCAGCGCAGGCGCTTGCGGCGCCTGGGCCTCGAATCCGTGTGCACTCATCACTTCACCTGTTCGGCGAGCTGCAGCAGCTTGGCGGTGTTGGCGTTCTTGGCCGCGAAGTCCTTCCAGGCGGTACGGCGGGCGATGTCCTGCCATTTCTTGACGGTGGCTTCGGTCAGGTCGACGGTCTTGGCGCCGGCCTTGGCGAATACCTTGGTCACTTCTTCGTCGTCAGCCTTGGCTTCCTTGACGGCGAACGCTTCCATCTCGGCGCCGACCTGCAGGATCACGGCCTGCTGTTCCTTGGTCAGGCGGTCGAAGGCGGCCTTCGACATCATCAGCGGCTCCAGCATGAACCAGTAGGACTTGCCGCGGCCGGTGGTGAGCGCCTTCGACACTTCCTCCAGGCGGAACGAGATCAGCGAAGTCGAGGAGGTCAGGGCGGCATCCATGGCGCCGGTCTGCATGCCGGCATAGATCTCGTTCGAGGGCAGGGTCACGACGGCGGCGCCGGCTTCCTTCAGGATCAGGTCCATCTCGCGCGAACCGCCGCGGATCTTCATGCCCTTCGCGTCTTCGGGCTCGACGATCGGCTTGCCGCGCGAGGCCATGCCGCCGGCCTGCCAGATCCAGCTGACCATCACCACGCCCTTGTCGGCCAGGATCTTGGTGAGCTCCTTGCCGACCGCGGCATTCTTCCAGGCGGCGCTCTGTTCATAGGACGTCACCAGGCCTGGCATCAGGCCGATATTCGTTTCGGGGACTTCGCCGCCGGCATACGACAGCGGCACCAGCGACATGTCGAGCGCGCCCTTGCGCATGGCGGAGAACTGGGCGTTGGTCTTCATCAGCGACGAACCAGGGTAGATCTCGAACTTGACGCCGCCTTTGGTGCGTTTTCCGACCTCGGCCGCGAACATACGGACCAGGCGGTCACGGAAATCGCCCTTGTCGATCGTACCCCCCGGGAACTGGTGCGAAATCTTGATGGTCGTCTGCGCCCATACCGGGGCTGCCGCGGCCATCGCCATGCCGAATGCCAGGACACCCATGACGGTGCGTCGCTTGATTGAAATCATATTTATCTCCTCAGTTCTCTTCACGGGAACGCATGCTGTGCATGCAAATTTTTTGTTTATGTATACAAGATGAACCAGAAAAAATACAATGTCAATCAGGCTAATATGATTTTTAAGCGGAAAGTAGCGCCATGAAAAAGCTCTCTGATCGGCTACGCGAACAGATAGAAGAGAAGATTGCCACTGGCAAGTTACTGCCGGGGCAGCATCTCGATGAGACCGAACTGGCCAATGAATTCGGGGCATCGCGTACCCCGATCCGCGAAGCCCTGATCCAGCTGGCGTCGGCCGGGCTGGTGCAAATCCGCCCGCGCCGCGGCGCGGTGGTATCGACCGTCTCGGCGCATGAGATCGTGGAGATGTTCGAAGTGATGGCCGAGCTGGAGGCCATGTGCGCACGCCTTGCGGCGCGGCGCATGTCGGCCGCCGAGCACGCCAAGCTGCTGGAAGCGCACCAGGCCTGCAGCAGCGCCTACGAGGCGCGCGACCCGGACGAGTACTACTACCGGAACGAAGTGTTCCACGACACGATCTTCGCGGGGAGCCACAACCACTTCCTGGCCGAACAGGCGCGCGCCCTGTCGCGCCGGCTCCGCCCCTACCGGCGCCTGCAGCTCAGGGTGCGCGACCGCATGAGGCACTCGTTCGGCGAGCACGATGCGGTGGTCAAGGCCATCATCGACGGCGACGGCCAGAAGGCGGCCGATCTCATGCGCAGCCATGTGGCCGTGCAGGGGCAGCGCTTTACCGACCTGGTCGCCTCGCTGGAAGCGTTCAACGCGGTGGCGGCCTAGCAGCCGTCGGGATGTCGGCCGCAGCAGGTCTGTTCTGCCAGATACTTGTGAAGTTTTCGTCATTTTCCTGAAATATACGTCAACTATTCTAGCCAGCGATCGCCGCGCCTCCGGTGCGGCCCCACCGACCTGATCCTGGAGTGTTGACGCATGAATCCGAATACCGACCTGTCCCGTCGTCGCCTGCTGCGCCTGCTGGGCGCGAGCCCCATGCTGCCGATCGGCGCCGGTTCCCTGGGCGCCATGCTGGCCGGTTGCGGCGGCGGTGACGACAGCCCGGTGGCCACCACGCCGGTGAACCCGGCCCCGCCCGTGGCTACCCTGTCGAGCGTGTCGTTCGGTTCGATGGGCGCACCGACGCTGAGCGATGCCGCCGCGATGGCCACCACCTCGGTCGGCTCGACCATGACGGTCGCCTTCAGCGACAGCAGCAAGCTCGATTTCAAGCTGTCGTATACACCCTTCTTCATCACCGGCGACCTGGTCCCGAACGGCAACGGCGGCACCATCCTGGCCGGCGGCTACTACGACATCAACAACAAGCCAATCGTCGATGCCACCGTGGCCGGCAAGGAGCGCCAGTTCTTCTCGGATTCGCCGGACGGCACCTCGCTGCTGACGGTCCCGAACGCGAAAGTCGCGGGGGTGAAGGGCAACACCGTGTTCGCCGTGGTCCAGTTCGAATACACCACCTGGGCCCAGGACGGCAAGACCGACATGTACGGCAAGCTGCCGTCGCCGATTGCCGTGCTGACCCTGGACCAGGATCCGGCCAATGGCAAGCTGACCCTGGTGAAGTACCACAACGTCGACACCTCGGGCGCGAACGGCCTGTGGATCACCTGCGGCGCCAGCCTGTCGCCGTGGGGCACCCATCTGTCGAGCGAGGAATACGAGCCGAACGCCTTCACCGCCGCGCTTGATGCCCAGTTCAAGGCCTTCAGCAAGAACCTGTACGGCGACGAGACCAGGGCGAACCCGTACAACTATGGCCACCTGCCGGAAGTTACCGTCAACGCGGACGGCACCGCCAGCATCAAGAAGCACTACTGCCTGGGCCGCATCTCGCACGAGCTGGTGCAGGTGATGGGCGACAAGCGCACCGTGCTGATGGGCGACGACGCCACCAACAGCGGCTACTTCGTGTTCGTGGCCGACAGGGAAAAGGACCTGTCGAGCGGCACCCTGTATGTGGCCAAGGTCGGCGCCGGCTTCTCGCTGGACCCGGCCGCGGCGGCCGCGCCGCTCAGCTGGATCAAGCTGGGTTCGGCCACCAGCGACGAGATCCGCGCGCTGGCCGCTTCGCTCAAGGCGACCGACATCATGGACGTCAAGACCACCGACCCCCAGGATGCCAGCTACACCAAAGTCGCCGCCAACGGCCGTACCGAGTGGCTCAAGCTCAAGCCGGGCATGGAGAAGGCCGCCGCCTTCCTTGAGACCCACCGCTACGCCGCGCTGGTCGGCGCCTCGATGGGCTTCACCAAGATGGAAGGCACGACCGTCAACCTGAAGGACAAGATCGCCTACTCGGCCCTGCAGAACTGCCAGAGCGCGATGGTGGCGGGGAATGCCCTGAACGTGACGGGCAACGGCATTTCGATCCCGAAAGCGGTCAACGCCGGCGCTGTGATGATGCTGAACCTGAAGGGCGGCCAGAAGGACACCGCCGGCAACGCCATCAACAGCGAGTGGATGCCGATGGACACCAAGGCCCTGCTGGTGGGCGAGGACATCCCGGCCGACGCGCTGGGCAATACCGCCAATCCGAACAAGGTGGGCAATCCGGACAACCTGAAGTTCTCGGAAAAGATGCGCACCCTGTTCATCGGCGAAGACAGCAGCCAGCACGTCAACAACTTCCTGTGGGCCTACAACGTCGACACCAGGCAGCTCTCGCGCCTGCTGTCGGTGCCGGCCGGCGGCGAATCGACCGGCCTGCATGCGGTCGACGACATCAATGGCTGGACCTATATCATGAGCAACTTCCAGCACGCCGGCGACTGGGGCGGCATCCATGCGGGCGTGAAGACCACGCTGGATCCGCTGATCCGTGCGAACTACAAGGACAAGTTCGGGGCCGCGGTGGGATATCTGACCGGTGAACTGACCCAGTTCAGGCTGGCGAAGGTGTGAGGTAGATCCGTCGTTCCCGCGGAGGCGGGAACCCAATTTCAGTATGCGAATACGCTGCGTAACTTGGGTCCCCGCCTTCGCGGGACGACGTTTAGAAGCTTAGAACAGGCCTGCGAACTCTCTCGCCGCCGCGTACGGCTCATCTGCCAGATACACACTGCTGATCGCCGCCACCATATCCGCCCCCAGCCCCACCAGCGGCCGCGCATTCTCCGCCGTCATGCCGCCAATCGCCACCACCGGCACCCGCAACGCCGCCTTGGCCCGGGCGACGATGTCGGGCGGCGTGCTGACCTCGTACACTTTTACTTTCGACGGATAAAAGCCGCCGAACGCCACATAGCTGGCGCCCGCGTCCTGCGCCGCCTGCGCCAGTTCGAAGCGGCCGTAGCAGGATGCGCCGACGATCCTGTCCGGCCCGAGCGCCGCGCGCAACGCGGCCACTCCCTCATCGGTGCCGCCGACGTGCACGCCGTCCGCGTCCAGTTGCAGGCACAGCGCCACGTGGTCGTTGATGACCAGTGGCGTATTGCGCCGGCGGCACAGGGCGAGCAGGGCGGCCGCCTGCTCCTGGCGCAGGGCTTCATTGGCGGTCTTGTTGCGGTACTGGACCAGCGCCGCGCCGGCGTCCAGCGCCTGCTGCGTGACGTCCAGCAGCCGGCCGGTATCGGTCCAGTCGGGCGTGACCAGATACAGTCCTTTCATGCTCATGCTCATGCTCATGCTCCTCGATGTTCGATACGGCGCGGGATGCGCTGGCCGGGCGCGACCGCATACGAATCGGCCAGCGCCTGGTTGCAGCAGCGCTGGGCGCGTTCGAGCGCCTGCTCCATCGCATCGCCCAGGGCCAGGCGGGCGGCCAGGCTGGACGCGAGCGTGCAGCCGCTGCCGTGGAATTCGCCGGGCAGGCGCGGCCAGCGCCATTCGCGTACGCCGTCCCGGCTATGCCAGCGGTTGACGACCTCGCCGCCGTCGCCGTGGCCGCCGGTGACCAGCACGTGCGTGCCGGCGCCCGATGCCGGCAAGCCCAGCGCGTCGGCCTCCGGCAGGTTCGGCGTTACCACCGTCGCCAGCGCCAGCAGCGGGGCCAGGGCCGCCACGGCGTCACCACGCGCGAGCGGGTCGCCGTGGCCGCTGGCCAGCACCGGGTCGAGCACCACCGGCAGCGTCGGCCGGCGCTCGCGCAGCAGCAGGACGATGCCGGCGATCGCCCCGGCATTCGCCAGGCTGCCCGGGATGCCCAGCTTGACCGCGTGGATCGGCATGCTGTCCAGCAGCAGCGTCGCCTGGCGCGCGAGCAGGCCGGCATCCACCGGCACCACCTCGTGCACGCGCTCGTTGTCCTGCACCGTCAGCGCCGTCACGATCGGCAGCGCATGCGCGCCCTGGGCCGCGATCGCTTCGATGTCGGCCTGGATGCCGGCCCCGCCCGACGGGTCGAGGCCGGAAAACACCAGCACGCAGGGGCGTACCTTGTTCAGCTTCACTGGGCAGCCCCACCGAGCCGACCCGCCATCGGCGACGAGGGCGAGGCCGCGAAGCGCCGCGGCATCCGTCCCGCCAGATACGCTTCGCGGCCGGCCTCCACGGCAAGGCGCATCGCGCGCGCCATGCGCACGGGCTCGCGGGCGAGCGCGATGGCGCTGTTCATCAGCACGCCGTCGCAGCCGAGTTCCATCGCCACCGCCGCATCCGAGGCCGTGCCGACGCCGGCGTCGACCAGTACCGGCACCTTGGCCTGCTCGATGATCAGCGACAGGTTCCACGGATTCAGGATGCCCATGCCCGAGCCGATCAGGGACGCCAGCGGCATCACGGCCACGCAGCCGATCTCTTCCAGCATCCTGGCCTGGATCGGATCGTCGCTGCAGTAGACCATCACGTCGAAACCGTCGCGCACCAGCTCCTCCGCGGCGCGCAGGGTTTCGGGCATGTTGGGGAACAGGGTTTTCTCGTCGCCCAGCACCTCGAGCTTCACGAGCTTGTGCCCGTCCAGCAGTTCGCGCGCCAGCTGCAGGGTGTAGACGGCGTCCTTCGCGGTGTAGCAACCGGCCGTGTTGGGCAGGATGGTATAGCGCGAGGGCGGCACCACGTCGAGCAGGTTCGGCGCGTTCGGATCCTGGCCGATGTTCACGCGGCGGATCGCCACCGTGATGATCTCGGCGCCGGCCGCTTCCGTCGCCTCGCGGGTCTGCTCCAGGTCGCGGTACTTGCCGCTGCCGACCAGCAGGCGCGAGCGGTATTCCTTGCCGGCGATGACGAGGGGCCGGTCGTTCATCTGATCCATGTGGATCTGATTCATGTTCATGTCGTTCATGTCGTTCACCTCTGTTCCGATTCGTTGAGGAGGGCGGATCAACCGCCGCCGATGGCGCGCACCACGTCGACCCGGTCGCGCGGGGCCAGCACGGTCTCTCGCCAGCGTTCGCGCGGCACCACGCGGCGGTTCACGGCCAGCGCCAGCGCCTGGCCGGTCATGCCCAGCGCTTCGACCAGCGCGTCCAGGGTGGCTGCCTCGGGCTGCGCCGCATCGAATACATACGGCGCGCCGTTCAGTTCGAGTTCGATCTCCAGCATGCCTATTCCTTGTGATAGAGCTCGGCGCCCTTGCGCATGAACTCGACCGCCTTTTCCTGCATGCCGCCGGCCGCGTAGTCGCGCACCTCCTGGGTGATCTTCATCGAGCAGAAGTGCGGGCCGCACATCGAGCAGAAGTGGGCCACCTTGGCCGAGTCCTTCGGCAGCGTCTCGTCGTGGAAAGAGCGTGCCTTGTCCGGATCGAGGCCGAGGTTGAACTGGTCTTCCCAGCGGAATTCGAAGCGCGCTTTGGACAGCGCGTTGTCGCGGATCTGGGCGCCCGGATGGCCCTTGGCCAGGTCGGCCGCGTGCGCCGCGATCTTGTAGGTGATGATGCCGTCCTTGACGTCGTCCTTGTCGGGCAGGCCCAGGTGCTCCTTCGGCGTCACGTAGCACAGCATGGCGGTGCCGTACCAGCCGATGTTGGCGGCGCCGATGCCGGAGGTGATGTGGTCGTAGCCCGGCGCGATGTCGGTGGTCAGCGGGCCCAAGGTGTAGAAGGGCGCCTCGTGGCACTGCTCCAGTTGCAGGTCCATGTTTTCCTTGATCAGGTGCAGCGGCACGTGGCCGGGGCCTTCGATCATGGTCTGCACGTCGTGCTTCCAGGCGATCTGCGTGAGTTCGCCGAGGGTGCGCAGCTCGGCCAGCTGGGCTTCGTCGTTGGCGTCGTAGATCGAGCCCGGGCGCAGGCCGTCGCCGAGGCTGAAGGTGACGTCGTAGGCCTTCATGATTTCGCAAATCTCCTCGAAGTGCGTGTACAGGAAGGACTCCTTGTGATGGGCCAGGCACCACTTGGCCATGATCGAGCCGCCGCGCGAGACGATGCCGGTCAATCGGTTCGCCGTCATCGGCACGAAGGGCAGGCGCACGCCGGCGTGGATGGTGAAGTAGTCGACGCCTTGCTCGGCCTGTTCGATCAGGGTGTCGCGGTAGATCTCCCAGGTGAGGTCTTCGGCCTTGCCGTTCACCTTTTCCAGCGCCTGGTAGAGCGGCACGGTGCCGATCGGGACCGGGCTGTTCCGGATGATCCACTCGCGCGTCTCGTGGATATGCTTGCCGGTCGAGAGGTCCATCACGGTGTCGCCGCCCCAGCGGATCGCCCAGGTCATCTTCTCGACTTCCTCGCCGATCGAGGAGGTGACGGCCGAGTTGCCGATGTTGGCGTTGATCTTCACGAGGAAGTTGCGGCCGATGATCATCGGTTCCGATTCCGGGTGGTTGATGTTGGCCGGCAGGACGGCGCGCCCGCGGGCGATCTCGTCGCGCACGAACTCGGGGGTGATCTCGTGCGGAATGCTGGCGCCGAAGGACTGGCCCGGGTGCTGGCGGCCCAGCAGCGCCGCCATTTTCTTCCCGGTCGGGCCGGCGGCTTCCAGGCTGCGCAGGTATTCCTGGCGCCGCAGGTTCTCGCGGATGGCGACGAACTCCATCTCGGGCGTGACGATACCCTGGCGTGCATAGTGCATCTGCGTGACGTTGCGTCCGCTGGCGGCGCGGCGCGGCTCGCGCTGCAGGTCGAAGCGCAGCTCGGCCAGCTTCGGGTCCTGCAGGCGTTCCTGGCCATAGCGCGATGACGGGCCGGCCAGTTCGACGGTATCGCCGCGCTCGCGGATCCACTGGCTGCGCGGGCAGGGCAGGCCGGAGCGGATGTCGATGCGCACGTCCGGATCGGTATAGGGCCCGGAGGTGTCGTAGACCCAGACTGGCGGGTTCGGCTCGGCACCGAACGAGGCCGGCGTGGGCGACTGGTGGATTTCGCGCATCGGCACCCGGATGTCGGGACGCGAGCCGGCCACGTGGACCTTGCGCGAATTGGGAAGAGGCGTCACGGCCGCGGCATCGACCGTGGCGCTGGCGGACAGGAATTTCGGATCGGCGTTCAAGTGCACTCCTTGTATCACTGTAGATCGGCGATCCAGCGGAGGAGTGCAAAGATTCGTAGGCACGAGGGCATACGCGGACTCTGTAGCTTCCCTTCGCTGGCATTATCCAGATCAGGTTCGGAGGGTATTTCTCACCCACGTCCGATCTGATGTGATCGGAGCAGGACCCCTAGCGTTGTCGTCATCTCATGAAGAGGCGACGGGCAGCAGTGTACGTGGGTTTTGAAGCAATGGCAAACTTGGTGCGATACTATCCGCCCCTGAAGTCGATCACGCTCGCGATGCCTACCCTGTCCCAACTCCTGCTGTACCCGATCAAATCCTGCGCCGGCATTGCCGTCCAGAAAGCCACCCTGCTCGAGTCCGGCCTGGCCGCGCACGGCGTGCACGACCGCGAATGGATGCTGGTGACGGAAGCCGGCCAATTCCTGACCCAGCGCGAGTTCCCGCGCATGGCCCTGATCCGGCCGCGGCCGGAGGACGGCACGCTGCGCGTGTGCGCACCCGGGATGGCCGACCTGCTGCTGCCGCTGTCCTGGCAAGAAGACGCGCCCACGCGCCAGGTGCAGATCTGGGACGACGTGGTCGGCGCGGCCGATTGCGGCGAGCCGGCCGCCGGCTGGTTCACCGAAGCGCTCGGCACGCGCGAGCGGGTGCGTCTGGTGCGCTTCCACCGCGACGTGGTGCGCCCGACCAGCGTCAAGTGGACCGGCGGCGTGCCTTCGCACACGCGCTTCGCCGACGGCTATCCGCTGCTGCTGATCGGCCAGTCCTCGCTCGACGACTTGAACCTGCGCCTGCGCGCGGCCGGGCGCGCGGCGCTGCCGATGGACCGCTTCCGCCCGAACCTGGTGGTCGCGGGCCTGGAAGCCTTCGAGGAGGACTACACGGCTTCCCTCAGCACGGGCGCGGCCGAGATCCGTCCCGTGAAGCCCTGCGCGCGCTGTCCGATCCCCGCCGTCGACCAGGCCAGCGGCGTGCCCGGCCCGGATCCGCTCGACATCCTGCAGACCTACCGCGCCAACCCGAAACTCGACGGCGCGGTCTGCCTGGGCATGAACTGCATCGTGTCGGCCGGGGCCGGCAGCCGGCTGCGCGTGGGCCAGGAACTGGCGGCAGAATTGGCCTTTTGACAACACTCGCGCAGTTTCGATTTGCAATACGGCAGAGTTGGCGTAATGTAAGGGCTAATTGCCGAAAGGAATGTCCATGCACGAGCAGCAGGGCGCCAGTGTGCGCGAACTGATGGCCGAGAACGCCGCACTGCGCAGGCAGCTCGCCAGCCTGATCGACCAGGCCGAAAGCAACCACGCGATCATGATGCGCCACCAGGCCTTCGACCTCGAGATCGTGGGTGCGGGCAGCTTCCAGGAGCTGGTCGCCACCATCTTCCGCCAGCTGCCGATCGTCTCGAACCTCGACATCGTGACCCTGTCGCTGGTCGACACCGGCGCCGACATCTTTACCGTGATGCACAAGCTGGGCGTGGACTTCGAGGTCCTGCCCAACCTGCTGTTCCATGAGTATCCCGGTGAGCTGGGCTTCGACATCGAACCCGGCCGCACGCCCAGGCCCCGCCTGCTGCCCTACCACCCGGTCAGCCATGCGGCGGCGTTCCCACATCCGCCCGCCGGACTGGCCAGCGTCGCGCTGGTGCCGCTGCTGCGCAACCGGCGCCTGATCGGCAGCCTGAACCTGGGCAGCCGCGACTTCAGCCGCTTCACGCCGCTGCTGGGCACCGACTTCGTCGAGCACATGGGGTCGATCATCGCGATCTGCCTCGAGAACGTGATCAGCAACGAGATGCTGAAGTACATCGGCCTGACCGATGCGCTGACCGGGGTCTACAACCGCCGCTACATGGACCGCCGCCTGGCCGAGGAAATCGCCAGGGCGCGCCGCCAGTCCTACCGCATCTCCTGCATGTACATCGACGTCGATCACTTCAAGCAGGTCAACGACAGCTACGGACACCAGGCCGGCGACGACGTGCTGCGCGAAGTCGCGGCGCGCATCAAGGCCGAGTTGCGCATGTCGGACGCGCTGGGCCGCTTCGGCGGCGAGGAGTTCGTGGCGCTGCTGATCGACGCCGACCTGGAGAGCGCCAGCCTGGTCGCGCACCGCATCCGCGCCAGCGTGGCCGACCGGCCCTTCCTGCTGGGCGACGGGCAGGGGCTGCCGGTGACGGTCTCGATCGGGGTCGCGGCCCTGGACGATTTCGAGCGCGAGCATGCGGCCGAGGAGGTGGCCTCGGCGCTGGTCGCGCAGGCCGACCAGGCGCTGTACCAGGCCAAGCAGAACGGCCGGAACCAGGTGGTTGCGGCGTAGGGCGGGACCACGTGCCCACCCTACCTCAATAAACGCCCCTCGGCACGGGTGACCGCCGTTCCCGTCCCGCGCAGCACCACCACGTCGCCGGCGCGCAGCTCGGTGTCCCCTTCCGGCTCGATGCGCTGAGTGCCGCGCCGGACCGCCGTCACCTCGGCGCCGATGTCATCCAGCTCGAGGTCGCCGATGCAGCGCCCGACCGCGCCGGCGTCCTCGTTCAGCATCACCGAGTGCAGGCGCACATAGCTGTGCTCCGGATCCTCGCTGATGTCGCTGGCGCCGTGGAAGAAGCCGCGCAGCGAGGCGTAGCGCTCGTCGCGCGCGGCCTGCACCCGGTGCACCACGCGCCGCAGCGGCACCCCCATCACCACCAGCGCGTGCGAGGCCAGCATCAGGCTCGATTCCAGCGCTTCCGGCACCACCTCGGTGGCGCCGGCCTTTTTCAGGACGTCGAGCTCGGTGTCGTCGTGGGCGCGTACGATCACCGGCAGTGCCGGCGCCAGCTCGTGCACCAGGTGCAGCACCTTGAGCGCCAGGCGGGTGTCGGCGAAGGTGATCACCAGGGCACTGGCGCGGTTGATGCCGGCCGCGATCAGGGCCTCCCTGCGCGAGCAGTCGCCGTAGGAGACGTTGGCGCCGGCCGCGCGCGCTTCCTGGACCCGTTCGGGATCGAGGTCGAGCGCATACCAGGGCAGTTTTTCTTCCGACAGCAGGGTGGCCAGGCTCTGGCCGCTGCGCCCGAAGCCGGCGATGATCACGTGCTTCTGCGCCGCCATCGTGTTTCTGGCGATCTGGGTCAGCTGCAGCGACTGCAGCATCCATTCGTTGGACGCCATCTTCATCACGATCTTGTCGCTGTGGGCGATCGCGAAGGGCGCGGCCAGCATCGACAGCACCATCGAGGCCAGCACCAGCTGGATCAGGAACGGGTCGATCAGCTTCGAGCCGGAGGCCAGGTTCAGCAGCACGAAGCCGAACTCGCCGGCCTGCGCCAGCGCCAGGCCGGTGCGCATCGCCACGCCGTCGGACGAGCCGAAGGCCTTCGCCAGCGCGGCGATCAGGGCGAACTTGAGCAGCACCGGCGCCACCAGCAGGAGCAGCACGATCCACCAGTTCCGCACCACCAGCTCCAGGTTGAGCAGCATACCGATGCTGATGAAGAACAGGCCGAGCAGCACGTCGCGGAAGGGCTTGATGTCCTCTTCCACCTGGTGCTTGTACTGGGTCTCGGAGATCAGCATGCCGGCCACGAAGGCCCCCAGGGCCATCGAGAGGCCGGCGCGCTCGGTGATCCAGGCCGCGCCCAGCGTCACCAGCAGCAGGTTCAGCATGAACAGCTCCTGCGAGCGGCGCTTGGCGACGATGGTGAACCACTTGCGCATCAGCTTCTGACCGAAGAACAACAGCAGCGCCAGCACGCCGGCGGCCTTCACCGCGGCCCAGGCCAGGTTCATCGCCAGCTCCTCGGCCGGCCGCGCCAGCGACGGAATCAGGATCAGCAGCGGCACCACGGCCAGGTCCTGGAACAGCAGGATCCCGATGATGCGCCGTCCGTGCTCGCTCTCGAGTTCGAGGCGTTCGGTGAGCAGCTTGGAGACGATCGCGGTGGAGGACATCGCCAGCGCGCCTCCCAGCGCCAGCGCGGCCTGCCAGCCGATGTTCAGCGGCGCCGGCAGCCGCGGGCTCAAGAGCGCGGCCAGCATCGTGACGAGGATGGTCAGCGTCACCTGGGCCAGGCCGAGCCCGAACACGATGCGCCGCATCGCCCTGAGCTGGGCCAGCGAGAATTCGAGGCCGATCGAGAACATCAGGAACACCACGCCGAATTCGGCCAGCGCGTGGGTAGTGGGGCCGTTGTCCGCCAGGTTCAAGGCATGCGGCCCGATCAGCACGCCGACCGCCAGGTAACCCAGCATCGGGGGCAGGTGGAGCATCCGGAACGCGACCACGCCAAGGACGGCGCTGCCCAGCAGGAGGAGGGTTAGTTCAAGGCCTGATGTCATGCGGGCTGCGGGCTATGTCCTGTAATATGTCTGCTCGGTTACATCTGGCAAGTTTTTTGCTTTCGCAATTCGGCTATACTTCCACCATGAGTGTAACCGATGAAAAAATAATGTTGACAAGTTTTGACGAGACCCAGGCGAAGCGCGCACTGGAGCTGGCACGCGAGACGCTGGACATCGAGGCTGAGGCCATGCGCAAGTTGAGCGCGCGCCTCGGGCAGGACGACAGCCTGCCGCGCGCAGTGGCGCTGATGCTGGCTTGCCGCGGCCGCGTGGTGGTCTCGGGAATCGGAAAATCGGGCCACATCGGCCGCAAGATCGCCGCTACCCTGGCTTCGACCGGCACGCCGGCCCTGTTCCTGCACCCGGCCGAAGCCGCGCACGGCGACCTGGGCATGGTGACCGCGCAGGACGTCCTGGTCGCGATCTCGTATTCCGGCGAAAGCGCCGAGCTGGCGGTCGTCATCCCGGCCGTCAAGCGCATGGGCGTGCCGGTGATCGCCATGACCGGCAAGCCGGGCTCGCGCCTGGCGCAGGTATCCGACGTCCACCTCGACGTCGCGGTCGAGAAGGAGGCCTGCCCGCTGAACCTGGCGCCGACCGCGTCCACCACCGTCACCCTGGCACTGGGCGACGCCCTCGCGGTGGCGCTGCTGGAACTGCGCGGCTTCAAGTCGGAAGATTTCGCCCTGTCGCACCCGGGCGGCGCCCTCGGCCGCCGCCTGCTGACCCATGTGCGCGACGTGATGCGCAGCGGCGACGCCGTGCCGAAGGTCAAGCTGGACGCGCCGCTGAGCAACGCCCTGCTGGAAATCTCGCAGAAGGGCATGGGCATGACCGCCATCGTCGACGACGCCGGCCGCCCGGTCGGCATGTTCACCGACGGCGACCTGCGCCGCCTGATCGAGAAGGTGCAGGACTTCAGCAAGGTGGTGATCGGCGACGTCATGCACGCGAATCCGCGCCGCGTCCATCCGGAGCAGCTGGCGGTCGACGCCGTCGCCGTGATGGAAGAGTTCCGGATCAACCAGATGCTGGTGACCGACGCCGACGACGTGCTGGTCGGCGCCCTGCACATCCACGACCTGACCCGCGCCAAGGTGATCTGATGACTCCGCTGGAACATGTGCAGCGCGCGGCCCGCGTGAAGGTCATGATCTTCGACGTCGACGGCGTCCTCACCGACGGCAGCCTGACCTATAACGCCGACGGCGAGATCACCAAGACCTTCTATGTGCTGGACGGCCTCGGCATCCAGCTGCTGAACCGCACCGGCGTGCAGACCGCGATCATCAGCGCGCGCAATTCGCCGATCGTCGTCAAGCGTGCGGCGGACCTCGGGATCACCCACGTATTCCAGGGCCAGCACGACAAGCGCCTCGCCTTCGCCGAGCTGCTTGCCAAGACCGGCGTGACGGCCGAGCAGTGCGGCTACATCGGCGACGACGTGATCGACCTGCCGCTGTTCACCCGCGTCGGCTTCGCCGTCACGGTGCCGAGCGGCCATCCGGAAGTGCAGTACCGCGCCCACTATGTCACCAAGAACCCGGGCGGACGCGGCGCCGTGCGCGAAGTCTGCGACATGGTGATGCGTGCCCAGGACACCTACGAACAGGCGCTGGCCCCGTATTTTGGATAATCCATCGCAAGCCATGGCGACCACCACCTACGTCAACAAGCGCACCGCGCATCGCTGGCGCCTGCTGGCCTTGATGCTGGCGGGCGTGTTCTTCGCCTTCGGCAGCTTCTGGCTGGTGCAGGTGATGCGCGGCGGCGGCGATGCGCACAACGTCAACGTGGGCAATGATCCCGACTACATCATCGACAACTTCAGCTTCGTGCGTATGTCGGAAACCGGCCAGCCGCGCTACGTGATCTCGGGCAACCGCCTGACCCACCGCCCGGCCGACAACACCTCGGTGATCGACAAGCCGGTCGTGCAGAGCATGAGCACCGACCATCCGCACATGACCATGACGGCGAACACCGCCAACGTCAACCAGGACCAGAACCAGATCGACCTGGTCGGCAACGTCGACATCTCGCGTCCGGGCAGCGCGACCTCGCAGCCGCTGCGCATCCGCACCGAAGCGCTGACCGTGCTGCCGGACGAGGAGATCTCGAAGACCGACAAGCCGATCGAGATGAAGCTCGGCGCCGCCTCGGCAACCGGGGTCGGCATGGTCGCCAACAACGCCACGCAACAGCTGACGCTCGGCGGGCGCGGCCGGATCATCTATCCGCCGCGTGCCGCACGCTGACAGGACAACCTGAAAGGATTCGCATCCAATGAAAAAAATATTCGCTGTCGCCGCGCTCCTGCTGGCAAGCCTCACCGCCACGGCCGAGCGGGCGGATTCCCTCAAGCAGGCCCAGATCGACTTCGACAACGGCCATATCGACGAGGCGACCCAGACCCGTATCCTGACCGGCAATGTCGTGCTGACGCGCGGCACGCTGCTGATTAAGTCGGACAAGGCCGTGATGAAGGAAACCCCCGAAGGCTACATGCTGCTGACGCTGACGGCCGCGCCGGGCAAGACCGCGAGCTTCCGCCAGAAGCGCGACGGCGGCCCCGACCTGTGGACCGAGGGCCAGGCCCAGCGCATCGAATACGACGAGCGCACCGAGGTGGTCAAGCTGTTCTCGAACGCGGTCGTCAAGCAGCTCGAAGGCAAGCGCATGACGAGCGAGGTGAACGGCCCGTTCATCTCCTACGACAACCGTACCGAGCAGGCGAACGTGCACAACGACGCCAGCGGCGCGAGCAAGGCAGGCGGCGGCCGCAGCACCATCATCATCGCGCCGCGCCGTGCCGTGCCGGCTGCGGCACAACCCGCGGGAGCAGCCAAGCAATGACGGATGTCCATGCAGAAGCCGGCGCCATCGCAGACGGCGCCATCGCAGGCGGCAGCACCCTGGTCGTCAAGGGACTGCAGAAAAGCTACGGCAAGCGCCTGGTGGTGCGCGACGTCTCGCTGCAGGTCGCCTGCGGCGAAGTGGTCGGCCTGCTCGGCCCGAACGGCGCCGGCAAGACCACCTCGTTCTACATGATCGTGGGCCTGGTGCCGGCCGATGCCGGTGCCATCGTCATCAACGGCACCGACATCACCAGCCTGCCGATCCACCGGCGCGCCATGCTGGGCCTGTCCTACCTGCCGCAGGAAGCTTCGGTGTTCCGCAAGCTGACGGTGGAAGAGAACATCCGCGCCGTGCTCGAACTGCAGCGCGAGAACGGCAAGCCGTTGAGCCGCGCCCGCATCGACGAGCGCCTCGACGAACTGCTGGCCGAGCTGCAGATCGAGAAGCTGCGCGAGAACCCGGCGCTGTCGCTGTCGGGCGGCGAACGGCGCCGCGTGGAGATCGCGCGCGCGCTGGCGACCGATCCGCGCTTCGTGCTGCTGGACGAGCCGTTCGCCGGTGTCGACCCGATCGCGGTGATCGAGATCCAGCGCATCGTGCGCTTCCTGAAGGAGCGCGGCATCGGCGTCCTGATCACCGACCACAACGTGCGCGAGACGCTCGGCATCTGCGACCGCGCCTACATCATCAACCAGGGCGCGGTGCTCGCATCGGGCCGGCCCGACGATATCATCGCCAACGAATCGGTCCGCCGCGTCTACCTGGGTGAACACTTCCGGATGTAGTCATGAAACAGACGCTGCAACTCAAGACATCACAGCACCTTGCGCTGACACCGCAACTCCAGCAGTCGATCCGCCTGCTGCAGCTGTCCACTCTCGAGCTGCACCAGGAGATCGAACAGGTCCTGGGCGACAACCCGCTGCTCGAGCGCCTCGACGATCCGCTCGACCGTTCCGTGCGCCTGCTGGCGGACGGCGCGATCAACAACGGTTCGTCGACCTCCACCACGCCTGACTCGCCGCCCTCGTCCAGCCAGGGAGAGGAGGGCGGCGGCGGCGGCGGCGAAGCCGAAGGCAGCGACGGCGACAACGGCGACTCCGGCGGCGCCGAGCGCGAGATGGACTGGGGTGAGCCGGGCCGCTCCGGCAGCGGCGGCGAGGAAGAGGACGGCCGCCCGCAGCTGGAAGCCAGCCCCGTCTCGCTGCGCGAACACCTGATGGAGCAGGTGCGCCTGACCTGCATCTCGCCGCGCGACTGCGCGCTGGTCGAGATCGTTGTCGACACCCTCGACGACAACGGCTACCTCGAGGAATCGCTGGACGAACTGCACGCGCGCCTGCCGGCCGAACTGGAAATCGAGTTCGACGAAGTGCGCACCGCCCTGTCGCTGGTGCAGAGCATGGACCCGCCCGGCGTGGGTGCGCGCAGCGCCGCCGAGTGCCTGGCACTGCAGATCCGCCGCATGCCCGGCGTGCCGATGGTGACGCGGCGCATGGCGCTGACCATCGTCGAACGCTACCTGACCTGGTTCGCGCAGCGCGAATTCAACAAGCTGAAGAAGGCCCTCGACTGCGACGACGAGGACCTGCGCGAAGCCCAGGTCGTGATCCGCCGGTGCAATCCGCATCCGGGCGCGGCCTTCGCGTCCGATGTCTCCGACTTCGTGGTGCCGGACGTGATCGTGCGCCGCGCGAAGGATGGCTGGAGCGTGCAGCTGAATCCCGACGTGATGCCGCGCCTGCGCGTGAACAGCCTGTACGCCGCCTTGATGAAGCAGGGGAAATCGGAGTCGCAGCTGGCGGCGCAGCTGCAGGAAGCGAAGTGGCTCATCAAGAACATGCGCCAGCGTTTCGACACCATCCTGCGGGTGGCGCAAGCCATTGTCGAGCGCCAACGGAACTTTTTCTCCCATGGCGCGGTTGCCATGCGGCCCCTTGTTTTACGTGAGATAGCTGATACACTAGGTCTACACGAGAGCACGATTTCTCGGGTGACAACTCAAAAATACATGCTGACGCCGCACGGCATGTTTGAGTTGAAGTACTTTTTCGGGAGTCACGTCGCGACCGAGGCAGGAGGTGAAGCATCCTCGACCGCGATCCGGGCCCTCATCGTACAACTCACAGGAGCAGAAGACCCTAAAAACCCTTTATCCGATAGCAAGATCGCGGAGATGCTAGGGGAACAGGGAATGGTTATCGCACGCCGCACGGTTGCGAAGTACCGTGAGGCGCTGAAGATCCCTCCCGTCAGCCTCCGCAAATCCCTGTAGCTATTTTTAGCAGCAAGCTCTTGCAATAACGCCGTCCGGCGCGCGACCTGCGCATGCCAGGCAGCGCATCTTCAAAGGAGTGTGTATGAATCTCACTATCAGCGGACATCATCTCGATGTAACCCCAGCAATCCGAGAATACGTACAGAACAAGCTCGAACGCATCACCCGCCATTTCGATCAAGTGATCGACTCCCACGTCATCCTCTGCATAGACAATCTCACCGAGAAAGAAAAACGCCAGAAGGCCGAGATCAACTTGCGCGTTGCCGGGAAAATCGTTCACGTTGCGAGTGCCGCACACGACCTGTACGCGGCAATCGACATGCTGATGGACCGACTCGACAGGCAAGTCCAGAAGTACAAGCAGATGCTCCAGGATCACAGTAGTACGCCGCTGAAACGCATGGCCAATGAAGGGGGAGAGGAAGAAGCTGCCGCTGCAGCGTGACGATTCCGCTGGCGCAGCACAGGTAAGGAAGGGCGCATTGGCGCCCTTTTCGTTGTTGGGCGCTAGAATGCCGTTTTCCTTTTCAATCAATAAAAAGAGACATGAGCGAATACGTGCAGACCCGGGTGGCGAACGGCACCGGCGTGATTACCCTGGACCGTCCCAAGGCCCTGAACTCGCTGTCGCTGGAGATGGTGCGCGCACTCACGGAAACCTTGCTGGCCTGGCGCGACGACGCGAACGTCGACGCCGTCGTCATCACGAGCAGCAGCGAGAAAGCCCTGTGCGCGGGCGGCGACATCCGCTTTTTCCACCAGGCCGGCCATGCCACGCCCATGGGCGGCAGTGCCTTGCTGGAAGACTTCTTTACCGAAGAATACGCGCTGAACCACCTGATCCATTTTTATCCGAAGCCCTATATCGCGCTGATGGATGGCGTGGTGATGGGCGGCGGCATGGGCATCGCCCAGGGCGGCCCGGAAACCGGCCTGCGCATCGCGACCGAGCGCACGAAGATGGCGATGCCCGAGGTGAACATCGGCCTGTTCCCGGACGTCGGCGGCAGCCACTTCCTGTCGCACGCGCCGGGCGCGCTCGGCGTGTACTTGGGCCTGACGGGCTTGACCATCGGTGCCGCCGATGCGCTCCATGTCGGCCTGGCCGACGTGTTCGTACCAAGCACCGAACTGGACGCCCTGCACGCGCTGATCGCGAAGACGCCGGGCGCGCAATTGGCGGCCGCGATCCGCGCCTTCGCGGCACCGTTCGCCCCGCAGGCGGGGGCCAGCGAACTGCAGGCCCAGCGCGCGCTGGTCGACCGGCACTTCGGCGCGGCGTCCGTGCAGGCGGTGATGTCGTCGCTGGAGGGCGACGACCATCCCTTCGCGCAGAAAGCCCTGGCGGCGATGCGCCAACGCTCGCCATTGATGATGTGCGTGACGCGCGAGATGCTGGTGCGCGGCGCCACGATGGACGTGGCCGGCTGCCTGCGCATGGAGCGCTCGCTGGTGCGCCGCAACTTCGAGCACGGCGAAGTGCTGGAAGGCGTGCGCGCCCTGGTGATCGACAAGGACAATGCGCCGACATGGAATCCGCCCACGCTCGATGCCGTCACGCCGGAGATGGTGGCGCGCTTCTTCGAGCCGGTGTGGCCGGCGTACGCGCATCCGCTGCGACACCTAGTATAAATACGGTAGTCCCCGCTTTCCGATGACGCAATGCATCATCCCTGCTATCTTTGCGGGTGATGTAATTTGCATAAAGAAATAAAGGAGGCGAAATGACAAATGATCACTTGATCGGTGTCGTAGGCGGCGGCCTGATGGGGGTAGGCATCGCGACGAAGTTCGCCCTGGCCGGCCATGCCACGCTGGTGGTGGAAGCCGACCCCGGCCGTGCTGCCGGCATCCCGGCCGTGGCGGCCGACATCCTGTCCCAGTTGATCGACGCCGGCCTCATCGACGCGCAGGCACGCGATGCCGCGCTCGCGCGCCTGCGCGTGACGAAGGATGCGGGCGAACTGGCCGGCGCGGCCATGGCGATCGAGGCGATTCCCGAAGTCCTCACGGCCAAGCACGCGCTGTATGCGCAGCTGGAAGCCATCATGGCCCCGCACGCCATCATCGCCAGCAATACCAGCGGCTTTCCGCCGGACGCGCTGTCCGAACACATGGCGGCGCCCGGGCGCTTCCTGGTCGCGCATTACTGGAACCCGCCGCACCTGATCCCGCTGGTGGAGGTGGTGCCGGGCAGCGCGACCGCACCCGAGGTGGTCGAGCGCTGCGTCGCGCTGCTGGCCGGTGCCAAAGCCGAGCCGGTCGTGCTGAAGGCCGCCATTCCCGGCTTCATCGGCAACCGCCTGCAATTCGCGGTACTGCGCGAGGCGCTGCACATCGTGCGTTCGGGTGCGGCCACGCCCGAGACCGTGGACGCCGTCATGAAAGCCTGCCTGGGGCGGCGCTACAGCATCATGGGCCCCTTCGAGAGCGCCGACCTGGGCGGCCTGCAGACCCTGATGGGCATCGGCGCCAACCTGATGCCGGAACTCGCCAAGGACGAGGACGTGCTCGAGCTGATGCGCGCCCACGTGGAGAAGGGCGAGCTGGGCGCCAGCACCGGCCAGGGTTTCTACAGCTGGGACGACGCCAGGCTCGAAGACCTGAAGGCGCGCCGCCTGCGCCAGCTCGCCGGCAAATGAATTCGTTGCCGCCTGCGCGGCATGAAGCAAGGAATGTCCCCTGCCCGAAGCTTCGGGCTGTGGGACATGCATCGATACGTCCGGACGGCAGCAACGCGTCCGGACGAGTACAACAATAATGGAGTCTGATTTGTCGTTTCTGATTGTCCTGGCCGCACTGGCCTTCCTGATGGTTGCCGCCTACCGCGGCTATAGCGTCATCCTGTTCGCACCGATCGCCGCGCTCGGCGCGGTCCTGTTCACCGACCCGTCCGCCGTGGCGCCGGTGTTTACCGGCATCTTCATGGAAAAGATGGTCGGCTTCGTCAAGCTCTACTTCCCCGTCTTCATGCTCGGCGCCGTGTTCGGCAAGGTGATCGAGATGTCCGGCTTTTCGAAGTCCATCGTGCAGGCCGCGATCCGCTACATCGGCCGCTCGCGCGCGAACGCCGTGATCGTCGCCGTGTGTGCGCTGCTGACCTATGGCGGCGTGTCGCTGTTCGTGGTGGTGTTCGCGGTGTATCCGTTCGCGGCCGAGCTCTACCGGCAAAGCAATATCCCGAAGCGCCTGATGCCGGGCGCGATCGCGCTGGGCGCCTTCTCGTTCACCATGGATTCGCTGCCGGGCACCCCGCAGATCCAGAACATCATTCCGACCACCTTCTTCAAGACCACCGGCTGGGCCGCGCCGGCGCTCGGCACCATCGGCTCGCTGTTCATCATCGTGGTCGGCCTGTCCTACCTGGAGTGGCGCCGCCGCGCCGCGATGGCCAAGGGTGAAGGCTACGGCAGCTCGCTCGCCAACGAGCCGCAGGAGACGTCCGGCGAAGCGCTGCCGAATCCGCTCATCGCGGTGCTGCCGCTGGTGCTGGTGGGCGTCGCCAATTTCGTGTTCACCAAGATGATCCCGGTCTGGTACGGCGGCGACGCCTACACGGTGCCGTCCGACGTCCTGCCCGGCGTGCACACCCCGGTGACGGCGACGATCAAGACCGTGCTGGCGATCTGGTCGGTCGAAGCCGCGCTGCTGCTCGGCATCCTGCTGGTGGTCGCGACCGCGTTCCGAAGCGTCAGCCGGCGTTTCGCGGCGGGCTCGAAAGAGGCCGTCGGCGGCGCCCTGCTGGCGGCGATGAACACCGCGTCCGAATACGGCTTCGGCGGCGTGATCGCCGCGCTGCCGGGCTTCATCGTCGTGAGCGATGCATTGAAAGGGATTCCGAATCCGCTGGTGAATGCCGCGGTGTCGGTCAGCTCGCTGGCCGGCATCACCGGTTCGGCCTCGGGCGGCATGAGCATTGCGCTGGCCGCCATGTCCGACCTGTTCATCAAGGGCGCGGAAGCGGCCCACATTCCGATGGAAGTGCTGCACCGGGTGGTCGCGATGGCCAGCGGCGGCATGGACACCCTGCCGCACAACGGCGCCGTCATCACCCTGCTGGCGGTGACCGGACTGACCCACCGCGAGTCCTACCGCGAGATCTTCGCCGTCACGGTCATCAAGACCCTGGCGGTGTTCTTCGTGATCGGGGTGTATTACGCGACTGGGTTGGTGTAAGCACCTACGTCGCCCCCGCGCAGGCGGGGGCCCATGCTCATACGTTAGCCGGAACGACGATCATACGTTAGCGGTACCTTGGCAAACGCTTCAGTGCTGCTCGCGATGCCGGACGACCACCCGTTCAGTATCGCCGAAGTAGGCCGCCAGCCGTTCCGCCATGTAGACCGAACGGTGCTGGCCGCCCGTGCAGCCGACCGCCACCGTCAGGTAGCTGCGGTTGTCGGTCTTGAACGAGGGCAGCCATTTCGCCACGAAGGCGCGGATGTCGGCCAGCATCTCGGCGGCCTGGGGCTGGGCGTCGAGGAAGGCGATGACGGGCGCGTCCTTGCCGGTCAGCGGACGCAGCGTCAGGTCGTAGTAGGGGTTCGGCACGGCGCGCACGTCGAACACGAAGTCGGCGTCGAGCGGCACGCCGTGCTTGAAGGCGAACGATTCGAAATACAGGGTCAGCCGCGCGTATTCGACCTCGGCCAGTTCCTTGACCCAGGCGCGCAGCTTGTTCGCCGACAGTTCCGAGGTGTCGATCACGTGGCCCAGCTTCTCGATCGGCCCCAGGCGCTCGCGCTCTTCCAGGATACATTCGATCAATGTGCGGCGCGCAGCCGGGTTTTCGCCCGGACGCAGCTCGTGCGACAGCGGATGGCTGCGGCGGGTTTCGGAAAAGCGCGCCACCAGCGAGTGGGTGCTGGCGGTCAGGTACATCACCTTCACCTCATGGCCCTGCTCGCGCAGCGAACGCACCGTGGCCGGCAGTTCGACCAGCGACTCGGCGCTGCGCGCGTCGACCGCGATGGCGACGCATTTGCTGTCGCCATTGATCGTGTCCACCAGCGAAGGCAGCAGGGGAGGTGGCAGATTGTCGACGCAGTAATAGCCTGCGTCTTCGAGGACATTGAGGGCAACCGATTTACCGGAGCCCGAGATACCGGTGATGAGAACGATGCGCATACGCTGATGATACCGCAACAATGTGTGACTTTGTTGCACCTCTTGGCCGGCGCTCGCGCTTAATCGCCGCTCATCGCCTGGCGTTGACGCTCCATGAACTCCTGCAGCGTGTCGATGCCGCGCAGCTGCAGGATGGTATTGCGTACCGCGGCTTCGAGCAGCACCGCGATGTTGCGGCCGGCCGCGACGGGGATCACGACCTTGCGGATCGGCAGGCCGAGCACGTCCTCGGTCGGGAAGTGGAAGGGTAATCGCTCGACTTCCTCGTCCAGCGCACCGCGCTTGACTAGGTGGACGATCAGCTTCAGCCGCATCTTGCGGCGCACGGCGGTCTCGCCGAAGATCGCCTTGATGTCGAGCAGGCCCAGGCCGCGTACTTCGAGCAGGTTCTGCAGCAGCGGCGGGCAGCGGCCTTCGATCATGTTCGGGGCGATGCGCGAGAACTCTACCGCATCGTCGGCCACCAGGCCGTGCGAGCGCGAGATCAGTTCCAGGCCCAGTTCGCTTTTACCGAGGCCGGAATCGCCGGTGATCAGGACCCCCACGCCCAGCACGTCCATGAACACACCGTGCATGATCACGCGCTGCGCCAGTTTCTTGGATAAATAGACGCGCAGGAAGTCGATCACCTGGGCCGCCGGCAAGGGGGTCGAGAACAGCGGGATGTTCTGCTCGTCGCAAATGGCGAGGATGTCCGGCGGCGTGTCCAGGCCCTGGGCGATGATCAGGGCCGGCGGGCCGCCCGCGATCATCTCGCCGATCATGTGGCTGCGCGAACCGGTTTTCAGGCGCTGGTAGTAATTCAGTTCCTGGTGCCCGAACACCTGGATGCGGCCCGGGTGGATCAGGTTCAGGTGGCCGACCTGGTCGGCGGCCGAGACCGCGTCGCCCGAGATCAGGCGCTCGCCGCCGGGGAAACCTGCGAACCAGCCGAGTTGCAGGCTGTCGCGATTGTCGTCGTACAGCCTTTGGATGGTCAGCGGAGTCTGGAGCATGAAATTTTCGGTAAATTCAACCCAGGGCCTGCAGGCTCGGTTGCCAGTTGATGATGCGCTCGTGGACCGAGCGCGGATCCGGGTCGGTAGCCAGGGCGGTGCGCACCGCTTCGTCCGAGAACAGTTCGGCGATCTCGGACAGGATCTCCAGGTGCTGCTGGGTCACGTGGTCCGGAATCAGCAGGAAGAACAGCAGGCTCACCGGCAGGCCGTCGGGCGATTCGAAGGGAATCGGCTCGGCCAGGCGCACGAAGGCGGCCAGCGGCGACTTCAGGCTCTTGCTGCCCTTGATCCGGCCATGCGGCACGGCCACACCATGGCCGAGACCGGTCGAACCGAGGCGTTCGCGCGCGAACAGGTTATCCGAGACCGTCGAGCGGGCGATGCCGCAGTTGTTCTCGAAAATCAGGCCGGCCTGTTCAAAGGCGCGCTTCTTGCTCGACACTTCCAGATCAAGCTGAACGTTCTCGAGCGAGAGGATTTTGCTTAAATTAGTCATAACACGCTTCGTATTGCGGTGCACCCAGGTGCTTGCGAGCGGGAATTATAGGCTTGTTTTATGGCCGTGTAATTCGATTTCGCGTCTGTACGACTGGGCGTTCGCGATCCTCATGTAGTCGTGCACAATTTCCGCTACGAAATTCCAAATTTCGCGCACGGAAAGGCTTATTTCAGGCCCATCTTTCGTATTTTCTAGCCGAATCTTGCCAAGCTGCCCAGTGTGGGGCATGGCGCGACGCGCTGGTGACGTCGCTTTGATGCCACGATTCTGTCGCTGGAAACGCACACTAGATGGGGGCGATGCGTGGGTTTTCTATACAACCCGCGCATGGCACAGAATCTTACTGGCGGGCAGTGCGCAAGTTGGGCGGTTTGCCGGTGCTGAAATTGGCGCGCCAGGGATTGATGTCGAGCCCGCCACGCCGGGTGTAGCGGGCATACACGGCCAGCTTGTTCGGTTTGCAGTGGCGCAGGATGTCGGTAAAGATGCGCTCGACACATTGCTCATGAAATTCGTTGTGCTCGCGGAAGCCGATCAGGTAGCGCAGCAGGCTTTCCTGGTCGATCTGCGGACCGACGTAATGAATCTGCACGCTGGCCCAGTCCGGCTGGCCCGTCACCAGGCAATTCGACTTCAGCAGGTGCGAGACCAGGGTCTCCTCGACCGCGGCTTCGTCGTGCCTGGCGCTGAGCAGTTCCGGTGCCGGCGCATAGTTGTCGACTTCGACGTCGAGGCGGTCCAGCAGCAGGCCTTCCAGCTCGCCCATCTTCAGTTTGCCGAAGTCTTCCGGCAGGGTCAGCGCCACGTGCACCGGCGCGCCGAAGGCGTTCGACAGGTCTTCGCGCAGCAGGGCCAGCAGGGCATCCGTGTTCGCCAGACGGGTCTGGTTGAAGGAGTTCAGGTACAGCTTGAACGACTTCGACTCGACGATGTTGGGCGAATCGCTCGGCGCGGTAATCGTCGCGATCGCCACCTGCGGCTTGCCGCGCATGTTCAGCCACGACAGTTCGTAGGCGTTCCAGATGTCGACGCCGAAGAAGGGCAGGGTGCCCTTCAGGCCAAGTTCGTCGCGCTTCTGTTGACGCGGGATGGGAAACAGCAGCTCGGGCGCGTACTGGGTCTGGTAGGCCGAGGGCTTACCGAGCGGCGATTGATCAGGGGTATTGGTCATGGTTCAGTCTCGATACGACGGACTTGACGCGGGATCGCCGCGCCGGCAAAGCCGCGTATCGTACACCTTTATCCCAATTGATGCGCCGCTTCCGCGTGGGCATCATGCGCCCACGCGTGACCTTACAGGAACAACTTGTAGACCGGGTTCTGCGTCTCGTCCCAATGCCGGTAACCGAGGCTCGCCAGGAATTGCCGGAACTCATCCATTTCTCCGGCCGGCACCTGCAGTCCGACCAGGATGCGGCCGACGTCGCCACCCTGGTTGCGGTAGTGGAACAGCGAGATATTCCAGTTCGGCGCGATGCTGTCGAGGAAGCGCATCAGCGCGCCCGGGCGTTCCGGGAATTCGAAGCGGTACAGCAACTCGTCGTGCGCCAGCGCGCTCTTGCCGCCGACCAGGTGGCGGATGTGCAGCTTGGCCAGCTCGTCATGCGTGAGGTCGAGGGTGCGGAAGCCGTGTTCCTCGAAGGTGCGCGCCAGCATGCCGGATTCGCTGCGACTGCCAATTTGCACGCCCACGAAGATGTGGGCTTCGCGCTCGTCGCTGATGCGGTAGTTGAATTCGGTGACGTTGCGCGGCCCCACCAGCGCGCAGAAGCGTTTGAAACTGCCGCGCTGCTCGGGGATGGTGACGGCGAACACCGCCTCGCGGTCCTCGCCGACCTCGGCGCGCTCGGCCACGAAGCGCAGGCGGTCGAAGTTCATGTTGGCGCCGCAGGCGATCGCCACCAGGGTCTCGCTCTTCACCGGATTGCGCGACATCTGCGAACGCTCGATATAGGCCTTGGCGCCGGCCACGGCCAGCGCGCCGGCCGGCTCGAGGATGCTGCGGGTGTCCTGGAACACGTCCTGGATTGCGGCGCAGATCGCGTCGGTATCGACGATCACGATCTCGTCGACCACTTCCTTGGCAAGGCGGAAGGTTTCCTCGCCGACCAGGCGCACCGCGGTGCCGTCCGAGAACAGGCCGACGTCGGGCAGGGTGACGCGCTCGCCGGCTTTCAGACTTTTCGCCATCGCATCGGAATCCACGGTTTGCACGCCGATGATCTTGATGTCCGGGCGCACCGCTTTGACATAGGCGCCGACGCCGGAGATGAGCCCGCCGCCGCCGATGGCCACGAAGATCGCGTGGATCGGGCCGGAGTGCTGGCGCAGGATTTCCATGCCAATCGTGCCCTGGCCGGCAATCACGTCCGGATCGTCGAAGGGATGCACGAAGGTCAGCTGCTGCTCGCGCTCGAGCGTCAGGGCGTGGTTGTAGGCATCGGTATAGGAATCACCGTGCAGCACCACCTCGACGTTGGCGCCGCCACGCGCCCTGACCGCGTCGATCTTGACGGGCGGCGTGGTGGTCGGCATCACTACCAGCGCGCGGCAGCCGAGCCGGCTCGCGGACAGGGCCACGCCCTGCGCATGGTTGCCGGCCGAGGCGCAGATCACGCCGCGCTTGAGCTGTTCCGGCCTCAGGTGCGCCATCTTGTTGTAGGCACCGCGCAGCTTGAAGCTGAACACGCTCTGCATGTCCTCGCGCTTGAAATAAATGCGGTTGTCCATGCGCTGGGACAGCGTCGGCGCGTATTCGAGCGGAGTTTCTTGGGCCACGTCGTAGACGCGCGCGGTCAGGATTTTCTTGAGGTAGTCGGTAGTCATGGCGGATGCGATATTCTGCTGAACTGGATTCCGGGGCGACGCTGGACTTTCCTGCCTGGTGGTAACCGACGAGGGGTGCAGTGTGGCGGGCGCTGCGGGGTGGAGCGAAGCCTACCGTGTCGTGATGCTGGGTTTTTCCTCATTATAATGGACCTGTCACCTACACTACGTCTACCCCCATTCTTCGATGATCGAGTCCGCCGTCCTCTGGCTGCTGAAAGTCCTCGCCGCGCCAACCGTCGGACTCACCTCCGTCTTCCTGATCGCCTTCGTCTCGGCGACCCTGCTGCCGCTGGGCTCGGAACCGGCCGTGTTCGCCGTCGTGAAAGCCAACCCGGCCATGTTCTGGCCGACGATCCTGGTCGCGACCCTGGGCAACACCCTGGGCGGCGTGGTTGACTACTGGATCGGCTACCGTGCCAAGGTCGCCTTCGCCAAGGAGCGCAAGTCGCGCTGGTTCCATTGGCTGGCTCGCTACGGCTCGAAGACCATGCTGCTGTCGTGGGTGCCGGGCATCGGCGATCCGCTGTGCACGCTGGCCGGCTGGCTGCACCTGCCGTTCTGGTCGAGCGTGATGTACATGGCGATCGGCAAGTTCGGGCGCTACATCTTCATGACCGTGACCCTGCTGTATGTGCCGGACGGGTGGTGGAAGTGGATCGGCAACACCACCAGCCACTGGTTCGGCTGAGCTAGCTCGCCGTCAGCCGGCCCAGGCGGCCTCGACCGCGCATACACCCTGGTCCCGCGCCGCCTGCACCCGTTCCTTCGCTTCGACCACCGAGCGGCGCTGCGCATCCAGGACGGCGCGCAAGCGGTCGATTTCTTCCAGCCGCGTTTCCAGTTTGCCGAGCAGCGCGTCCTTGAGCGCATCGCCCTGCAGCGCCATCACCGTGCGGATCGCGTCCAGCGAAAATCCGAGACGCTGCCCAAGCTGGATCAGGTCGAGGCGTTCCAGCGTGCCGTTCTGGTAGACGCGGTAGCTGTTCGCGCCGCGCTGGGCTTTCGGCAGCAAGCCCTCGCGTTCGTAGTAGCGGATGGTCGATGCCGGAATGCCGCTGCGCTCCGCCAGTTCACCGATTTTCATATAAGGCTTGACCTTGAAGTTGACTTCAAGCTTAGGATACATCATCGATCCCCAACCCATGTAGGAAGCCCCATGCTGTTCACTCCCTTGACCCTGCCGAATGGCGCGACCGTCCCGAACCGCCTGGCCAAAGCCGCCATGGAGGAAACCCTGGCCGACGCCGGCCAGTTGCCGGGACCGGCCATCCACCGCCTGTACCAGCGCTGGGCCGAGGGCGGCACCGGGCTGCTCATCACCGGCAACGTGATGGTCGACCGGCGCGCGCTCACCGGCCCGGGCACCATCGCGCTCGAAGCGGATACGCCGCTCGCGCCGTTCGCGGCATGGGCACAAGCGGCGCGCGCACGCGGCGCCCAGGCCTGGATGCAGGTCAGCCACCCGGGCCGCCAGGTCATGGCCAACATGGGTGGGCTGGCGTGGGCGCCGTCGGCGGTGGCGCTGGATATGGGCAAGCACAGCAAGCTGTTCGCGCAGCCGGTCGCGATGGTGGAGGCCGACATCGCGGACGTCGTCGAGCGCTTTGCCGCCACCGCCCATGCGGCAGAGCAGGCGGGATTCACCGGCGTCCAGATCCACGCGGCGCATGGCTACCTGATTTCGCAGTTCCTGTCGCCGCTGACGAACCGGCGCACGGATGCCTGGGGCGGCAGCCTGGCCAAGCGCGCACGCCTGCTGCTGGAGGTCGTGAGGACAGTGCGCGCGCGCGTGGCGCCGGGCTTTTGCGTCGCGGTCAAGCTGAACTCGGCCGATTTCCAGCGCGGCGGCTTTTCCGAAGACGATGCACGCCAGGTGCTGGCGATGCTGAACGGCGAGCGGGTCGATCTGGTCGAGTTGTCCGGCGGGAGTTACGAGAGCCCCGCCATGCAGGGCCGCACCGCCGACGGCCGCACGCTCGCGCGCGAAGCCTATTTCCTGGAATTCGCCAGGGACCTGACCAAGGTCGCGGCGATGCCCCTGATGACGACCGGCGGCATTACGCGCCGCGCGATTGCCGAACAGGTGCTGGCAGGCGGCGTCGCCATCGTCGGCATGGCGACGGCGCTGGCCGCCGTGCCCGAGTTGCCGCGCGAGTGGCAGCTTGGGCGCGAACCGGCGGCCGCCATGCCGCCCGTGGATTGGAAGGACAAGGCGCTCACCAGCCTGGCACGCATGGCGCTGGTGCGGCGCCGGCTGCATGCGCTGGCCGGTGGCAGCGGGGCGCTGTCCGCGTATAGCCCTTTGGTCACGCTGGTGCTTGACCAATTGCGCAGCGTCCGCCTGACCCGGCGCTACCGAGCGTGGAACAAGGCCGCGCCCACCCTGCGTGGATAAGATGTCTCTCTAGGACTCATGTCGATTTTTTGCTGTAAAAATGCGGTTTTTACCAATGGAAATTTGCAGGTGGGCGGAATTGGCCGCTGTTTCTGCCCTTTGCGTCGTGTAAAAATCGCTCCTTTTCCAGCATGGTGCATCGCAATAAGCTAGAATGACTGTCCACTACGCGTCAGTTCGTCAGCCGATTCCATGAACGCACCAACCAATATCCACGCCCTTCTCGAAGAGAACGCGCCCGCCCGCCTGCGCGAAATTCCTTATAACTACACCTCGTTTTCCGATCGCGAAATCGTGATCCGGCTGCTGGGTGAATCCTCGTGGCGGCTGCTGGACCAACTGCGCGGGGCACGCCAGACCGGGCGCTCGGCGCGCATGCTGTACGAGGTGCTGGGCGACATCTGGGTGGTGCGCCGTAATCCGTATCTGCAGGACGACATGCTGGACAACCCAAAGCGGCGCGCCAAGCTGATCGAGGCCCTGCATCACCGCCTGGCCGAAGTCGACAAGCGCCGCCTGGCCGTCGATGCCGGCGACGGCGCCGATCCGGCCACCGCCGCGGCGCGCAGCAACGCGGTCGAGCAGCTGCTGGCCGCGGCCCGCAAGGCGGTCGACGACTTCGGCAACGAGTTCCGCGAGATGTACGACCTGCGCAAGCGCGCGAAAACCGTGCTGGGCCGCTACACGGACAAGCGCAACATCCGCTTCGACGGCATGCACCGCACCTCGCACGTGACCGACGCCACCGACTGGCGCGTCGAATACCCGTTCCTGGTACTGCTGCCGGACAGCGAGGACGAGATGGCCGGCCTGGTCAAGGGCTGCATCGAACTGGGACTGACGATTATCCCGCGCGGCGGCGGCACCGGCTATACCGGCGGCGCGATTCCGCTGACCCCGATGTCGGCCGTCATCAACACCGAAAAGCTGATCCAGCTGGGGCAGGTCGAGCTGAGCCGCCTGCCGGGCGTGGACCGCGAGTACGCGACCATTTTCACGGGCGCCGGCGTGGTCACCCAGCAAGTCTCGCAAGCGGCCGAGAAGGCCGGCTTCGTGTTCGCGGTCGACCCGACCTCGGCCCACGCCTCCTGCATCGGCGGGAACATCGCGATGAACGCGGGCGGCAAGAAGGCCGTGCTGTGGGGGACCGCGCTCGACAACCTGGCGTCCTGGCGCATGGTCGATCCGAACGGCGACTGGCTCGACGTCACCCGCGTCGACCATAACCTCGGCAAGATCCACGATGCCCCGGTCGCGACGTTCAAACTGGAGTGGACCCATCCGTCGGAGAAGGGCGCACCCAAGGGCGCGCCGTTCCGCACCGAGACCTTGGCCATCGAAGGCCGCCGCTTCCGCAAGGAAGGCCTGGGCAAGGACGTGACCGACAAGTTCCTGGCCGGCCTGCCGGGCATCCAGAAAGAAGGCACGGACGGCCTGATCACCTCGGGCCGCTGGATCCTGCACAAGATGCCGAAGTTCACGCGCACCGTGGCGCTCGAATTCTTCGGCCAGGCGCGCGACGCGATCCCGTCGATCGTCGAGATCAAGGATTACCTGGACAGCCTGCCCAAGAGCGGCAAGCCGGAATTCGAGAGCCTGCGCCTGGCGGGCCTGGAGCACCTGGACGAGCGCTACCTGCGCGCGGTCGGTTATGCCACCAAATCCAAGCGCGGTACGCTGCCCAAGATGGCCCTGTTCGGCGACATCGTCGGCGACGACGAGAACGCGGTCGCGCAAGCCGCCTCGGAAGTGGTGCGCCTGGCGAACACCCGCGTGGGCGAAGGCTTTGTTGCCGTCAGCCCCGAAGCGCGCAAGAAGTTCTGGCTGGACCGCGCCCGCACCGCGGCCATCGCCCGCCACACCAACGCCTTCAAGATCAACGAGGACGTCGTGATTCCCCTGAACCGCATGGGCGAGTACACCGACGGCATCGAACGCATCAACATCGAACTCTCGATCAAGAACAAGCTGAAGCTGGTCGAGGAACTGCATGCCTTGTTCACCTCCGGGCAACTCGAAGTGACCAAGGCCGACGACGCCACCGGCGAGGGCGTGTCGAAAGAGGAGATCCTGGGCGACCGTCCGCAGCAGGCCGGCGAGCTGCTGAAGAATGTCGCGGCGCGCTGGGGCTGGCTGCTGACGAATCTCGACCAGCCGCTGGCGGACGTGCGGACCAAGCTGGCCGAGTTCGGCCTGGACGGTTTCTACGAGACCTTCGAACGGCGCATCTCGAACCAGCCGCAGGCGACCCTGTTCGACGTGGTGCAGGACCACACGGTGCGCGTCTCGTGGAAGAACGACATCCGCGCGCCGCTGCGCCAGATCTTCAACGGCGCGGCCTACAAGCCGATCCTCGACGAAGCCACGGCCATCCACCAGCGCGTGCTGCGCTCGCGCGTGTTCGTCGCGCTGCACATGCACGCGGGCGACGGCAACGTCCACACCAACCTGCCGGTGAATTCGGACGACTACGCGATGCTGCAGGATGCGCACAAGGCGGTCGAGCGCATCATGAAGCTGGCGCGTTCGCTGGACGGCGTGATCTCGGGCGAGCACGGCATCGGCATCACCAAGCTCGAATTCCTGACCGACGAAGAGATCCGCGAGTTCCGCGACTATAAATTGCGCGTCGATCCGGAAGGGCGTTTCAACAAGGGCAAGCTGTTGAATACGACGGCCGTGGCGGCCGACCTGCGCAACGCCTACACGCCGTCGTTCGGGCTGATGGGCCACGAGTCGCTGATCATGCAACAGAGCGACATCGGCGAGATCGCCAACAGCATCAAGGACTGCCTGCGCTGCGGCAAGTGCAAGCCGGTCTGCACGACCCACGTGCCGCAGTCGAACCTGCTGTACTCGCCGCGCGACAAGATCCTCGCGACCTCGGCGCTGATCGAGGCCTTCCTGTACGAGGAACAGACCCGGCGCGGCGTCTCCATCAGGCACTGGGAAGAATTCGAGGACGTGTCCGACCACTGCACCGTGTGCCACAAGTGCGTGACGCCGTGCCCGGTCAACATCGACTTCGGCGACGTCTCGATGAACATGCGTAACCTGCTGCGCAAGATGGACAAGCGAAGCTTCAAGCCGGCCAACCGTGCCGCCATGTTCTTCCTGAACGCGACCGACCCGACCACCATCAACGCCACCCGCAAGGCGATGGTCGACTTCGGCTACAAGGCGCAGCGCCTGGGCGCCAGCATGCTGAAGGCCGTCGCCAAGGAGCAGACCAAGGCACCGCCGCCGACCACCGGCAAGGCCCCGATCCGCGAGCAGGTGATCCACTTCGTGAACAAGAAGATGCCGGGCAACCTGCCGAAGAAGACCGCGCGGGCGCTCCTCGACATCGAGGACGACAAGGTCATCCCGATCATCCGCAACCCGAAGGCGACCAACGCCGACACCGAGGCCGTGTTCTACTTCCCGGGCTGCGGCTCCGAGCGCCTGTTCTCGCAGGTGGGCCTGGCGACCCAGGCGATGCTGTGGGAAGTCGGGGTGCAAACCGTGCTGCCGCCGGGCTACCTGTGCTGCGGCTACCCCCAGCGCGGCGCCGGCCAGTACGACAAGGCCGACAAGATGATGACGGATAACCGCGTGCTGTTCCACCGCATGGCCAACACGCTGAACTACCTCGACATCAAGACGGTCCTGGTCTCCTGCGGCACCTGCTACGACCAGCTCGCGACCTACGAGTTCGAGAAGATCTTCCCCGGCTGCCGCATCATGGACATCCACGAGTACCTGCTGGAGAAGGGCGTGAAGCTGGAAGGCGTGACCGGTACGCGCTACATGTACCACGACCCCTGCCACACGCCGATGAAGCTGCAGGATTCGATGAAGACCGTGAACGCGCTGGTGCAGACCGCCGACAAGGTCAAAATCGAGAAGAACGATCGCTGCTGCGGCGAATCGGGCACCTTCGCCGTGTCCCGTCCCGATATCGCGACCCAGGTGCGCTTCCGCAAGGAGCAGGAGATGGAGAAGGGCGCCGATAAACTGCGTGCCGACGGCTTCAGCGGCGACGTCAAGATCCTGACCAGCTGCCCGTCCTGCCTGCAGGGCCTGTCGCGCTACAACGACGATTCGGGCACGACCGCCGACTACATCGTGGTCGAGATCGCGCGCCATCTGCTGGGCGAGAACTGGCTGCCGAATTACGTGGCGAATGCGAACAACGGTGGTATCGAGCGGGTGCTGGTGTGACGAGGCTTGCAGGGTGCGAACTGTGCGAACTGGCGGCTGCTTCCAGGGTGGTCGCCAACGACAAGTTCTCGGTGATCCTGGCTGACGAGGCCAATTACCCCGGCTTCGCGCGCGTGATCTGGAACGAACACGTGCGCGAGCTGAGCGACCTGGCGGACGCCGACCGCCTGCTGCTGAACGACGCCGTGTGGAAGCTGGAACAGGCGGTGCGCGAGGTGATGCAGCCGCTGAAGGTGAACGTCGCCAGCCTCGGCAACGTGGTGCCGCACTTGCACTGGCACGTCATCCCGCGCTACGCCGACGACGCGCATTTCCCGGCGCCGGTATGGGCCCAGGCAGTGCGGTCGACGGACGAGGCGGTGCTGGCGCAGCGGCGGGCGCTCTTGCCCCAGTTGGCGAAGACGATCGAGCAAAAATTCGCAAAGCAGTAAAATGAGCCTGTCCCGTCGTTCCCGCGAAGGCGGGAACCCAAGTTGCACGCGTAGCGACTGCGCATGCAGAACTTGGATCCCCGCCTGCGCGGGGACGACGGGTTGACACTTGTAGAAACCATGCCCACGCCAACCAACCTCACCATCCGCCAGCAATCCAAACTGCTGGAAATCGCCTTCGACGACGGCGCCGCCTTTTCTATCCCCTTCGAACTGATGCGCGTGTACTCGCCCTCGGCCGAAGTGAAGGGCCATGGCCCCGGCCAGGAAGTGCTGCAGGTCGGCAAGCGCGACGTCGGCATCGAAGGTGTCGAGCCGGTCGGCAACTATGCGGTGAAGCCGCTGTTTACCGATGGCCACAACACCGGCATCTATACCTGGGACTATTTGTACAAGCTGGGCCGGGAACACGACGCGCTGTGGCAGGACTACCTGGAGCGCCTGCACGCGGCCGGCTTCGCGGGTGACGGCGGACGCGAGCCGGGCACCGTGCTGCCGGGCGCCCCGGCCCCGGCTGCCAGCGGTTGCGGCCACCGCCACTAAGCATCTGCCTAAGCGCTGACGAGCCTTTCGCCGAGGGCACGCAGCAGGCTTGCGCCATCGCCGCTCCAGGCGCTCCCATGCATGCACGCCAGGGTGCCGGGCAATTCGCTTGCCAAGTGTTCGATCAATTGTTCGGTATTGGTCGAGTGCGAAAAATAATCCATCGGTTTCCGAAACGCCTCGCTGTTCTCCAGGATGTCATCGCTGGTCAGGGCGGCCGCACCGACGCCGCCCTGGGTGAAAAGGTCGCCACAAAATAGGGTCCGGGTTCGGGTATCCATCAGGAAGCCCGTTTCCCAGCCGTGAGGCAAATGCGGCGCATCGAGCCACTTGACCGAGCGCGTCCCCAATCTGAGCTCGGCGCCGTCGGCCATTGCATGGGCTGGTCTATCGGCAAAATCATTCACCGACACCATTGCCGCAACCCGGCTGCACAAGGGGACAGCCTGGGGTGCAAGGCCCAGCCATTCATTCAGGGAGCCGCATTCATCCGCTTCGAAATGGGACAAGGCAATGAAGCGCAGATCGCTGACCGGCATGATGCTTTCCACGGCTTCCCGAACCAGCAGGAACATCTTTCTTGGTCCGGTGTGAAAAAGAAGCGGTTGATCGTCCACGATCAGATATTGGTTGAACGAGAAGCCGCCCGGTACGAGGTTGACCGGCGTATTGATACGATAGACGCCGTCAGCGATCTCATGGACATTGGTGCCGGCGGAACCATTGGTGATGGCCATATCAAGCTCCCGGATAAGTCACTCCTGACAATGTAGATGGGATCGGGGCCAAGGTAAACGAAAAAAGCGCCGGCAAACTGCACGGCGCTCTTCTGGAGCCGGTCGAGCCGGCTATCGGCAATTATGCTTGCGGCTGGATGTTCGACGCTTGCTTGCCCTTCGGTCCGGTGGTGATATCGAAGCTGACGCGCTGGTTCTCCGCCAAGGATTTGAAGCCGGCCGTGTTGATCGCCGAGAAGTGCGCGAACAGATCATCGCCGCCGTCATCCGGTTTGATGAAGCCGAAACCCTTGGAATCGTTGAACCATTTCACAGTGCCAGTCGCCATGTCGTATCTCTCTCTAAAGGAATTTTGTCTAAAACTTTGCCGTGTCCGCCGGTCTTCGCCAAGTCGGACTCAACAAAGCTGAACCACTATAAGCAAAATTTCAAGAAAGTGCTGCACGATTGAGTCTGAATTTTGTGTAGTGTTGTTATTTTCACGACAACGCTGAAACAGACGGTTCCGTCAGCCCGGCGCTATGACGGATGGGTGGCGCCTGCGCCCAGGGTGGGCCTTGTATAATGCAAGAAGATCAAACTGGCAAACGATATGACCAACACCACCCATTTCGGCTACAAGACTGTCTCCGAGGACGACAAGGTCCACGAGGTCGCCAAGGTTTTCCACTCGGTCGCCTCGAAGTACGACGTGATGAACGACCTGATGTCCGGCGGCCTGCACCGCATCTGGAAGACGTTCACGATCGCGCAGGCGGGCGTGCGTCCCGGCTTCAAGGTGCTCGACATCGCCGGCGGCACCGGGGACCTGGCCAAGGCCTTCGCCAAGCAGGCGGGGCCGAGCGGCGAGGTCTGGCTTACCGACATCAACGAGTCGATGCTGCGCGTCGGCCGGGACCGTCTATTGAATAAAGGTCTAGTCACCCCCACCTTGCTGTGTGACGCGGAAAAGCTGCCGTTCCCGGACAACTACTTCGACCGCGTCAGCGTGGCCTTTGGCCTGCGCAACATGACGCACAAGGACCAGGCGCTGGCGGAAATGCGCCGCGTGCTGAAGCCGGGCGGCAAGTTGCTGGTGCTGGAGTTCTCGAAAGTGGCCGCGCCGCTGCAGAAGCCGTACGACGTTTATTCGTTCTCGGTGCTGCCGTGGCTGGGCCAGCGCATCGCGGGCGATGCCGAGAGCTACCGCTACCTGGCCGAATCGATCCGCATGCATCCGGACCAGGAGACGCTGAAATCGATGATGGAAGGCGTGGGCCTGGAACGCGTGCAGTACTACAACCTGACGGCTGGCGTGGCGGCACTGCACACCGGCATCAAACTTTGAGGGTAGCGACGATGAAGAAATTCTTGGCCAGCACGATGATCGCGGTAACGGCACTGTCCTTCGTTGCCGATGCGTTTGCCCGTCCGGTGGGCGGTGGCCGTTCCTTCGGCCGCCAGTCGCAGTCGGTAAGCCGGATGCGCGCTCCCGCCCCGGCACCCGCACCGGCGCCTTACCAGCAGCCGGGCTACCAGCGTCCGGCGCCGGCCCCGATGGCCCCCGCGCCGATCCCGGCGAAGCGCCCGAGCATGTGGAAGGGCGTACTGGGCGGTGCCCTGCTGGGCCTCGGCCTGGGCGCGCTGTTCTCGCACCTGGGCATCGGCGGCGCCATGGCCAGCGCGCTGTCCTCGATCCTGATGATCCTGCTGCTGGTGTTCGCCGTGATGTTCATCGTGCGCATGTTCCGCCGCAAGGACACCCCGGCCAATCCGCAGTTTTCCGGCTTTAACCAGGACCCGGTGCCGGCCACCGGCACGGCCGGCGCGACCCCGGAAATCGGCTCCGGCCTGAACCAGGGCTACCAGCCGAACGCCTATTCGGGCGGCTACAACCAGCCGACCTCGAACGTCTCGCTGAACAAGCAGAGCGCGCACCAGCAATGGGGCGTGCCGGCCGGCTTCGATACCGATGCCTTCCTGCGCCATGCGAAAGCATCCTTCATCCGCATGCAGGCCGCCTGGGACCGCGGCGACCTGGCCGACCTGCGCGAGTTCACCGCGCCCGAGGTGTTCGCCGAGCTGCAGCTGCAGATCCAGGAGCGCGGCGGCAACCAGGACTACACCGAGGTCGTCTCGATCGACGCCCAGCTGCTGGGCATCGAAACCACCGAGCGCGACTACCTGGCAAGCGTGCAGTTCAACGGCATGATCCGCAATGCCCCGGGCGCACAAGCCGAACCCTATGTCGAGGTGTGGAACCTGGCGAAACCGCTGGCGGGCAACGGTGGATGGGTGCTGGCGGGGATCCAGCAAATCACTTGATGGAAGCCCGATAAACCTACTGCGCGTTGCCCTGTCGGCCTGCGATGCTCGCTGTACTACTCGTACAGCTGCGCTTCTCGGCCAACATGGCCGCCGCTCGCTACGGTTTCTCAGGCTTCCGAGATCATTTTTGCAATATTTTTGCGCTAACGATCCGTGCCGCCGGGTTTGTGCCCCGGCGAACTGGTAAGATCGAAACCGCCCAACACAGGGCGGTTTTTTTTTGAACGAAGCCTCCATGTCATCGACTTCTTCTTTCCTGTCGCCGCAGCGCGGCTTGACGGCCTCGGCCGTGGCGACCATCAATCACCTGCTGGCCCAGGAAGCCTGGGCGCGCGATACCCTGATGCGCCGTGCCGGCAAGGTCGCCTGCATTGATATGGGCCACGTGCGCCTGTGCATGCGCGTGGCCCGCGACGGCATGCTCGAGGCGGCCGGCGACGAGGACCTGCCGGACGTGACCATCCACGTCAAGGCGGGCGACCTGCCGCTGATCCTGCAGAACCGCGACCGCGCGTTTTCCTATGTGCGCATCGACGGCGATGCCGAGTTCGCCAACACGATCTCCCAGCTCTCGAAAGGGCTGCGCTGGGATGCCGAGCACGACCTCGAACGCCTGTTCGGGCCGATCGCCGCCACCCGCCTGGTGGGCGGCGCGCGCGCGGCCGTGTCGCATGCCAGCTCCGCGTCCCGCCGCTTGGCCGAGAACGTCGCCGAATTCCTGCTGGAAGAGAGAAGGGTATTGATTCGCCCGAGCAGCGTCGATGCCTTCGCGGACGAAGTGAACCGCCTGCGCGACGACGTCGAGCGCAGCGCCAAGCGCATCGCCAGGCTCGAACAGAAACTGGAACAGAGGACGCAGCGCAGCGTCGTGCCTGTTCCGACGAAACCGGACCCAACAACGGATAGCTGATGATTCTGAAATTCCTGCGCCTGCTGAAAATCTTCACGGTTGCCACGCGTTACGGCCTCGACGAGATCGCCATGTCCGGGCTGGACGTGCCGCGCACGGCCCGCTTCATCAACACCATGTTCTTCTGGCGCCGCATCACCTCGCCGCGCGCGATCCGCCTGCGCCTGGCGCTGGAAGAGCTGGGCCCGATCTTCGTGAAGTTCGGCCAGGTGCTGTCGACCCGGCCGGACCTGATGCCGCCTGACATCGTGGCCGAGCTGTCGCTGCTGCAGGATCGCGTGCCGCCTTTCGATTCCGACCTGGCCATCGCCCAGATCACGAGCAGCCTCGGGGCACCGCCGGACCAGCTGTTCGCCACCTTCGAGCGCACCCCGGTGGCGTCGGCCTCGATCGCCCAGGTCCACTTCGCCACCCTGAAGAACGGCAAGGAAGTGGCGGTCAAGGTGCTGCGCCCCGGCATGAAGACCACCATCGACGAGGACCTCGCGCTGATGCAGATGGCGGCCGGCCTGATCGAACGGGTGTGGCCGGACAGCCGCCGCCTGAAGCCGCGTGAAGTGGTCGCCGAGTTCGACAAATACCTGCACGACGAGCTCGACCTGATGCGCGAAGCCGCCCAGGCCAGCCAGCTGCGCCGCAACTTCGCCAACTCGACCCTGCTGATGGTCCCGGAAATGTACTGGGATTACTGCTCCAGCAGCGTGATCGTGATGGAGCGCATGAACGGCATCCCGATCTCGCAGACCGACCGCCTGGTCGCCGCCGGCGTCGACCTGAAGAAGCTGTCGCGGGATGGGGTCGAGATCTTCTTCACCCAGGTGTTCCGCGACGGTTTCTTCCATGCGGACATGCACCCTGGGAATATCCTGGTGTCGGTGGAAGAGGCGACGTTCGGGCGCTACATCGCGCTCGACTTCGGCATCGTCGGCACCCTGAACGACTTCGACAAGGATTACCTGTCGCAGAACTTCCTGGCCTTCTTCCGCCGCGACTACAAGCGCGTGGCCGAGGCCCACATCGAGTCCGGCTGGGCGCCGCGCAATACCCGCGTCGACGAGCTGGAAGCCGCCGTGCGCGCCACCTGCGAACCGATCTTCGACCGTCCGCTGAAGGACATCTCGTTCGGCCAGGTGCTGCTGCGCCTGTTCCAGACCTCGCGCCGCTTCAACGTCGAGGTCCAGCCGCAGCTGGTGCTGCTGCAGAAGACCATGCTCAACATCGAGGGCCTGGGACGCCAGCTCGATCCGGACCTCGACCTGTGGAAGACGGCAAAGCCCTACCTGGAGCGCTGGATGGCCGACCAGGTCGGCTGGCGCGGCTTTGTCGAGCGCCTGCGCGACGAGGCGCCGCGCTTCGCCCAGATCTTCCCGCAGATCCCGCGCCTGGCGCACCAGGTGCTGCACAAGCGCGCGCACAGCGACCTCGACATGGGCGACCTGATGTACAAACTGGTGGAGAACCAGCGCCGCACCAACCGCCTGCTGGCCGTGCTCGCCTGCGTCACGAGCGTCGCGATCGTCGGCCTGGCGGCCGTGCATTTCATCCATCCCTAGACACATGCCAGACTTTTCCAGCCGCGACCCGCTCGCGCCCGCGTTCTGGGACGAGCGCTTCGACAAGCAGTTCACGCCCTGGGACCGGGGCGGGGCGCCGGCCGAGCTGCGCGATTTCGTCGCGCAGGCGCCGCGGCCGCTCACGGCGCTGGCGCCGGGATGCGGCTCGGCCTGGGAACTGGCGCTGATGCTCGACGCCGGCTGGGACGCCACCGCGATCGATTTCTCGGCGTCGGCCGTGGCGCGCGCAAAAACGCTGGCCGGAAAGTGGGCCGATCGCATCGTGCAGGCCGATTTTTTCGAGTACACCCCGCCGCGTCCATTGGACCTGGTCTACGAACAAGCCTTCCTGTGCGCGCTGCCGCGTGCGCGCTGGCCCGAGGTGGCACGGCGCTGGGAACAGTTGTTGCGCAGCGGCGGGCTGCTGGCGGGTTACTTCTACTTTGACAATGCGCCGAAAGGGCCGCCATTCGGCATTGCGCGCGAACGGCTGGACGAGCTGCTGACGCCGGGCTTCGACTGCATCGTGGACGAAGCGGTGAGCGATTCGATCCCGGTCTTCGCGGGCAAGGAGCGCTGGATGGTGTGGCGGCGTAAATAAAGCGCCAAAAGAAAAGGGCCCGCAGGGGCCCAATTTGAAGTCGTTCTTTTATGGCTTGGTGGCGATAGCTCGAGGCTCTCGCGCAAACTTCTGTTTCTTAGCAACTAAGGAGTGCTATTTAAACAGGTATGTTGATGTTCGGCAAACGCAATGCATCTATTATGCGGAATAAAAACAACAGTGTTGTCGAATAGCAGCAAGTTGCATGGTCATCCATCCTGCCCGACAGCTGCTTCAAGGGGCAACTCCTTCCGCAAAAGCTTTATAATTCAGGGTTTTGATGATTTTTGCGGAGTATTCAGATGCCGATTTACGCCTACCGCTGCGACGAATGCGGGTTTGCCAAAGATGTACTGCAAAAGATTTCCGATCCGGTTCTGACCGTCTGCCCGTCGTGCGGCAAGTCATCGTTCAAGAAGCAAGTTACCGCCGCCGGTTTCCAGCTCAAGGGTACCGGCTGGTACGTGACCGACTTCCGCGGTGGCAGCGCACCGGCGACCGGCACGGCGCCCTCGGCCGACAGTGGCGGCAGCGCAGGTGGGAATAGTACCGCCAGCGCAGCGCCAACGCCAACGCCAACGCCGGCCGCAACGCCGAGCGACAGCAGTACCTGACCCTATCGGACACCGATGCGTAAATATTTCATTACCGGCGCGCTGGTCCTGGTGCCCCTGGCGATTACCGCCTGGGTGCTCAACTTCGTGATCGGCACGCTGGACCAGTCGCTCATGCTGGTGCCGAGCGACTGGCAGCCGCGCACCTACATCCCCGGCCTGGGTGCGATCATCACGCTGGCGATCGTGTTCCTGACCGGCGTGCTGACCAACAACCTGGTCGGTAAATGGTTCGTGCGCATGTGGGAGCGTTTGCTGAACCGCATCCCGGTCGTCAATTCGATCTACGGCAGCGTCAAGCAGGTGTCCGATACCCTGTTCTCGTCCTCGGGCAACGCGTTCCGCAAGGCCGTGCTGGTTCCTTATCCGCACGAGAATTCCTGGACCATCGCCTTCCTGACCGGGGTGCCGGGCGGCGACGTGAAGAACCATCTGGTGGGCGACTATGTGAGCGTGTACGTGCCGACCACCCCGAATCCGACGTCCGGCTTCTTCCTGATGATGGAACGCAGCCGGGTGGTCGAACTGGACATGACGGTCGACGCGGCCCTGAAATACATCGTGTCGATGGGCGTCGTCGCCCCCGCCACCACGGATGAAGCCGCGGCAGCCGCGGCCGCCGTCAAGGAAGCCGTCACGGCGGAATAACAGAAGATAGCAAGAATCGAAGGCCTGGCAGCAGGCACCGAATAACCAACCTGGATCGAAAAACTATGTCCTCCATGCGTACCAACTACTGCGGCCTCGTGACCGAAGAGCTGCTGGGCCAAACCGTCAGCCTGTGCGGCTGGGTGCACCGCCGCCGCGACCACGGCGGAGTGATCTTCATCGACCTGCGCGACCGTGAAGGCCTGGTGCAGGTCGTCTGCCACCCCGACAATGCGGAAGTCTTCAAGGCCGCCGAGCACGTGCGCAACGAGTACTGCCTGCGCGTTACCGGCACCGTCGTGAACCGCCTGGAGGGCACCGCCAACGCCAACCTGAAGTCGGGCAAGATCGAGATCAACACCACCAGCCTGGAAGTGCTGAACGCCTCGGTCCCGGTACCGTTCCAGCTGGACGACGACAACCTGTCGGAAACCACCCGCCTGACGCACCGCGTGCTCGACCTGCGCCGCGACCAGATGCAGCACAACCTGCGCCTGCGCTATAAAGTGTCGATGGAAGTGCGCAAGTACCTGGACCAGCTGGGCTTCATCGACATCGAGACCCCGATGCTGGGCAAGTCGACCCCGGAAGGCGCGCGCGACTACCTGGTGCCGTCGCGCGTCAACCCGGGCACTTTTTTCGCGCTGCCGCAGTCGCCCCAGCTGTTCAAGCAGCTGCTGATGGTCGCCAACTTCGACCGCTACTACCAGATCACCAAGTGCTTCCGCGACGAAGACCTGCGCGCCGACCGCCAGCCGGAATTCACCCAGATCGACTGCGAGACCTCGTTCCTGACCGAGCAGGAAATCCGTGACCTGTTCGAAGACATGATGCGTGTCGTCTTCAAGAACGCCGCCGGCATCGACCTGCCGAACCCGTTCCCGGTGATGGACTTCGCCACCGCGATGGGCTCCTACGGTTCGGACAAGCCGGACATGCGCGTCAAGCTGCAGTTCACCGAGCTGACCGAACTGATGAAGACCGTCGAATTCAAGGTCTTCAACAGCGCCGCCAACATGGCCGGCGGCCGCGTGGTCGGCATGCGGGTGCCGCAAGGCGGTTCGATGCCGCGCTCGGAAATCGACGCCTACACCCAATTCGTCGCCATCTACGGCGCCAAGGGCCTGGCTTACATCAAGGTCAACGAGAAGGCCAAGGGCCGTGACGGCCTGCAGTCGCCGATCGTGAAGAACCTGTCGGACGAGGTGCTGGCGCAGGTGCTGGCGCTGACCGGCGCCGAAGACGGCGACCTGATCTTCTTCGGTGCGGACAAGGCCAAGGTCGTCAACGACGCCATCGGCGCGCTGCGCGTGAAGATCGGTCACTCGGAATTCGGCAAGAAGGCCGGCCTGTTCGACGACGTCTGGTCGCCGCTGTGGGTGATCGACTTCCCGATGTTCGAGTACGACGACGAAGCCGACCGTTGGACCGCGACCCACCACCCGTTCACCGCACCGAAGGACGGCCACGAGGACATGCTGGAAACGAATCCGGGCGCCTGCGTCGCCAAGGCCTACGACATGGTCCTGAACGGCTGGGAACTGGGCGGCGGTTCGATCCGTATCCACCGCGAGGAAGTGCAGAGCAAGGTGTTCCGCGCACTGAAGATCGACGCCGAGGAAGCCCAGCTGAAGTTCGGTTTCCTGCTGGACGCCCTGCAGTACGGCGCGCCGCCGCACGGCGGCCTGGCCTTCGGCCTGGATCGCCTGATCACGCTGATGACCGGCTCGACCTCGATCCGCGACGTGATCGCCTTCCCGAAGACCCAGCGCGCGCAAGACCTGCTGACCAACGCGCCGTCGGAAGTCGACGAGAAGCAGTTGAAAGAGCTGCACATCCGTCTGCGTAACGAGCAGCCGAAGGTCGCGTAAGACCACCAGCTTTGAACCGTCGTCCCCGCGCAGGCGGGGACCCAAGTTTGTACGCGTTTCGTTAGCGCATGCAGAGCTTGGGTCCCCGCCTTCGCGGGGACGACGTCATTTGACGCTACAATTGGTCCATGCCCCACAAAATCCCCGAATCCGTCCTCGTCGTCATCCACACCGCCGACCTGGAAGTGCTGCTGATCGAGCGCGCCGACCGTCCCGGCTTCTGGCAATCGGTCACCGGTTCGCTCGACCGCGTCGACGAACCCCTGCCGGACACCGCCGCCCGCGAGCTGTTCGAGGAAACCGGCATCGTCGCCGACGGCGAGACCATCCGCCTGCACGACTGGCACCTCTCGAACGTCTACGAAATCTACCAGACCTGGCGCCACCGCTACGCGCCCGGCGTCACCCACAACACCGAGCACGTGTTCTCGGTCTGCGTGCCGCGTGATATTCCGATCACCCTGGCCCCGCGCGAGCACCTGCAATATGCGTGGCTGCCGCTGCTCGAAGCGGCCGACCGCTGCTTCTCCAGTTCGAACGCGGAAGCGATCCTGCAGCTGCCGCGGCATATCGCCAATACGACTTTGTAATATTTTCCTTGGTTCGATGTAACGATTTCGCTGCGGATACGATCCGGGCGTGGTAACGTGGCGTCCTGTAAAAATGTCGGAAGCAGCGGGGGGATGCCGCGCGATATCGAATGAATAAACCTGTCGACCGTGATAGCGGTGTGTTACCCGAAGAAACCTTTTTGACCGGCAGCAGCGAGACGGCCGCACTGATCCGCGCGCGCGACTGGTCGGATACCCCGCTGGGGCCGATCGAATCGTGGCCGCAGAGCCTGCGCACTACTGTCGGACTGTGCCTGGCGTCCAATTTCCCCATCAATATCATCTGGGGTCCGGACAATGTCCAGATCTACAATGACGGCTACCGGATCATCTGCGGCGACAAGCATCCGGCTTCCCTCGGCATGGACTTCACCGAGTGCTGGGCGTCGGCCTGGCCGGAAATCGGTCTGCCTTTCGAACAGGCGCGAGCAGGGAAGACCTCCTTCCTCGAGAACCAGCGCATTACGCTGTTCCGGAACGGCTATCTGGAAGAGACCTTCTTCACCTTTTCGTTCAGCCCCATCCGCGACGAAAGCGGGAACATCGGCGGCCTGTTCCATCCCGTCACCGAGACCACCGCGACCATGCTCAGCGAGCGGCGCACGCGCGTGCTGCGCGACCTGACTTCCCAGCTCGGCACCGCCGCCAGCCGCGCCGAGCTGTACCGCCTCCTGATGCAGACCCTGGCGGGGTTCGACCTCGACCTGCCGTTCGTGCTGCTGTACGAACGGGAAGGCGACGGCGGCTACCGCCTCGCCGGTACGGCCGGCGTGGCGGGCGGCACCGCCATCAGTCCCGAGATGCTGGCGCCGCAGGATACGGCGGCCTGGCCGATGCCGGCATTGATGACGGCCGACGCGGCACTGCGGGTGGATGGCCTGCGGGCCCGCATCGGGAGCAATGCCTGCGGTCCTTACGAAGAGCCACCCGAGACCGCGTTCGCACTGCCGATCGTCCAGCCGGGCAGCGCCGCCCCCAGCCTGCTGCTGATGGCCGGCGCCAGCGCACGATTGCCGGTGGACGATGCCTATACGGGCTTCTACGACCTGCTGCGCGGCGCGCTCGGTGCGGCGCTGGCACGGGTCGACGCCGCCGAGGCCGAGCGCAAGCGCGCCGAAATGCTGGCGGCCATCGACCACGCCAAGACGGTGTTCTTCTCCAACGTGAGCCACGAGTTCCGGACCCCGCTGACCTTGATGCTGGCTCCGCTGGAAGAGGCGCTGGAGGCGGCAGACCTGGCGCCGCCGCAGCGCGCCCAGCTCGACATCGCGCACCGCAACGCGCAGCGCCTGCTGCGCCTGGTGAATTCGCTGCTGGACTTTTCCCGCATCGAGGCCGGGCGCATCAACGCGCACTTCGCGGCCGCCGACCTGGCGTCGTTGACGGTCGAACTGGCCAGCAATTTCCGCTCCGCCTGCGAGCGCGCCGGGCTGGCGTTCACGGTCGATTGCCCGGCGCTGCCCGGCGAGGTGTTCGCCGACACGGCGATGTGGGAAAAGATCGTGCTGAACCTGCTGTCGAACGCGTTCAAGTTCACGCTCGCGGGCGGGATCACCGTGACGCTGCGCGAGGCCGGCGGCATGGCCGAATTGCGGGTAGCGGACACCGGCGTCGGCATCCCGCCGGGCGATCTCGAGCGCGTATTCGAGCGCTTCCACCGGATCGAAGGCCAGGCCGGGCGTTCGGTCGAAGGCAGCGGCATCGGCCTGTCGCTGGTGCGCGAACTGGTCCAGCTGCATGGCGGCACCATCGCGGCCGCCAGCGAGCCGGGGCGCGGCACCACGTTCACGGTGCGCCTGCCGTTCGGCGCCGCGCACCTGCCGGCGCAGCAGGCGGCGGCGCCGTCCGGCCTGCGGAGCGCGGCGCAAGCCCATGTCGACGAAGCCCTGGGCTGGCTGCCGGACGAGGCGCAGCCACAGGCGCCGGCGCAGCCGCAAAACCCGGTGCGGCGCGGCCGCGTGGTGCTGGCCGACGACAACGCCGACATGCGCGCTTACATCCGCCGCATCCTGGAAGAGGGCGGATACGAGGTCGAGGCGCTGGGCAACGGCAGGCAGGCGCTGGAAGCGGTGCGCGCCGCCGCCGCCGGCGTCTTGCCGGACCTGGTGCTGTCGGACGTGATGATGCCGGAGCTGGACGGCTTCGCGCTCCTGGCGGCCTTGCGCGCCGACCCGGCCACCCGCAACGTGGTGGTCATGCTGCTGTCGGCCCGCGCCGGCGAAGAGGCGCGGCTCGAAGGCCTGGGCGCGGGCGCCGACGACTACCTGGTCAAGCCCTTCGGCGCGCGCGAGCTGCGCGCACGCGTGGACGGCGCCGTCAACCTGGGCCGCCAGCGGCACGAAGCGGCGCTGCGGGAGCTGGTGCGCAGCCAGGCGCATGCCGCCGCCCTGTTCGAGCAGACCCGGGTCGGCATGGCCGAGGCGACGCTGGACGGTATCCTGGTCAACGTCAACCGGCGTTACTGCGACATGATCGGCCTGCCGCGCGAGCGGATCATCGGCCAGCGCGTGGACGCCTTCCTGCATCCGGACGATGCGCCCGACAACCGCGCACTGTTCGACGCCCTGGTGCGCCGCGGCACGCCCTACGAGATCGAGAACCGTTTCCTGCGCGCGGACGGCCAGCCGCTGTGGGTCGGCAAAACCGTCACCCTGGTGCACAGCGCACCGGGCGATCCGCCGACCGTGCTGGCCGTGTACATGGACGTCAGCGAACGCAAGGAGGCCGAAGCCGCCCTGCACGAGACGGCGCGGCGCAAGGATGACTTCCTCGCCATGCTGGCCCATGAGCTGCGCAATCCGCTGGCGCCGATCCGCACCGCCGCCGAGATGATGGGCCTGGCCACGCTGGACGCCACGCGCATCCGCCGCACCAGCGAGATCATCGGCCGCCAGGTGCGCCACATGACCGAGCTGATCGACGACCTGCTGGACGTCTCGCGGGTCACCCGCGGACTCGTCGAGATCGACAAGACGCCCCAGGACCTGCCCACGATCGTCGCCAACGCGGTCGAACAGGTCAGCCCTCTGCTCGCGTCCCAGCGGCAAGAGTTCGTGATGAACATCGACCCCGCCGGCGGCCGCGTGCTGGGCGACGAGAAGCGCCTGGTGCAGATCCTGACCAACCTGCTCAACAACGCCGCCAAATACACGCCGCCGGGCGGCACGATCCGCCTGCGTACCGAGGTCGAGTCCGACTGCGTGCATGTGATCGTGCAAGACACGGGCATCGGTATCGCACCCGAGCTGCGCTCGCACATCTTCGACCTGTTCGCCCAGGCCGAGCGTACCCCGGACCGCTCGCAGGGCGGCCTCGGCCTGGGTCTGGCCCTGGTGCGGAGCCTGGTCGAACTGCACGGCGGGCGCGTCGCCTGTCATAGCGGAGGGATGGGCAAGGGCAGTACCTTCGTGTTCCAGCTGCCGCGCATCGCCGACGAAGAGGCCGCGCCCGCCGCCGCGTCCGTCGCTGCCGCAGTGCAGGCGAGCGCGGGACAACGCGACATCCTGGTGGTCGACGACAATGCCGACGCCGGCTACATGCTGAAAATCCTGCTGGAACAACGGGGACACCGGGTCCGGGTCGAGCACGACGCCTACGACGCCCTGGACAGCATCGCGCGCCAGGCACCGGATATCGCCCTGATCGACATCGGGCTGCCGGGCATGGACGGCAATGCCCTGGCACGCCGCCTGCGCTCCCTGCCGGGCGGCGCCGCGCTCACGCTGGTGGCCGTCACCGGCTACGGCCAGGAACTCGACCGCCAGCGGACGCTGGAAGCGGGCTTCGACCGCCATCTGGTCAAGCCGGTCGATACCGCCGACCTGGCTGCCGTGCTCGATATCGTGCGGCCCGCAAACAACGGCTGAGCCGATTCGCAATATTGCAGTTAAGACATCACTTCTGCTTAAATTTTAATGTGTAAAAGAAATAACCCTCGGCCAGATGTTGGGTGTGCGTCACAATTGGATACATATCGAGACAAATGGATCGAGCGTTATTCCGACGCTTCTGTCGGCAACCGCCTACAAGTTCGCTGTAGTTACAGAACTTAATTTGGAACGGATAAGATAACACAATAGATTAGTTCGTTTGACATGGGGAAACGATTTGATTAAGGTCAACAAATCGCTGACAAGCGAATTATCATTTTGCAACGTCCAACTAGGTAATGGAGAAATTATGAACGAACGCAAGCAAGAGCAGAAAGTAAAAGATGTCAGCATCGATAATGACTATCTGTGCATTGAATTGCTGAACGGCCTGCTCCTGACCGGCCCGCTGCGCACCAACCCGATCCACCGTGAACACGGCGAGCCGGAAGCCCATGCGCCGGCACACCACTTCCTGCCGGCCATGAGCATTTGACCTCCATTGGCGCCAGTCCCGGCAAGGACCGGGATGGCGCCCCACGACGGCATCCGCCGTTCGATCCGCAGTCCCATCTTAATGCGCCGCACGATTGGCGCGCTTAACGGAAGAACACGGAATGATGGGGTTAAAATGTTCCCATGAAAATACGTGTTGCGACCTACAACATCCACAAAGGCGTCTCGTCCTTCCGCAGCACGCCACGCGTGTTGGCGCTGAAAAAAGCGATCGGCATGTTCGATGCGGACGTCGTGTTCCTGCAGGAAGTGCAGGGGCGGCACGACCGCTACCAGGCGCGCTACGGCGAAAAAATGCGCAGCCCGCACCACCACCACTGGCCCGAAAAGGCCCAGCATGAGTTCTTTGCCGGCGAATCCCTGCATGCCGCCTATGGCATGAATGCACTCTACGACCATGGCCACCACGGTAATGCGCTGCTGTCCTGCTATCCGATCGCGAACCAGCACAACCACGACGTGTCTGACCATGCTTACGAGCAACGCGGGATCCTGCACTGCGTGCTGGAAACCCCGGTCGGCCGGGTGCATTGCTATGTAGTCCACCTCGGCCTGTTCGAGGGCAGCCGCCGGCGCCAGACCGATGCCCTGATCAGCGCGGTGAACGATTCGGCGCCGAACGGCGAGCCGGTCATCATCGCGGGCGACTTCAACGACTGGCGCAATACCCTGAGCGACTGCCTGCGCCTGAAGCTCGGGGTGGTCGAGGTGTTCGACGAGCTGGAGCGGGCTTCGTCGCGGATCGGCGAGCTGGTGCGCAACGTGGCCGGGCGCGAGCGGCGTCTGGTGCCGGCACGGACTTTTCCGGCCGCCTTGCCCTGGTTCCGTCTCGACCGGATCTATGTACGGGGCTTCAAGGTCGAACAGGCGGAAGTCCTGCACGGGCCGCAATGGGCGCGCCTGTCGGACCATGCTCCCATCGTTGCCAATCTGCAGTTGAGCTAGTCAGGCCATGCGTTCGGTAACCTACGTCGCCGACAACGACGTCCAGCTACTGGAAAGCGGCACGTATTTCAAGGAACTGCTGGCCGCGATCGATTCGGCGCAGCACGAAATCCTTTACGAGACCTATATCTATGCCGAGGACGAGACCGCGCGCGCCGTCACCGAGGCCCTGAAGCGTGCCGCGCGCCGCGAGGTCAAGGTGCGCGTGCTGGTCGACTGGTTCGGCACCGGCAACCGCGCCGCCTGCCGGCTGGGCGAGGAGTTGGTCGCGGCCTGCGTCCATTACCGCATGTTCAATCCGTGGTTCAAGCGCGGCGCGGCGCGCAGCCACCGCAAGATCGCCGTGATCGACGGCGAAACCGCTTTCGTCGGCGGCATCAACACCAACGACAATTCGCTGTGCGACTACGCGCCCTACAGGCCGCTGCCGGCGCCGCGCTGGGATTTCGCGGTGCGCGTGCGCGGCCCGCTGGTAGAGACGATCCACCGCGAAGCGCAGGCGCAGTGGACCCGCGTCGGCCACCTGAACCTGGCACACCGCATGCACCTGTTCCGCGAATCGCGCAAGCAGCCCGCCGGGTTCGGCGAGCATCCGATGCGCGCCGGTTTCGTGGTGCGCGACAACCTGCGCAACCGCCGTACCATCCAGCGCGCCTACCTGCAGGCGATCGGCCGGGCCCGCAAGCGCGTGCTGATGGCCACGCCGTACTTCGCGCCGGGACGCAAGTTCCGCCAGGCGCTGGCGCAGGCGGCGCGGCGCGGAGTCGACGTCTGCCTCCTGATCGGCGTGGGAGAATTCCGCATGCAGGACGCGGTCGCGAGTTCCTTCTACCCGCAACTGCTGGCGGCGGGCGTGCGCATCGTCGAGTACCGCAAGACCCAGCTGCACGCCAAGGTGGCGGTGGTCGACCATGACTGGGCCACGGTCGGTTCCAGCAATTGCGACGGCCTGTCGCTGTTCGTGAACCAGGAAGCCAATGTGGTAGTACGCGACGCGGCGTTCGCGTCCAGCATGGCAAAACAGATCGAGCGCGGCATCGCCGACGGCGTGCCGGTCGGACTCGATGATTTGAGGCAACTCGGTTGGGTGCGCCGCACCGGCCACGAAGTGGCTTATCTTCTGTATAAACTGACGATGCGGATCTTTACGATCGGCTATGCATGAAAAGCGATGATGGAAAACGATAACGTACGAATCGACAAATGGCTGTGGGCGGCGCGCTTCTTCAAGACGCGCTCGCTGGCGGCCGAGGCGGTCGACCGCGGCAGGATCAAGATCAATGCCGAGAACATCAAGCCGGCGCGCTCGGTCAAGATCAACGACAAGATTCTCATCGACAACGGTTCGAGCCGCTGGGAAGTCGTGGTGCTGGGCTTGTCCGACAAGCGCGGCCCGGCGCCGGTGGCCCAGGCCCTCTATCGCGAAACGGAGCTCAGCATCCAGAAACGCGCGAACGACCAGGAAGCGCGCCGCCTTTCCCCCGAACCCGGCAGCACGATCAAGGGCCGCCCCACCAAACGCGACCGCCGTGCCATCACCCGCGCCGGTGGCGCGTAGGATGGGCACGCGCGTGCCCATCCTACTAGAACACCAACTCTAAACTTCCCGTTTGACATTTCAAGGCTGGTAGATAATAGTACGAGCGTTCGGATTTTTTCTCGATCCATTGGGAGCATCGTATCAACACTTCAGCCAAATCCATGGTCATGCGCAAGGGCGAGATGACGCGCGCAGCGATTCTCGACGTTGCGCTCGAACTCGCTAGCCGCGATGGCCTCGAGGGCCTCACGATCGGCCTGCTGGCCGACCGCATGAGCATGAGCAAATCGGGCGTCTTCGCTCACTTCGGTTCGCGCGAAGACCTGCAGATCGAGGTGCTGAAGCTCTACCACCGCCGCTTCGAGCAGGAAGTATTCGCCCCCAGCGTCAAGGAAGCGCGCGGCCTGCCGCGCCTGGAAGCGATGTTCAACCGCTGGCTCAAGCGCGTTTCGGTCGAGATCGCCTCGGGTTGCATCTATATCAGCGGCGCCGTCGAATACGACGACCGTCCGGGCCCGATCCGCGACGAGCTGGTCGGCATGGTGCGGATCTGGCAGGGCGCCCTGGTGCGCTGCGCCCGGCAGGCCGTCGAGTGCGGCGACCTGAAGACCGACACCGACCCGCAGCAGCTGGTGTACGAAATGTACGGCCTGGTGCTGGCGGTGCACCACGACGCGCGCTTCCTGCGCATGCCCGGCGCCGTCGATCGCGCGCATCGCGGTTTCGCGCGCCTGGTCGAGAACTACCGCAATCCCGCTAAATAATAATCACCACACAATCTTTACCTTCGTCAGGAGAACAACATGGGTCAGTACGTCGCGCCAATTCGGGATATGCAGTTCGTTCTGCATGAGTTCCTGAACGTCACCGAGGAGTTCAAGAACCTGCCGGCGTACCAGGAAATCGACGCCGACATCATCAACCAGGTGCTTGAGGAAGGTGCGAAGTTCACGCAGGAAGTGCTGTTCCCGCTGAACCACTCCGGCGACCGCGAAGGCTGCCACTACGACGCCGCGACCAAGACCGTCACCACGCCGAAGGGCTTCAAGGAAGCCTACAAGCAGTATGTGGAAGGCGGCTGGGCCGCGCTGGCCTGCGATCCGGAATACGGCGGCCAGGGCCTGCCGGTCTCGCTGAACAACTCCTTCTACGAGATGCTGAACTCGGCCAACCAGGCCTGGACCATGTACCCGGGCCTGTCGCACGGCGCCTACGAGTGCCTGAAGGAGCACGGCACCGAAGAGCAGAAGAAGTTCTACCTGCCGAAGCTGGTCTCGGGCGAATGGACCGGCACCATGTGCCTGACCGAAGCCCACTGCGGCACCGACCTGGGCCTGCTGCGCTCGAAGGCCGAGCCGCAAGCCGACGGCACCTATAAAATCACCGGCTCGAAGATCTTCATCTCGGCCGGCGAACATGACGTCTCCGAAAACATCGTCCACCTGGTGCTGGCGCGCCTGCCGGACGCGCCGGAAGGCTCGAAGGGCATCTCCCTGTTCCTGGTGCCGAAGTTCCTGCCGAACCCGGACGGTTCGATCGGCGAGCGCAACCCGATCTTCTGCGGCGCCATCGAAGAAAAGATGGGCATCCACGGCAACGCCACCTGCCAGATGAACCTGGACGGCGCGGTCGGCACCCTGATCGGCCAGCCGCACAAGGGCCTGAACGCGATGTTCGTGTTCATGAACGCTGCCCGCCTGGGCGTCGGCATGCAGTCGCTGGGCCTGACCGAAGTCGCCTACCAGAATGCGCTGGTGTATGCGAAGGACCGCATCCAGATGCGCAGCCTGTCGGGCCCGAAGGCACCGGACAAGCCGGCCGATCCGATCATCGTGCACCCGGACGTGCGGCGCATGTTATTGACTGCCAAGGCCTATGCCGAAGGCGCGCGCGCGCTGACCTCGTACGTGGCGCTGCAGATCGACCGCGAACTGAACCACCCGGACGAGGAAGTGCGCAAGGAAGCCGCCGGCGAAGTCGCGCTGCTGACCCCGGTCGTCAAGGCCTTCATCACCGACAACGGCTGGATCGCGACCTCGGAAGCGATGCAGGTGTACGGCGGCCACGGCTACATCAGCGAGTGGGGCATGGAGCAGTACGTGCGCGACGCCCGCATCAACATGATCTACGAAGGCACCAACACCATCCAGTCGCTGGACCTGCTGGGCCGTAAGATCCTGATGGACAACGGCGCCAAGCTGCGCGCCTTCGGCGAGAAGATCAAGGCTTTCGTGGAAGACAACGGCCTGGACGAGCAACTGTCCGAGTTCGTGAGCCCGCTGGGCGAACTGGGCGAGAAGGTCGGCAAGCTGACCATGGAAATCGGCATGAAAGCCTTCCAGAACCAGGACGAAGTCGGCGCCGCCGCCGTGCCTTACCTGCGCGTGGTCGGCCACCTGGTATTCAGCTACTTCTTCGCGCAGATGGCGAAGATCGCGCTGGCCAAGCAGGACTCCGGCGACAAGTTCTACGAAGCCAAGCTGGCCACGGCCCGCTTCTACTTCGCGCGCCTGTACCCGGAAACCGCCATGCTGATCCGCCAGGCACGTTCGGGCGCGTCGAACCTGACGGCGCTGGATGCAGACCTGTTCTAAGTAAGACCATCACGTACCACCAAGTACACCCGCTTACCCGTCGTCCCCGCCTGCGCGGGGACGACGACTAAACCAAGGATTACGAGAGATGACCAATTTCATCGTCAAGAAAGTCGCTGTGCTGGGCGCCGGCGTGATGGGCGCGCAGATTGCCGCGCACTGCGTCAACGCCAAGGTCCCGGTCGTGCTGTTCGACCTCCCGGCAAAGCCGGAGCATGCCTCCGGCGGGAATAAAAACGGCATCGTCCTGAAGGCCATCGAGAACCTGAAAAAGCTGTCGCCGGCCCCGCTGGGCAACAAGGAAGACGCCAGCCTGATCGAAGTCGCCAACTACGAGGACAACCTCGACGTGCTGGCCGGCTGCGACCTGATCATCGAAGCCATCGCCGAGCGCATGGACTGGAAGCACGACCTGTATAAAAAGGTCGCGCCGCACATCGGTCCGAACGCCATCTTCGCCTCCAACACCTCGGGCCTCTCCATCAACAAGCTGGCCGAAGGCTTCGATGACGAACTGAAGGCGCGCTTCTGCGGCGTGCACTTCTTCAACCCGCCGCGCTACATGCACCTGGTCGAACTGATCCCGACCACCAGCACCCGTCCAGAGATCCTGGACCAGCTGGAAACCTTCCTGACCTCGACCCTGGGCAAGGGCGTGGTGCGTGCCAAGGACACTCCGAACTTCATCGCCAACCGCGTCGGCATCTTCGGCATGCTGGCCACCATCCACGAAGCCGAGAAGTTCGGCCTGTCGGTGGACGTGGTCGACGACCTCACCGGCGCAAAATTGGGCCGCGCCAAGTCGGGCACCTTCCGCACCGCGGACGTGGTCGGCCTGGACACCATGGGCCACGTGATCAAGACCATGCAGGACACCCTGCAGGACGACCCGTTCTTCGGCGTCTACAAGACCCCCGAGGTGCTGACGAAGCTGATCGAGAAGGGCGCGCTGGGCCAGAAGAGCGGCGCCGGCTTCTACAAGAAGGTCGGCAAGGAGATCCAGCGCCTGGACTTCGCCACCGGCGACTACGTGCCGGGCGGCGCGAAGGCCGCCGACATCGTCGGCCGCATCCTGAAAGAGAAGGACCCGGTCAAGAAATTCAAGGCCATGCGCGAATCGAGCAACCCGCAGGCGCAGTTCCTGTGGGCGATCTACCGCGACGCCTTCCACTACATCGCCTACCACCTCGACAGCATCGCCGACAACGCGCGCGACGTCGATTTCGCGATGCGCTGGGGCTTCGGCTGGAGCGTCGGTCCGTTCGAGACCTGGCAGGCCGCCGGCTGGACCCAGATCGCCCAGTGGGTGAAGGAAGACATCGAAGCCGGCAAGGCGCTGTCGAATGCTCCGCTGCCTGCCTGGGTGTTCGAGGCCCCGGTGGCCGAGAAGGGCGTGCACACGCCGGAAGGCTCGTACTCGGTCTCGAAGAACGCCTACGTGCCACTGTCCGACCTGCCGGTGTACAAGCGCCAGCAGTTCCGCGCGCCGGTCGTGGGCAGCACCACGCTCGATCCGAAGACCTTCGGCACCACCGTGTTCGAGGACGACTCGGTGCGCCTGTGGCACTCGGATGACGAAGTGCTGGTGATCTCGTTGAAAACGAAAATGCACGTGATCGGCGACGGCGTCATCAAGGGCATCAAGCGCGGCCTGGAAGAAGCTTCGAGGAGCTACAAGGGCCTGGTGATCTGGAATACCGACGCGGCCGAAGGCGGCGCCTTCTCGGCCGGCGCCGACCTGCAATCGGCCCTGCCGGCCTTCATGACCGGCGGCGCGAAGGCGATGGAGCCGATCGTGCGCGAGCTGCAGGACACCTTCATGGCCATGAAATACTCGAACATCCCGGTGGTGGCTGCGGTAAGCGGCCTGGCCCTGGGCGGCGGCTGCGAGATGGCGCTGCACGCCTCGAAGCGCGTGGCCTCGATCGAGTCCTACATCGGCCTGGTCGAAGTCGGCGTCGGCCTGGTGCCGGCCGGCGGCGGGCTGAAGGAAGCCGCAGTACGTGCCGCCAACGAAGCCAAGGGCAACGACATCCTGCAATTCCTGAAGACCGGCTTCACCAACGCGGCGACCGCGCAGGTCTCGAAGTCGGCGCTCGAAGCGAAGGCCATGGGCTACCTGAAGGAAGACGACGTCATCGTGTTCAACCCCTACGAACTGCTGCATGTGGCGAAGGTCACCGCGCGCGCGATGTTCGACGCCGGCTACCGCGCGCAGGCAGCCCGTCCGGTAGCAGTCACCGGCCGCTACGGCTGGGCGACTATCCGCGGCCAGCTGGTGAATATGCGCGACGGCGGCTTCATCTCGGCCTATGACTACCACCTGGGCGACACCATCGCCGAGATCGTCACCGGCGGCGACATCGACCAGGGCAGCTTCGTCTCCGAGCAGTGGCTGCTGGACATGGAGCGCAAGGCTTTCATCGCGCTGCTGAACAATCCGAAGACCCAGGAACGCATCATGGGCATGATGCAAACTGGTAAGCCGGTACGTAACTAAGCCGAGTCGCGGACAACAAGGACTACTGACATGAGCAAACAACTTCAAGACGCATACATCGTCGCAGCGACCCGCACTCCGATCGGCAAGGCGCCGCGCGGCTTCTTCAACAAGACCCGTCCGGACGACCTCCTGATCGCGGCGATCCAGGGCGCCATGGCCGCCGTGCCGAACCTGGACCCGAACCTGATCGTCGACGCGATCGTCGGCTGCTCCTTCCCGGAAGCCGAGCAGGGCTTCAACGTGGCGCGCCAGGCCGTGGTCATGGCCGGCCTGCCGAAGACCGTCGGCGGCGTCACCGTCAACCGCTACTGCGCCTCGGGCATCACCGCCCTGGCGATGGCGGCCGACCGCATCCGCGTCGGTGAAGCCGACGTCATGATCGCCGGCGGCGTCGAGTCGATGTCGATGGTGCCGATGATGGGCCACCACCCGTCGATCAATATGCGCGTGTTCGACGACGAGAACGTCGGCCTGGCCTACGGCATGGGCCTGACCGCCGAGAAGGTCGCCGCACAGTGGAAAATTTCGCGTGAAGACCAGGACGCCTTCGGCCTGGAATCGCACCGCCGCGCCATCGCCGCCCAGCAGGCCGGTTACTTCAAGGACGAGATCACCCCGGTCGAGATCGTGACCCGCACGCCGAACCTGGCGACCGGCGAGATCGACGTCAAGCGTCGTACCGTCGACCTGGACGAAGGCCCGCGTGCCGACGCCAGCATGGAAGGCATGGCCAAGCTCAAGCCCGTGTTCGCCGCCAAGGGCAGCGTGACCGCCGCGACCTCGTCGCAGATGTCGGACGGCGCCGGCGCGCTGATCGTCGTCAGCGAGAAGATCCTGAAGGAGCACAACCTGACTCCGCTGGCCAAGTTCTCCTCGTTCGCCGTGCGCGGCGTGCCGCCGGAGATCATGGGCATCGGCCCGAAGGTCGCGATTCCCGCCGCCCTGGCCGCCGCCGGCATCACCCAGGACCAGCTGGACTGGATCGAGCTGAACGAAGCCTTCGCCGCACAGGCGCTGGCCGTGATCCGCGACCTCGGTCTGGATACGTCGAAGGTCAACCCGATGGGCGGCGCGATCGCCCTCGGCCACCCGCTGGGCGCGACCGGCGCGATCCGCGCCGCCACCGTGGTGCACGCCCTGCGCCGCAACCAGCTGAAGTACGGCATGGTGACCATGTGCGTCGGCGCCGGCATGGGCGCCGCGGGTATCATCGAGCGCGTGTAAGTTTCAGGTAGCACGCTAAGAAAAGGCGCTGTGGGATAACCCTCAGCGCCTTTTTTCTAAGGAACAACAAAGGAGACCTCCCGAATGGACATCCAGACCACCACCGCCAACGGCGTATTGACCATCGAATTCAACCGCCCCGAGCGCAAGAACGCCATCACCGGCGCGATGTACACGGCCATGGCCGAAGCCCTGCGCAAGGCCGACAGCGACCCCGCCATCCGCGTCATCCTCATCACCGGAAAGCCCGAGATCTTCACCGCCGGTAACGACCTCGATGACTTCCTCAACAACGTCGGCGAAGGCAAGATGACGGAAGAGCGCCCGGTATTCCAGTTCATGCACGCACTGGAAGGCTGCACCAAGCCCGTGGTCGCTGCGGTCAGCGGCGCGGCGGTCGGCATCGGCACCACGATGCTGATGCACTGCGACCTGGTCTACGCGGCCGACACCGCGAAATTCTCGATGCCCTTCAGCCAGCTGGGCCTGTGCCCGGAATTCGCATCGTCCCTGCTGGTCGCGCAGGCCGCCGGCTACACCCGCGCGGCCGAGAAGCTGATGCTGGGCGAAGCCTTCCCGGCCCAGGAAGCCTTCGAAATGGGCATCGTGGCGAAGCTGCTGCCGGCGTCCGAACTGCTGGCCTTCGCGCAAGGCCAGGCTGCCAAGCTGGTCAAGCTGCCGGCGGCCTCGGTCCGCACCACCAAGGCGCTGATGAAGCGCTCGCGCGCGGCGCTGGTGAAGGAGACCATCGCGGTGGAGAACGAGCGCTTCAGCGCGATGCTGGTCGGCGGCGAGGCGAAGGAGGCCTTTACCGCCTTCTTCGAGAAGCGCAAGCCCGACTTCAGCAGCTTCGATTAAGACCCGGGGCGGCTTCCAGGCCTCAGCGGGGGCAGCGCAAGCGCAGCGTTTCGCCTTCGCGCGCGAAAGCCCGCACCGGTTCGCTGTCGCCGCAACGATAGATAATGCGCAGGCGCTTCTGTTCCCCGGGCGCCGGATCGCCGCACAGCTGGTTATGCGCAACGACGCCGCCGCCGCTGCGCTCGATTTCGTCGCGCACTCCCCGGCGTGCATCGCACATCGAACCGCGCGCGCCGTACTCGGCTTCCTCGATGTGCAGACGGCCCCAGCCTGAATTCCCGCCCCGGCCCTCGCCGGCGGCGCGCAGGCCCGCTGCGTACCCCTCGTCGTAACCACGGCGATACTCGGCGCTCTGGGCAAATGCGGAAGTGGACGCGGCGGTCAAGGCCAGCACCGTGACGATACGGATGATGTTTCGGTGTGCAACTTTCATGTTTTCCTCCCGATTCAGTGATGGAACATGCTAGCGCGCCGCCCCGCACGGTTCTGTGCGCGTCCATACAATATGTGCCCCGAGGCCGGAAAAACCTGTCGGTTGCCAGCCGCGCCATCCCGCTGCACAATGCCCGGCATGAACCTGCACCGCCTCGACCTCGTCTCCCTTTCCCTGTTCATGCACGTGGTGCGCTCCGGCAGCATCAGCAAGGGCGCGCTGCTGGCCCACCTGGCGGTCGGGGCGGCGAGTAAACGCATCTCCGACCTGGAGGCGGCGGTCGGCGCCGAGCTGCTGGAGCGGCACTCGCGCGGCATCACGCCCACCGCCGCCGGCGACGCGCTGGCCCACCATGCCCAGCGCATCCTCGGCGACGTCAACCTGCTGGCGGCCGAGCTGCGCGACCACGCCCGTGGCATCGTCGGCGTCGCGCGGCTGTGGGCGAATACCTCGGCCATCACCCAGTTCCTGCCGGCCGACATCGCCGCCTTTGCGCGCGCCACGCCGGCGATCCGCATCGAGCTGGCGGAGCTGAACAGCGGCGAGATCGTGATGGGCGTGCTGGAGGGCAGGGCCGACATCGGCATTTTCGCCGACCGCACCCCGGCGCTCGGCCTGCAGCTCATGCCCTACCGCGAAGACCGGCTGGTGCTGGTAGTGCCGGCCGGGCACGCGCTGGCGCGGCGCCGCAGCCTGCGCTTCGAGGAGGCCGTCGAGTTCGACTTCGTCAGCCTGTCGCACGGTACCTCGCTGGCGCAGCGCCTGCAGCTTGAGACCGAGGCCATGGGCCAGCGCCTCAAGCTGCGGATCCAGGTGCGCAGCTTCGACGCCATGTGCCAGATGGTGGCCGCCGGGCTGGGCGTGGCGGTGCTGCCGGCCGATGCCGTGCGGGCCCTGGTGCGCTCGCTGAACCTGCGTCAGATCCCGCTCCAGGACGCGTGGGCGCGCCGCCAGCTCTTGATTGGCGTGCGCGACCTGGAGGCCCTGCCGCGCCACGCGCGCCTGCTGGTCGAGCACTTGTCCGTATCCTCCGGGCGCTAAAAGGGCACCAGCTTTCGTCAACCGCGAAAGCCGGGTTCCCATCTTGGTCATTCCGCAATCCAGGCCATGGGTGCCAGAATCGAATCACAACACCAACAGCGCGTCCATGGCGCGACGGGTCATTCGACGACCCTCTCTGGAGACAACATGAGCAAAACCCTGTCCGCCCCCGCAGGCGCGGCTACCGCAGCCGTTCCCGGCGAAGCGCAGATCGTGGCAAAAGTAGCGTGGCGCATCATGCCGTTGATCATGGTCTGCTATCTGTTCGCCTTCTTCGACCGCATCAACATCAGCTTCGCCAAGTTCGCGCTGCAGAACAGCCTGTCGCTGTCGGACACCGCCTACGGCCTCGGCGCCGGCCTGTTCTCGGTCGGCTACGTGCTGTTCGAAGTGCCCAGCAATATGATGCTGTACAAGGTCGGCGCGCGCCGCTGGATCGCCCGCATCATGGTCTCCTGGGGCATCGCCACCGCCCTGATGGCGCTGGTGCAGAACGAATGGCAGTTCTATACGCTGCGCTTCCTCATCGGCGCGATGGAAGCCGGCTTCGCGCCCGGCGTGCTGTACTTCCTCACGCTGTGGTTCCCGAGCGCCTACCGCGGCCGCATCACCTCGATGCTGTTCCTGGCCTCGGCCTTCTCCGGCCTGGTCGGGGCGCCGGCGGCCGGCCTGGTGCTGGGCCATATGGACGGCGCGCTGGGCATCGCCGGCTGGCACTGGCTGTTCCTGGTGGGCGGCTTGCCCTGCATCGGCCTGGGCGCGGTCGTGTTCTTGTCGCTGAAGGACCGGATCGAGGACGCCACCTGGCTGGCGCCGCAGGAGCGCACCCTGCTGGCCTCACGCATCGCCGAGCAGAACCGCCAGATCGGCAGCCATTCGCTGCTGGGCGCGCTCAAGACGCCCGGCTTCCTGACCCTGGGCCTGGTCTACTTCCTGATCCAGGTGAGTTCCTATGGCCTGAACTTCTGGGCGCCGCACATGATCCGCAGCGCCGGCACCACCAATCCGACCACCATCGGCCTGCTCACCGCGGTACCCTATCTGTGCGGCGCGATCGCGATGGTGGCGGTGGGCCGCCTGTCGGATGCCAGCGGCGAGCGCAGGAAATTCGTGATCGGCCTGGTGGTGCTGGGCGCCGTCGGCTTCTGCTGCGCCGGCCTGTTCGACCACCAGCCGGCCCTGCTGATCGCGGCACTGGGCGTGATGGGGGCCGGCGTGGTTGCGTCGATCCCGGCATTCTGGGCGCTGCCGCCCAAGCTGGTGACCGGCGCCGGCGCGGCGGGAGGCATCGCGCTGATCAACACGCTGGGCCAGTTGGGCGGCATCGTCAGCCCGGTGATGGTCGGACGCATCAAGGACGTCACCGGCAGCACGACGCCGGCGCTGTACGCGATCGCGCTTCTCAGCCTGGTGTGCGCGGCGATCCTGGCGTTCGGCATGCCGCAGCAGCTGCGCCAGCGCGAACATATTGAAAAATGACGAGGACACCATGACGGCTTCACAGATGATTTCCGATCAGGCGCTGAAAGGCGTGCGCGTGATCGAGATGGGACAATTGATCGCCGGGCCGTTCGCCGCCAAGACGCTGGGCGAATTCGGCGCCGACGTGATCAAGATCGAGGCGCCCGGAGCGGGCGACCCGCTGCGCAACTGGCGCATGATGAAGGATGGCACCTCGGTCTGGTGGCAGGTCCAGTCGCGCAACAAGCGCTCGATCGCGCTCGATTTGAGAAGCGCCGAAGGCCAGGAGATCGCGCGCAAGCTGATCGCGGAAGCCGATGTGCTGGTCGAGAATTTCAGGCCCGGCACCCTGGAGAGCTGGGGCATGGGCTGGGAAGCGCTGTCGGCGCTGAACCCTGGCCTGGTCATGCTGCGCATTTCCGGCTACGGCCAGACCGGCCCCTACCGCGATCTGCCGGGCTTCGGCGCGATTGGCGAGGCGATGGGCGGACTGCGCCACCTGACCGGCGAACCCGGGCGGGTGCCGGTGCGCTGCGGAATCTCGATCGGCGACACCCTGGCGGCGCTGCACGGCACCATCGGCGTCCTGACCGCGCTCTACCACCGCAAGGTCAACGGCGGACGCGGCCAGGTGATCGACGTGGCCCTGCACGAAGCCGTGTTCAACGTGATGGAGAGCCTGATCCCCGAGTACAGCGCGTTCGGCGCCGTGCGCGAGGCCGCGGGCAGCGCGCTGCCGGGGATCGCCCCGTCCAACGCCTACCGCTGCAAGGACGGCTACGTGCTCGTCGCCGGCAACGGCGACAGCATCTTCAAGCGCCTGATGGCGGCAATCGGCCGCCCGGACCTGGCCGAGGCGCCGGATCTCGCCAACAACGCCGGCCGCGTCGCCCGGGTCGCCGAGATCGATGCCGCGATCGGGGTCTGGACCGCCACCCGCAGCGTGGCCGAGGTGCTGGCGGTACTGGGCGAGGCCAAGGTCCCGGCCGGCAAGGTCTACACCGCCAGGGACATCGCCGAGGACCCGCACTACCGGGCGCGCGACATGATCCTGACCCAGCAGACGCGCGACGGCTACGAGGTCGAGGTGCCGGGCATCGTGCCGAAGCTGATGGGCACCCCGGGCGCGGTACGCTCGCCGGCGCCGGGCCTGGGCGAGGACACCGATGCGGTGCTGCGCGAGATCGGCCTCACCGACGAGCAGATCGCGGCGCTGCGCGCGCACAAGGTGGTCGCATGAGCGCCTGGAACGGCGCCGGCCGCCGCATCCACATCCAGGAAGTCGGCCTGCGCGACGGGCTGCAGGCCGAGCCGCGCTTCGTGCCGACTGCCGACAAGATCGCCCTGGCCGATGCGCTGTCGCGCGCCGGCCTGGCCAAGATCGAAGCCAGTTCCTTCGTGTCGCCGAAAGCGGTGCCGGTGCTGGCCGATGCCGTCGACCTCTTCACCGGGATGGCACGCCAGCCGGGCGTCGTCTACAGCGCCCTCGTGCCCAATTTGCGCGGCGCCGAGCGTGCGATCGCCGCCGGGGTCGACGAAATGAACCTGGTCATGTCGGCCAGCGAAAGCCATAACCTGTTCAACCTGCGCATGACGCGTGCCCAATCCTTCGCGGGATTGATGGAAGTGGCGGCGCTGGCGCACCGTCATGGCGTGCGGGTCAACGTCTCGTTGTCCTGCAGCTTCGGCTGCCCGATGGAAGGGGAGGTGGCGCAGCAGGAGGTGCTGGAGTGGTGCGCGCGCTACGTCGACGAATTGAACGTGCACGGTATTACCTTGTGCGATACCACCGGGATGGCCTATCCCAGCCAGGTCCACGCGCTCACGCAAGCGGTGCGGGCGCGCTGGCCGGACCTGGAATTGACCCTGCACTTCCACAACACGCGCGGCATGGGCCTGGCCAACCTGCTGGCCGCGATCGATGCCGGCGCCGACCGCTTCGATGCCTCGCTGGGCGGCATCGGCGGCTGCCCATACGCGCCCGGCGCCACCGGCAACGTCTGCACCGAGGAAGTCGTGCACGCGCTCGAGTTGATGGGCTACGACACCGGCGTCGACCTGGCGCAGCTGTTGACGGCGGCCCATGCGCTCGAAGACCTGCTCGGCCACAAGGTGCCGAGCCAGATCGTCCAGGCCGGACGGCGGCTGGATCTGCATCCGCTGCCGGCCGGCCAGGCTTGCTGACCCTTACAGGCTTACATCCACCCGCGCATACCACGAGCGCCCGTTGATGCCGAACGGGCAGGTCTCCCAGCAATAGGTGAAGCCGAGCTGCGGGAAGGGCGCGGCCTTGACCGGATCCCACTTGGTCGGGAAGGTGTTGAACAGGTTGTTCGAGCCGACCGTCAGGCTGGTCCCCTTGCTGAAGTTGTAGCGCAGGGTGGCGTCGACGATCCACTTCGCGGCCCAGGTCTGCACGAAGGGGGCGGTGAAGCCCTGGCCCTGCACCTCGCCGTAGTAATTGGCGCGCAGGTTGCCGTTCCAGGCTCCTTGGGTGTAGTCGGCGGACAGCACGTGGTGCTGGCGCGGCTGGCCGCGTTCGATCAGGGTCACCTGGGAGTCGTCGAACAACTGGGTGCCGCTCAGGACCGGCGAATCCGAATGGCGGCCCACTACCCTGGTGCGGTTGAAGTCCAGCTGGCCGGACAGCACCAGCGTGGCACCCGGCAGGCGCGTGGTGTGCTCGGCCACGATGTCGAGGCCGCGGGTCTGGGTGTCGATGGCGTTGGTGAAGAACTGCGCCTGGCCGACCTTCAGCGGATCGAGGATGGCCTTGATCGGGCAGGCGGCTGCGCTCGCGCAGGCGCCCGATTCCGGCGCGATGTTCGACGAGAACACGATGCGGTTGTCGATGTCGATGCCCCACAGGTCGGCGGTCAGCGAGAAGTTCGAGGCCGGGCGCAGCACGATGCCGACGCTGGCGTTCTTCGAGGTTTCTTCCTTCAGGTTCGGAATGCCGAAGGCCTTGGTGACGGCGCTGCCCTCGCGCGCGGTCAGGGTCTCGGTCAGCACGCCGGCCGCGTTCAGGTTGGTCGAGACGGAACTGTAGAACTTCTGCTGCACGCTGGGCGCGCGGAAGCCCGTCGAGACGGTGCCGCGCAGTCCCACCATCTTCGACGGATCGTAGCGCAGGCTCAGCTTGCCGGTGGTGGTGCTGCCGAAGTCCGAGTATTTTTCCCAGCGCACGGCCGCGCCCAGCAGCAGCTCGCTGGTCAGCTTGTGTTCGAGGTCGGCGTACAGCGCGATGTTGTGGCGGCTGTCGTCCACCGCGGTGCCGGGCGTGTAGCCGGGGAAGCCCTGGGTGCCGGAGGCCGCCGCAGCGCCGGTCTGGTCGCGGATCACGATGGCCGGGTTGTTGCTGCGGCCGTACTGGTAGGAGACCGGATCGCCGGCGTCGATCGCATAGCCGTCGCGGCGGTATTCGAAGCCGGTGGCGAACGACACGTCGCGGCCGAACACGGCGAGCGGACCGCGCAGGTCGGCGTTGACCGTGGTCTGGCGGAATTTGAGCGCACCGGTGTCGGCTTCGAGCGGCGACTCGGCGTAGATGCCGCCGCCCGGCTTCGGCTCGTACCAGTAGCTGACGTTGATGGTCTGCTTTTCGTGGAAATCGAGTTCGCTGCGGCCATGGTTGACCGAGAGGTCGAGTTTCCACTGGTCGGCCAGGTCGCGGCGGTAGCCCAGCGCCAGCGAGGCATCCTTGACGGTGGTGCGGATGTTCGGCAGGAAGCCGTTCGGGTAGACGGCGGGGACGTTGCGGCCGTCGCCGGCGGAGCGGAAGAAGCCGGCCGAGTCGCCGGTGCGGTGCGAGACGCCGCCGAAGGTATAGAACTCGCCGCCTTCGCCGGCCGGCAGTGCCGAGTTCCACCAGAAGTACTTGTCCTTGGCCAGGCTGTCACCGATGCGCTGGGTCACGCGCGGCGGATCGACCCGCAGGCTGTCCACGCCGGCGCGATTGGTTTCGCCGCGGTGGCGGCCCTCGACGGTCAGGTTGACGTAGCCGCCGTCGCCGATCGCCCAACCCTTGTTGGCGCTGCCGGAATACAGCTGGCCGCCGCCTTCGCTGGTGCCGCCGACGGTGCCCGACAGCTGGGTTTCATTCGTTTGCTGCTTGAGCACGATGTTGATCACGCCGGCGATCGCGTCCGAGCCGTATTGCGCGGCGGCGCCGTCGCGCAGCACTTCGATGCGCTGGATGGCCGACATCGGGATCGCATTGATATCGGTACCGGCCGAGCCGCGGCCGATGGTCTGCTGCACGTTGACCAATGCCTGCTGATGACGGCGCTTGCCGTTGACCAGCACCAGCAGCTGGTCCGGTCCGAGCGAACGCAGGGTCGCCGGGCGGATGATGTCGGTGCCGTCGCTGATGAAGGTCGACGAGAAGTTGAAGGACGGATCGAGGGTCTGCAGCAGCTTGCCGAGTTCCAGCGGCCCCGCCATCTGCATGTCCTTGGCGCTGATCAGGCCGACCGGCGCGGAGGCGTCGAGGGCCGTGCGCGCCGCGCCGCGCGAGCCGAGCACAATCACCGAGGGCGCGGTCGCGTCGACGGCAGGCGGGGTGGGGGCGGGATCGGCCGTCTGCTGCGACCAGGCCGGCGCGAAGGCAAGCAGGAGGGAAGAAGCGAGGAGGGTGCGGGTAAAGCCGGGCAAGACCGTGTGTTTTGTCATCCTGATTCTCTCGTCGATATGTTCGGGGGCGGGGCCGCCGTGGCGCACGCCCAACCGGACGAGTCTAGCGAGCTCAGGCTGGTATGGACAATTGTCACTTTTGCGAGTGTTGCAGATATGTATGCTCCAGGCAATATTGCTTGTATAGTCAGATAAAATTCGGCTATTCTAGAGGGGCTGCCTACGCCATCCCGAGGTGTTCCGGAAATGGCGCGCACGCCAAATGTGACATTTCGAGAGAATGTCAGCAGCTCCCCACCTCCATTCTGCCGCGCGTTACCGGCGCCTCGTTGCCGAATATCGGCATGTCGAGATAGGGCCGCTCGGTGGCCGCCACCGCCAGCACATAGGCCTGGCGCACGCGCCGGTGGCGCAACACGATCTTCGCCACGTAGGCCGGGGCCAGCACGCGCTGCGGCTTGCGCTTGCCGAGGTCCAGGTAGCCGAACTGCATGCTGGCCGATTCGAACGCATCGGCCGGCATGTCGCGCTGGCCGAGCAGGGCCGACAGCTGCGCCAGGACCCGGCGCGCCCCCGCCTGCGGCTCGATGACGGCCGCGCGCTCCAGCACTTCGCCATTCGCGGGGCGCGTCAGGATCGCCAGCGTGTCGAGCTGGCCGTCGCCCGCCACCTGCACCGCGGCGGAGGCGGCGCCCAGCACCGGAATGGTGCCGATGAACTGGCGGTAGGCGCCGATCGCGCGGAACAGCGTGGTCTCCGACTGCTTGCCGGCGCGGTCGGTGCCGCGCACGAACGGCTTTGATGCCGGCGCCAGGCCCGACACGTAGCGCAGCGCGCCCGATGCGTGGTAGAGCACCGCGCGGGCGCCGCCAGCCAGGTGGATGACGGTGTGGTCGTCGCTCTGTTTCCAGCTGCCGGCATCGATGTTCGGGCAGCCGTCCTGCTCGCGCAGCAGGCCGACGAAGCGGCGGCTGCGGGCCTGCAGCTGTTCACGCGAGAGCTGCTGGAGCAGCAGCACGTCGGCCTGCGCCGGAGGCGGGTTCGGGCCCGACCCCGGCCCCGCGCCAAGCGACGAAAACAAGGTTTGCTCGTTCATGGTTCAGCCCTCCGTCCAGTACCACAGCAGGCAGGCCTGCTGGGCAGGTGCCAGGTCGGGATCCACGATGCCATGGCCCCACAGGTGGTCGCGGTCGATATAGCTGCGTTCCCAGCGGATGCTCCCGTTGTTCCAGGTAGCCGCGTCGCCGACGCAGACCGTGACCGGGTGGTTGTCGACCCACCAGTCCGAAACGCCGTCGTGCCAGGCGCGCGAGACCGTGTCGCCGTGGATCAGGTTGTCGCCCACGTCTTCGCCGCATTCGTCGGTGGTGATGCCGTCCCACATGAGGTCCCAGGCGCCGCAGAAGATGTGCATGCGCGCGAAGATGTTCCACAGGCCGCTGATGGTGGGGAGGGCGGCCGTGTCGCAGGAATAGGCCATCACCCACTCGTTGTTCCAGTCCTCGCCCAGCTGCCAGCGCGACGAGTTGGCGTACCACTCGGTGGCCGGGGTGTCGTACAGCAGCACCGCATGGCCGGCGTCGTCGTGGTTGCCGTGGGTCTCGATCCAGAACAGGTCGACGTCGTCGGCCCAATGGCGGTCGTCGCCGCCCTGGTCGCTGTCGCGCAGGTCGGTCTCGAACACATTGGTATTCGCCCAGTAGAACGCGCGGGTGTGGCCGGCCGAACGCAGCTTCGCGTCCAGGCCGTTACTTCGATTGAAGGTATAGGTGAGATCGCCCGCCGTGTCCACGTTCGCCGCGCGCGCGTGGTTGAAGTAGCGGATCGCCTCGACACCGAAACGTGCCATGGTCTTCTCCTTTGAATGAATGCACCTGCGTACAGTAGCCTTATGCCTGGTGGATGAGTCTGCTCTGCATCAGCGCCACGCCACGCCACGCACCGTTATATATTCGTGTATATTGCGTTCTCGTTTTCAGGATGGGAGAGGTCGTGCGGATTTCTGTAACGCAAAAGCTCGTCGCCGCCATCGTGCTCACGCTGGCGGCAAGCCTGGCGCAGGCCGGCGATGTGCACGTGTCCGCCGCGGCCAGCCTGACCAATGCCTTCAAGGATATTGCTGAGAGTTATGAAGCCCAGCATGCGGGCACCAAGGTCCTGCTGAACTTCGGCGCTTCCGGCGCCCTGTTGCAGCAGATGGCCCTGGGCGCGCCGGTCGACGTGTTCGCGTCCGCCGACATCGAGACGATGGACCTGGCCGCGAAGCGTGGCCTGGTCGCGAACGGCGAGCGCCGCAACTTCGCGCGCAACAGCCTGGTCGTGATCGTGCCGCGCGACAGCAAGACCGCCCCGGGCCGCCTGCAGGACCTCGGCCGGCCATCCGTGCAGAAGATCGCCATCGGCAACCCGGCCAGCGTTCCCGTCGGCCGCTACAGCCGGCACGCTTTGGCGTCGGCGAGGCTGTGGCCCGGTATCTCCGCCAAGGCCATCAACACCCAGAACGTGCGCCAGTCGCTCGACTACGTGGCGCGCGGCGAGGTCGATGCCGGCTTCGTCTACGGCACCGATGCCGCCGTCATGAAGGACAAGGTCCGGGTGGCGTTCGAGGTGCCGCTCGATATCGCCATCGCTTATCCGATCGCGCCCACGGCCGCCAGCGCCGATCCGCGTGAAGCCCGGCGCTTCATCGCGTTCGTGCTGTCCCCGGCGGGGCAGGCGGTGCTGGCGAAATACGGCTTTCTGAAGCCATGAGCGTGGAGGCCTGGTCGGCGCTGGCGCTTTCCCTGAAGGTCGCGGGCTGCGCCACCCTGATCAACCTGGTGTTCGGCGTCGGCGTCGGCTTCCTGCTGGCGCGTCGGCGCTTTCCGGGCCGTGAACTGCTGGATACCCTGCTGACCCTGCCGATGGTGATGCCGCCGACCGTGCTCGGCTACTATCTGCTGGTGCTGATCGGCCGCCATGGCTGGCTCGGCGCCTGGCTGCAGGAGCGCTTCGGCATCAACCTGATCTTCACCTGGCAGGGCGCCGTGATCGCCGCCGCCGTCGTCATCTTCCCCCTGGTGTTCAAGCCGGCCCGCGCCGCCTTCGAGGGCGTCGACGGCCAGCTGGAGCAGGCCGCGCGCGTGCTCGGCATCTCCGAGGCCGCGCTGTTTTTCCGCGTCACGCTGCCGCTGGCCTGGCGCGGCATCCTGGCCGGCGTCCTGCTGGGATTCGCCCGCGCGCTGGGCGAGTTCGGCGCGACCCTGATGGTGGCCGGCAGCATCCCCGGCCGCACCCAGACCCTGTCGATCGCCGTCTACGAGGCGGTCCAGGCCGGGCAGGACGACACCGCCAACCTGCTGGTGCTGCTGACCTCCGCCGTCTGCATCGCGGTACTGCTGGCCGCCGGCCGCCTGGCGCCTGGCCGCCTGGCCGGCCGCTAGGGGAAGGCGATGCTGCTCGATCTCGACATCCTCAAGCTGCTGCGTTCCGGCAGGCAGGCCTTCGAGCTCGACGTGCGCCTGAGCACGGACAGCCAGCGCATCGTCATCATCGGACCGTCCGGCTCCGGCAAGAGCCTGACCCTGAAGGCGATCGCCGGCCTGCTGCGCCCCGACGCCGGCCACATCCGGCTCGACCGTCAGGTCCTGTTCGACGCGGCCCGCGGCATCGACCTGCCGCCGCAACAACGCGCGCTGGCCTATGTGTTCCAGGACTATGCCCTGTTCCCGCACCTGACCGTGCGCCAGAACATCGCCTTTCCGCTGGTGGGCGGCTGGCTCAACCCGCGCCGCCATCACCACCACGAACGGGTCGACTACTGGTGCGACGCGTTCCAGCTCGGCCACGTGGCCGACCAGTATCCGGACGAACTGTCGGGCGGGCAGAAGCAGCGCACGGCGCTGGCGCGGGCCCTGGTGACCCAGCCGCGCGCGCTGCTGCTGGACGAACCGTTCGCCGCGCTCGACCGCGACTTGCGGGCCCGCATGCGCACCGAACTCAAGGAGTTGCAGCATCGCCTGCAGGTGCCGATGGTGATGATCACCCACGATCCGGAAGATGCCGAGGTGTTCGGCGACCACGTGCTGGACCTGCGCGACGGCCGGCTCGAACCCGGCGCCGGACCAGGAAGCTTTCGCAAAGGATGAACATGGACCGCATGGAAGAGAAAACGGCGATCGGCCTCGATGGCGAGATCTGGATGACGGTGGGCGGGGAACACCTCGGCGGCCCCGGACGGATCACGCTGCTGGCGAAGATCGGCGAATGCGGCTCGATCACCCAGGCGGCGAAGGCCATCCGGATGAGTTACAAGGCGGCCTGGGACGCCATCGATGCCATGAACAACCTGGCGGGCGAGCCGCTGGTGGAGCGCCTGGCGGGCGGCAAGGGCGGCGGCGGCACCCGCCTGACCGCGCGCGGCGCGCAGCTGGTGGCGAACTTCCGGCTGATCGAACGCGCGCACCGCAACTTCGTCCAACGCCTGGGAGAGCAGGCGGCCGGCATCGCCGACGATTATTTATTGATTAGGAAGATGAGCATGAGAACCAGTGCACGCAACCAGTTTTCCGGAAAAGTCACCCGTCTCACGCGCGGCGCCGTGAACGACGAGATCGAGCTGGCGGTCACGGGCGGCCACGCCATCGTCGCCATCGTCACGCACGAGAGCGTCGACAGCCTCGGGCTGCGGGTCGGGTCAGAAGCCTTCGCCCTGGCCAAGTCCTCGTCCATCATCCTGGTGGCGGATGACGACGGCGCGCGCTATTCCGCGCGCAACCGCCTGCGCGGCACCATCGCCCGGGTCGAACCCGGCGCCGTCAACACCGAGGTCGTGATCGACCTGCCGGGCGGCGGTTCGGTCGCCGCCATCGTCACCCTGGAAAGCAGTCATGCGATGGGACTGGCGGTGGGTGGAACGGTGACGGCGATGTTCAAGGCATCGAGCGTGATCGTCGGCGTGCCCGCCTGAGCGGTGTGCCCGCTCCTTGCCGAACGCGCTACAGTAACGGTGTTCGAAGGAGAAATCATGGAATGCGAAATCAAGCTGGCCCTCGATAGCGCCAGCGCCGGCCAGGTCAGGAAAATCCCGTTTTTGCGGCCGCCGGACGGCGCCAAACCGGAGGAGCGCGAACACGTCGACCGTTATTTCGACACCGCCGACTTCAGCTTGTGGCAGCACGGCTACGCGCTGCGCGTGCGCAGCGAAGGCATGCGCCACGTGCAGACCCTGAAGGGCGGCGGCACCGTGGTCGCCGGCCTGCACCGGCGCGTCGAGCTGGAAGCCGAGGTGGCATCGAGCGAACCGGACCGTGAACTGTTCGCGCGCCAGTTGCGCGAAGTCCTGCCGGCGCTGGCGAAACAGCTCGGACGGCATGAGACGCCGCTGGAACCGGTGTTCGTCAACAAGGCCAAGCGCAGCGCCTGGATGGTGGAGCTGGACGGCGGCGCGCAGGTCGAATGCGCCCTCGATACTGGAGAGTTGCAGCGCGGCGACCGCACGGTCCCGGTGCGCGAGCTGGAAATCGAGATGAAGAACGGCGATCCCGCGCGCCTGTACGAGCTGGCGCGCCGGGTGCACGAGGCGCTGCCGGTGCGGATCGAAAATATCAGCAAGGCCGAGCGCGGCTATGCGCTGGCCGGCGCCGTCGCGCCGCGCGCCGTGAAGGCAAGCGCGGTGGCGCTCAAGCGCAAGGCCAGCATGGGCGAAGCCCTGGCCGGGATCCTGCGCAACTGCCTGGAGCAGATGCAGGCCAACGAGCAGGGCGTGCTGTCCGGCGAGGTCGAGAGCCTGCACCAGATGCGGGTCGGGCTGCGCCGCCTGCGCGCGGCGATGGCGATGGTGAGGGGCATGGTGCAGCTGCCGCCGCCGCTGGCGGCCGACGTCGAATGGCTGGCCGGAGAGCTGGGCGACGCCCGCAACTGGGACGTCTTCATCGAGTCGCTGCTGCCGGGGCTGCCGCTGCCGGAAGAGCACAAGCCGGCGCTGGCGCGGGTCGCGGTGGCGGCGCGCGAAGAGGCGGAACGGCACCGCGCGCGCGTGCGCGGGGCGGTCGGCAGCCCGCGCTACACGGGCCTGATGCTGGGCCTGGGCGCCTGGATCGCCGGCCAGGGTTGGAAGCAGGCCGATTCGATCCCCGAGGGCGCGCCGGCGGATGCGCTGAAACAGAAGGTGGCCAAGGCCGCGCCGCGCCTGGTGCAGCATGCCGCCGCGCGCGTGCGCAAGCGCGCCCGCGGCTTCGACCTGAAGCAGCCCGCATGCCTGCACAAGGTACGCATCGCCGCCAAGAAGGAACGCTATGCGCGCGAATTCTTCGAGGCCTTGAGTCACGGTAAAAAGGAAGCGCGCCGCCACGACCTGCTGACCGGCATGCAGGACGAACTGGGCCTGCTGAACGACAGCGTGGTCGCGCGCGAACTGGTCGCCCAGCTGCGCGAGCGCGTGCCGCAGGAGCTTGCGCTGCTCGGCTTCATCGAGGGCGTGCTGGCGGCGCGCGCTCTTGATGCCTTGCCGCGCGCGGGCAAGCAGGTGCGCCGCAAGCTGCGTGCGCGGGCAGCGTTCTAGCCCACTACTAAAATTGGTGCCGGTATATTTCCCGACCGCCGGCGCCGGTAGGGCGGCCAGGCCGCCGGCTCTTTTCCCTAGGAGCGAGAGATAGTGTGGCGCCCGAATGTGACAGGCGTTTGACGCGATCGCGGTTCCGTCATTCATGCGTTGCGAATTGACGCTGGTGGCCTATGCGGCGACCATCGCAAGAGTCCTCTGCGAAAGGGTCGTCACATGAAACGCCTGCTGGCCGGTTTGCTGTCCCTGTCGTGCATCCACACCGTGGCCGCCGAAGCGCCGGGCGAGCACTTCGCGCGCGTCGGCGGCAACGAGCTGGCCTGGGAATGCCGGGGCGAGGGCGGCAAGACGGTCGTGCTGATCGCCGGCATGGGGCTCGACGCGCATGTCACCTACAAGAATACCTTCCGCAATTTTTCGGTGCCGGGCTACCAGGTCTGCCTGTACGACCGTGCCGGCGTCGGCAAGAGCACGCCGCAAAGCAAGGCCCGGCCCTTGCGCGCGCTGGCCGATGAGCTCGATGGCCTGGTCCGCGAGCGCGGCTGGGGCGACGTGGTGCTGGTGGCCCATTCCTTCGGCGGCCTGATCGCCCGCGCCTATGCGCAAGCCCATCCGGAAGCGGTGAAGGGCGTGGTGTTCGTCGACTGCGTGCACGAGTCCTGGTATCCGGCCCTGCAGCGGGCCATGTCGCCGGACGGCTGGCGCACCATGGACATGATCATCGCCTGGGAACGGGACCGCAACTCGCACGAGGATTTTCCGGAAGCCGTGCAGGCCCTGAACGCCAAGCCGGGCAAGCTGAACGTGCCGGTCACGGTGCTCAGCCGCGGCCTGCCCTATACCAACATCCGGCAGGCGAAGATGAGTTACGACGACGTCGATGCCTTCAACACGACCTGGGATGCGGCCCAGTTCGAGCTGGCGAAAATCTCCGCCGACATGCGCCATGTGCGGATGCGCTATACGGCCCACATGTTCGACGAGCAGGACCCCTGGCTGGTGCTGGACGAGATCGGCCTGCTGCTGAAACGCGTCGAGGCGCATGCACGTCAATAAGCGCGACGACATCGTGCTTGTTGTCGTTTGAATCTTTTCCGCCTGGCAAAAAACGCAGATAATCAGCGTTTCGCGGTCCCGTCCGCCGCGCCCGTCCAGGAGAACCCCGTGCAAGAACAGCATCCCGACCACGCGCCGCCGGAAGCCGGCCAGCCCGCCAATCCTTCGCGCCGCAAGATCTTCCAGGCCGCCGCCGCGGTCGGCCTGTCGACGGCACTGCCGGCTGCCAGCGAAGCCGCCCCGGCCGCACACAAGGCCGCCAGGGCCGGCAAGGCCGGCGCAGGCTCGCTCGACGCCAAGCTCAAGGAACACGTCAAGAACGTGGTCGTGATCTATCTCGAGAACCGCAGCTTCAACAACCTGTTCCCCGATTTTCCGGGGCTGGCCCAGCCGCTCGCGAGCGTGCCGGCGGCCGCCGCCGCGCAGAAGGACCGCGACGGCTCGGTGCTGCCGGAACTGCCGAAGTTCTGGGGCGGTATGGTGCCGGCACGCCAGAACCTGGGCGGCAAGGATTACATCATCAAGGAAGACGACATCCAGCACCTGCCGAACGCGCCGTTCAAGCTGAGCGATGCGGAAGGCAAGCCGCTGCCGGAAGGGCTCGTCACGCGCGACCTGGTGCACAACTTCTACCATAACCAGATGCAGATCAACGGCGGCAGGAACGACGGCTTCGTCGCCTGGGGCGACAGCGGCGGCCTGGTGATGGGCCATTACGGCGAAACGGCGAAGAACCTGGGCCTGGTCCAGATCGCGCGCGCGTTCACGCTGTGCGACAACTTCTTCATGGCGGCCTTCGGCGGTTCCTACCTGAACCACCAGTTCCTGATCAGCGGCCGCACGCCGGAATTCTTCAACGCTGGCGATACCCCGGCGAAGAAGAAGATCGCGGTGCTCGAAGACGGTCCGCAGGGCGTACGCCTGGCGCTGGCGCCGGACTCGCCGAAGTCCGCGCTGGAAGGCAAGCCGAAGTTCGTCAACAGCGGCGCCATCACGCCGGACGGCTATGCGGTCAACACCATGGCGCCGCCTTACCAGCCGAGCTGGGTGCGCCCGGCGCCGGGCGGCGATGCCGGCATGGCCGACCCGCAGGACCCGTCCGTGCTGCCGCCGCAAAGCTATCAAACGATCGGCGACCTGCTGTCCGAGCGGAAAGTAGGCTGGGCCTGGTACGGCGGCGCCTGGCAGGCGGCGCTGGACGGCCGCGGCGAAGGCGCGCGCCCGAACTTCCAGCATCATCACCAGCCGTTCAACTACTTCAGGCAGTTCGCGCCGGGCACGCAGGCGCGTGAAGAACACCTCCGCGACGGCGGCCTGGGCGACAGCCCGATCTCGAACAAGTTCATCGCCGACGCGGTGGCCGGCCGCCTGCCGGCAGTCAGCTTCTACAAGCCGCAGGGAAACCTGAACCTGCACGCCGGCTATTCGGACATCGAGTCGGGCGACGCCCACGTCGCCAACGTGATCGAGCACCTCAAGAAATCGCCGCAGTGGCACAACATGGTGGTCGTGATCACCTTCGACGAGAACGGCGGCTGGTGGGACCACGTGGCGCCGCCCGAGGGCGACCGCTGGGGGCCGGGCTCGCGCATTCCCGCGATCGTGGTCTCGCCGTTCGCGAAGAAGGGCGCGGTCGACCACAACTTCTACGACACGACGTCCATCCTGCGCTTCATCACCCGCCTGCACGACCTGCCGCTGCTGGAAGGCCTGGCTGCCCGCAACGCCGCCTTTGCCGCGCGCGGCGCGCGTCCGCCGGGCGACCTGACGGCCACGCTCAGTTTCCGCTGAGCGGCCTCGCACGCCTGGAAAGCGGTCCTGCGGGGCCGCTTTTTTTATGGAAAATTTCCTATTGGCTAACGCGCGCTGTACAGGAAAGCGCGGCGATACACTGGTGCGACCGTTGTCATTTGAACACGGAATTTACCGCGAACTTTCACATAAAGATCAGGAGATTGACATGCAGAAGAATAAAACCTTGAAAGGGCTGCTGGCCGTGTCGGCAGTGGCAGCAATGTTCAGCGCCGTCGGCGTGCAGGCCCAGACGACGACCGGCTCCAGCCCGTCGCAGACCGGCACCAGCAGCACCAACCCGAACATGGCCGGCAAGACGACCAAGGAAGGGACGATGGACAACACCAACAGCACCGGCATGGAAAACCGGACCAACCAGATGAACAAGAAGGGCAGCAGCGGCATGCACTCGTCGGGCACGAGCGCCACGGGCGGCAGCGCAGCGGGCCAGAGCGCAGCGGGCACCGCGGCCGGTACGGCGGCGTCTGGCGCCAAGCTGAGCAGCGGCGACCAGAAGATCCTGAAGGACATCGCGATGGCCGACATGGCGGAAGTCGAAGGCGGCAAGCTGGCCCAGAGCAAGGGCCAGAGCAGCGAAGTGAAAGCCTTCGGCCAGCAGATGATCGACGACCATAGCGCCAACCTGAAGGAAGTGCAGACCCTGGCCCAGGCCCGCGGCGTGACCCTGCCGGCCGAACCGGATGCCAAGCACAAGGCCATGGCCGCCAAGCTCGAGAAGATGAGCGGCACCGATTTCGATAAGGCTTACATGAAGCAGGCCGGCGTGCAGGACCACAAGACCGTCCACGCCAAGCTGATGGCCGACCAGAAAAAGGCCAAGGATCCGGAAGTGAAGGCACTGGTCGACAAGACCGAGCCGGTGGTGGCACAGCACCTGAAGTCGGCGCAGCAGATGCCGGCGCCGAAGTCGGGGACGACTGCGGGCAAGTAAGCGGATTCGTCAGCGTTAAGCGTCGCCCCCGCGCACACTTGGATCCCCGCCTGCGCGGGGACGACGTCTACACACAGCTCTTCTGCATCAACAACTCCCTCAACTGCTCCACATCGACCGGCTTGGTCAAGTGATGATCGCAGCCCGCCTCGAGCGAGCGCTGGCGGTCCTGGTCCTGGCCCCAGCCGGTGGTGGCGATCAGCGTCAGACCGGCGCCGCCGGGCAGGGCGCGCAGGCGGCGTGCCAGTTCGTAGCCGTTCAGGTCGGGCAGGCCGATGTCGAGCAATACCGCGTCGGGCCCGAATGCCGGCGCGATCGCGAGCGCCGACTGGGCCGTGTGTGCCATCCGGGTGTCGCAGCCGTAGATCCCGAGCGCCAGCGCCAGCGCTTCGGCGGCATCGGGGTTGTCGTCGACCACCAGCACCCGCATCCCTTCCGCGGCCCCTTCCGCTCCGGGCCGTGAAGCCTGCCCCGCGGGCGCATCGCATCCGCGCGCTGCCTCCACCAGCAGCGGCAGGCGCACCGTGAATTCGCTGCCCAGGCCCGGCCCCGCGCTGGCGGCATGGATGCTGCCGCCGTGCAGTTCGACGATGCCGCGCACCAGCGCCAGGCCGATCCCGAGGCCGCCCCTGGCCCGGTCCAGGGCCGGTTCCAGCTGCGAGAACATGTTGAAGACGCTCTCCAGGGCGGCGGCTGGAATGCCGATCCCGGAATCGCGCACGCGCAGCTCGGCAAAGCCGGCCGCGGCGGCCAGGCGCAGCTCGATGGTGCCGCCGTCCGGCGTGTACTTGATGGCGTTGGTCAGCAGGTTGACGACCACCTGCGACAGCCGGGTGGCGTCGCCGTCGACCAGCAGCGGCGCCGCCGTGATGTCCAGGCGCAGCGTATGGTGGGCGGCGCACATGGCCGCGGCCAGGTCCTGGGCCGCGCCCTGTGCGAGCGGCCCCAGCTCGACCGGAGCGCGGCGCAGCTGCATCCGGCCCTGGGTGATGCGCGAGACTTCCATCAGGTCGTCGACCAGGCGGGTCAGGTGGCCCAGCTGGCGGTCGAAGGCTTGCAGCAGGCGCTCGTCGCTGCCCTGGCGTCCGCCCAGGCGCAGGATGTCGAGCGCGTTGCGCATCGGCGCCAGCGGGTTGCGCAGTTCGTGCGACAGGGTCGCCAGGAATTCGTCCTTGCGGCGGTCCGCCGCCGACAGCTGGGCGTTCAGGAACCGCAGCCGGGCCTCCGCGCGCTGGTGCGCTTCCAGCGCCGCCTCGGCCGTGCGGCGCGCCTCCAGCAGTTCGCGTTCGTAGGCCTGGCGGTCGACCGACTGGAACAGGGCCCAGTGGTCGACCACCCGGTCGTCCTGGCAGGCGCGCACGATGTTGACCAGCACCGGCAGGCATTCCGCGCGCCGGTTGCACAGGTCGATCCGGACCTCCGTCACCGCACCCTGGTCCTGCAGCAATGGCAGGCAGTGGGTGGTGTGGAACAGGCGTGCGCCCATCGGCAGCAGGTCGGGCATGCGCAGCTTGCCCACCAGTTCCGCTTCCTCGTAGCCGAGCCAGGCGCGCACGGTGGCGTTGGCGCGCAGGATCAGGCCCTCCGCATCGGTCAGCAGCAGGCCGCAGGCGGCCTGTTCGAACAGGGCGTCGGCGCCGGGCAGGTTGGCGTCCACGTCGGTCAGCGCAGGGCTTGCGCGAGGAAGGCGTCGATGGCGCGCGAGGATTCGGTAGGCGCGCTCAGGTGCGGGCAATGGCCGACGTTGTGGATCGTGCGCAGCGTGCTGGCCGGCAGGTGGCGCTCCAGCCAGGCGCCGACCTCGCGCGGCGCGATCAGGTCGTCGCTGCACTGCAGGATCAGGGCCGGCGCCGGCGAGCGCGGGACGTCGGCGCGGTGGTCCGACAGGAAGGTCACGCGCGCAAAATGGCGGGCGATGCCAGGATCGTTGCGGCAGAAGCGGTCGGTGAGTTCTTCACGCAGCAGCGGCTGGTTCGGCGCGCCCATGATCATCGGCGCCACGCTGCGCGACCAGCCGAAGTAGTCCGTCTCCATGGTGTCGAGCAGTCCGTCGATGTCTTCGCGGTTGAAGCCGCCGACGTAGCCGACCTCTTCATCGTTGATGTAGCAGGGCGAGGGGCCGACCATGACCTGGGCCTTGAAGCGCTGCGGTTGCGCGATCGCGGCCAGCATGCCGATGGTGGCGCCGACCGAGTGCCCGACGACGACGACCGGTCCGGGCGAGACGACATCGAGGATCTCGAGCAGGTCGGCGGCGTGGCCGTGCAGGGTGCCGTATTTGATGCGGTCGTAGGCCGCCAGGTCCGACTGGCCGCAGCCGGTCAGGTCGTAGGTGACGACGCGGAAGCGCTCCTCATAGGCCGGGGCCAGGGCGCGCCACATGGTCTGGTCGCAGCCGAAACCGTGGATGAACACCATCGTGGCAGCGCCCTTGCCGTTGACATGGACGTGATTGCGAGTTTGTAGAGACATGACTTCCTCCCCTTGCCGTGGCGGCAGAAAGGAACTCTGTTAAATGGAAATTGCGATCGTGTAATAAAAAAGCATTCCCATTGTGCGCCGCAATTTGAGGCCATGTCCAGTAAAAGATTGCAATCACCGAGGCCCGGGTTGGGGCCCGAGGCGGGCATGTAAACACGCCGTCATGCCGCTTGCATCGGCGATGCGCGTGCGCTCGGCCTCGCTGCGGTTCTGGCTTGTCTTCCACTTGCCTTGCAGGCGTTCGATGGCGATCTCGATGCCGACCGTGGCCCGTACCAGCTTGTCGACGTAGTCGCGCGGCGCGGCGTCGACGCTCCAGCCGTGGCCATGCGCCTCCTCCTGCCTGCGCGTCATCCGGCGCATGTGGGCCAGCAGCCATCCGGCGTCGTCGACCGTGCGCAGGCGCCCGTGCGCGTGCACCACCGCGTAGTTCCAGGTCGGCACCGCGCGCCCTTCGACGGCCTGCAGGTCGTAGAGTTCGGGCGAGACGTAGGCGGACGGGCCCTGGAACAGCGCCAGCACCGCTGCGCCGTCCTGCTGCCACAGCGGATTGGCGCGCGCCACGTGGGCACGCAGGATGCCGTACGGCGCCTCGGCGGATGCCGGCACCAGTTCGAAGGGGAGGTGGTTGGCGGCCAGCCCGTCGCCGTCCAGGCGCACCAGGGCGCCCAGCGGATGACGTTCGACCAGGCCGTGCAGGACCTCGATGCGCTCCTCGGAAAAATGCGCGGGGACGTACATCAGCCTTCCTCCTCGACCGTGACTTCGCCACGCAAGGAGCTGGCGATGTAGCAGCGCGCGTGGGCTTCGTGGTGCAGGGCGGTCAGCACCGCGGCATCCGGCCGGCCGCCGGCGAACGCGATGCGCGGGCGCAGCACGATCCGCACGATCGCCGGCCGGCCGTGGTCATCAAGGTCGAGGAAGCCGCTGGCATGGTCGCGGTAGCTGTCGACCACCAGGCCGCGCGCCGCCGCCAGCGACAGGAAGAACAGCATGTGGCAGCTGCTCGCGGCCGCGACCAGGGCTTCCTCCGGATCGACGGCAGCCGGATCGGACATCGGCAGCGGCACCGACAATGGCGAGGACGAGGCCGGCACCGACAGGCCGCCGTCGAACTGCCAGGTATGCGCGCGGCTGTAGCGTTGGTCGCCGAAGGGCTGGGTGCCGCGTTCCCAGGCCAGGCTGGCGTCGAATGTTTTCATGGCCCCATCATAGGCTCGGAAGTGGCTTGCCGAAACAGCCAATAAGGACGAAGATGGGCGTACCAATTTTCGCCAGCCCATGCACGTCCACGAGATCCTCGCCGCCGTCCCGCTCGACCGTAGCGCCGCCACGCCGCTGTTCCGCCAGCTGTACCTGCGGATGAAGGAAGCCATCCTGGCGGGCGACATCGGCGCGTGCGCGCGGCTGCCGGCCACGCGCGAGCTGGGCCGGCTATTGAAAGTCTCGCGCCAGACCGTGCTGGCGGCCTACGAGCAGCTGATGGCCGAGGGCTACCTGGAGGGCACGGTGGGGAAGGGCAGCTTCGTCAGCGCCTCGCTGCCGGCCGCGGTAAGCAGGGTAGTGCGGGAGGAGTCCGCCGCGCCGCTGGTGCGCCCGCTGTCCGCGCGCGGCGAAGCGCTGGCGGGGACGATGGCACGCGTGCGCCACCACGACGGCCCGCTGCGCACCTTCCGCATCAGCATGCCGGGCCTGGACCTGTTCCCGTTCGAGGTCTGGCGCAAGCTCGAAGCGCGCCACTGGCGCCGCCGCGAAGTCCCGCTCGGCTACGGCGGCGCGGCCGGCCATGCGCCGCTGCGCGAACTGCTGTGTGCCTACCTGAAGGCGTCGCGCGGGGTGCGTTGCGTGCCGGAGCAGATCGTCGTCACCGCCGGCGCGCAGCAGGCCCTGTACCTGCTGGCCCAGCTGCTGCTGGCGCCGGGCGAGGGCGTGTGGCTGGAGTCGCCGGGCTACCAGGGCGCGCTGGCGCCGTTCGCGGTGGCGGGCGCGCGGATCTGTACGGGCTGCGTGATCTACGTCGGCACCCTGTCGAAGGTACTGTTTCCGGGCCTGCGCCTGGGCTATATCGTGGCGCCGCCGGGCCTGGCCGAGCCGCTGGCGCGCGCCAAGGCCGTGGTCGACCGCCACAGCCCGATCGTGCCGCAGGCGGTGCTGGCCGACTTCATCCAGGAAGGCCACTTCGCGCGCCACATCCGGCGCACCCGCGACGCCTACGGCGAACGGCGGGTCGCGCTGCTGGAGGCGCTGCGGCAGCGCCTGGATGGGGTGCTTGCCTGCGGCCCGTCCGACGCCGGCCTGGATGTGTGCGTGGGAGTCACAAATGGACTCGGCGAGCTTGATGCCGCCGCGCGCGCCGCCGCGGCCGGGGTCGACGTGCGCACGCTGTCGTACTACACGAACCCCGGCGCCGGCCCCGATTGCGCGATGCCGCCCGGCCTGCTGCTGGGCTTTTCGGCCTTCACGCCGGAGCAGATCCGCGCCGGCGTGGCGCGCCTGGCGCAGGCACTCATCCGCTGATGATGTTGCGCCGCAGGCGGCGCTGCAGCAGCAGGGCGGCGGCCGCCGTACAGCTCAGCCACAGGCCGTCCGGCTCGGGCAGGTCGAGCGGCTTGGCCGGGATCTCGCCGCTGGGGAGACCGGTGCGCAGGTCCGGCGCCGGCGGCTTGCCGGTATCGCCGCCGGGCTTGCTGCCCGGGCCTTGGCTGGCAGGGGTGCCAGGCTTGCCGGGGCCGCCGGTGGCGTTCGGCGCCGTGTCGCCGTTGCCGCCGTTGCCGGCGTCCTTGGCCGGCGCGCCCTCGGTGCTGCCGGTGCCGCCAATGCCGCCGGTGCTGCCAGTGCCATCCGTGCCATCCGTGCCATCCGTGCCGCCAGGGCCATCAGTGCCACCGCCGCCGGCAACCGTTGCGCCGGGCGTGCCCGTCGCGCCGACCTTGGTCCCGCCGCTGCCCGTCGTGCGCGTGCCCAGCTGGTAAGGCGAGCCTGCCAGGCTGGCGAGCAGCGCCTGCCTGCGCTCGGCGTCGAACAGGCTGTCGAGGCGTGACTGGCCGGGGCCGGCCTGCGGCTGGGCGGCGGCCAGCAGTCCAGCCCCGTTGGGGAAGGACGGCAGCGCAAACTGCCGGCCCTCGTCCTGTTCGCCGAGGGCGAAGGCGACCTTGCGCAGTGCGCCCTCGCCGCCGTTGCGGGCTTGCTCGAGCGGAGTGTCGAGTTCGCGCTCGTCCGGGCCGGTGGCCTCGACCGGGAGCTGGGGCGTGTCGGAAATGCGGTTGCCGCAGCGCGCGCGGATGTCGTTCCGGCCGTCGGACAGCACGGACTCGCCTTCGGCCAGCGTCACCGTGTGCGCGGTCCAGTACACCCGCTCGCCCTTGCGGTACGACACGTACACGGCGCGCGCCGCGGCGACGCTGCGCAGGCTGGCCTTGTCGACCGCGAACCCGGCGTAATGCGCGGCCACCACCTTGTCGGCCATGACGGCGCGGGCCAGCTCCATGCGGTCGGTCACGCCGCCGGGCACGATCGAATACGGATAGACGCGCCGCGCCGCCGCGGGAGCATCCTGCGCGCCGACGCGCGATCGCTCCGGCGCGGCCGGCATTGGCGTGGCCCGCGTGGCGGCCTGCGCGGCATCCCGGTCCGGGCGCAGCGCTTGCGGTTGCAGCAGGAACGCCGCGCAGGCCGCGCCGACGAGCATGATCGTCACGGCCACGCGCTGTTGCAGGCGCGCCCGTTCCACGCTGCGCCGGAGGTAGGCCTTGCGGATTTCCATGCCCAAAAGACGCCTAGTAGGAGAGGTCCTACAGCCTAAAGCTTTGCAGTTGGCAAATCTACATTTTTGTTGGAATTATGTCTTTCAATGTAGACATTAGGAGACACCGGGGCCGAGGTTTATACTGTGGCCATGAACGCCACCCGCTGCACCTGGGCCAATATGGCCAATCCGCGCTACGTCGCCTACCACGACCATGAGTGGGGCGTGCCCTGCCATGACGAGACCACGCTGTTCGAGATGCTGAACCTCGAAGGGGCGCAGGCCGGCTTGTCGTGGGAGACGATCCTGAACAAGCGCGACAACTACCGCGCCGCGTTCGACGGCTGGGACGCGGAAAAGATCGCGCATTACGGCGACGCCAAGCTAGCCGAGCTGCTGGCCAATCCGGGCATCGTGCGCAACCGCCTGAAGCTCGCGGCCGCCGTCGGCAACGCCAGGGCCTACCTGGCGATGCGCGCGGAAGGGCTGACGCTGGACCGCTACCTGTGGGCTTTCGTCGACCGCCGGCCGATCGTCAACGACTGGCCGGATGGCGCGCGCCCGGCGCGCACCGAGCTGTCCGACCGCATCTCGAAAGACCTCGGCAAGCGGGGTTTCAAGTTCGTCGGCTCGACCATCGTGTATGCCTACATGCAGGGCATCGGCATGGTGGATGACCACGACCGTGGCTGCCTGTGCCGCCGGCGCACGCAAGCGCGGGACGCATACGGGACCTGATCATGGACTACCGGGACGCATGGCACAGCCAGGCGCACTTTACGGTGTTCGACGCCGGCTACGGTGAAGGCGGCGCGTGCAATGTGCTGGCCGACGTCTGGCGCACCGATCCGCACCGCTCGCCGCACCTGCACCTGATCGCCCGCTGCACGCATCCGGAGCCCAACTGCCTGCTGCCGGGCTTCCACCGCATTCCTCAGGCCGAACCCGGCGTGACGCTGGACCTGATCAACGCCCCGCTCGAGGAGGCCCTCGGCCAGCTGACGGCGCGGGTCGACCTGTTCCGCTTGCACGGCCTGGAAGACGCCGGCACCGGCTTCGCGCGCGCGCTGGCGCGCGTGGCCGCGCCCAAGGCATGGCTGCAGGGCCAGGGCTTGAGCCCGGAGCAGGTGGCGGCGCTGGAAGCCCAGGGTTTCGTGTTCGAACCGTGTACCGAACCGGGCAAGCAAAAGGCGCGCTTCGCCAGCCGCAAGCCGCAAAAGCCGCCGCCGCCGGTGCCGGAGCGCCGCGCCATCGTGCTCGGCGCCGGCATCGCCGGTTCCGCCGCCTGCGAGCGCCTGTGTGCGCGCGGCTGGGACGTGACCCTGGTCGAGCGCCACGAGCGTCCTGCCATGGAAGCGTCCGGCAACCGGGCCGGCATTTTCATGCCGCTGGTCTCGCGCGACGACAACATCCCGACCCGCCTGACCCGCGCCGCCTACCTGTACGCGCTGCGCCACTGGGAGCGCCTGGGCGGCATCGGCCCCGGCCGCAGCATCGAAGGTGAGGCTTGCGGCGTGCTGCAGCTGGCGCGCGACCCCGGCCACGCCGAGGTGCAGCGCGCGATCGCGGCGAGCGGCGCGCTGCCCGCCGACTTTGCCGAATGGCTCGAACGGCCGCAGGCCGAAGCCCTGCTGGGCCTGCCCGCGCCGGACGGCGGCTGGCTGTTCCGCCAGGGCGGCTGGGCCCGGCCCGGCAGCGTGTGCGAGGCGATGCTGGCGGCCTGCGGCGGACGCCTGCAGCAGCGCTTCGGCACCGGCAGCGTGCGCATCGGCTACGAGGATGGGCACTGGGAACTCAGCGACCAGCACGGCGCCGTGGTGGCGCGCGCGCCCACCCTGATCCTGGCCAACGGCGCCGGCGCCCTGCAGGTCCCGCACGCCGCGCCGCTGCCGCTCACCGCGCTGCGCGGCCAGGTCAGCCACCTGCCGGCGGAGATGCTGCCGGCGCTGCCGGTGGTGCTGTGCCGCGAAGCCTACCTGACCCCGCCGTCGCACGGCGTGGCCAGCGCCGGCGCCACCTACGACCTCGACGACAATCCCGAGCTGTCGCCCGCCAGCCACGAGGAAAACCTGCAGCGCCTGCGCGGCCTGCTGTCCGATCCGCAGGCAGCGCAGGGGGCGCCGCTGGAGGGACGCGTCGGCTTCCGCTGCATCGCCCCCGACCGCCTGCCGCTGGTCGGCCGCCTGCCGGATTTCGATGCGGCCGGGAATACCGAGCGCCTGCGCGACGTGCCGCGCCATCCCGGCCTGTACGCGCTGCTGGGCTATGCCTCGCGCGGGCTGATCTGGGCCGGCTGGGCCGCCGAACTGCTCGCCGCCCAGCTGGAGGGCGAGCCGCTGCCGCTGGAAGCGTCGCTGGTCGACGCGCTCGACCCGGCCCGCTTCGTGTTGCGCGCACGCCGCAGCAGCCGCGGTCCGCAGCTACCCGATATTTAATTTCCTATGAGCAATTTCACTGACTGAAGTACAATTGGCGTCCGGCAACATTTCACTATTGAAAGGTTGAGATGGACGAGCTCCTGGCAGACCTGCAGCACCCCGCGCCGCCTCCCCACGACCTGTTCCTGTTTCTCGCATCGACCGCGCACGACATGAAGAACTCGATCAGCGTCCTGTCCGGCACGCTGGAGCACCTGCTGGTCGCGCATTCCTCTCTTCCATCCCCGCAAACGGAACCGGCCTATGCGCAGATGGCGCACATGCTGTACCAGACCAAGCGCCTGAACGACAACCTGATGCAGCTGCTGGCCCTGTACAAGCAGGTCGGCAAGCCCGAGTATCCTTTCGACCTCCAGCCGCACGAGCTGGGCCAGCTGGTCGACCAGGTGGTGGCGATCGAGCGCGTGCTGCTCAAGTCGCGCGGCATCAGGCTGGAGCTGGACTACGATCCGCACCTGATCTGGCCCTTCGACGAAGACCTGGTCGTCGGCGTGCTCTCGCATGCGATCAACAACGCCATCCACTACACCTGCGACACCGTACGCCTGGCGATCCGCGAGCGCCAGGGCTGGCTCGAACTGCGCATCGAGGACAACGGCCCCGGCTATCCGCCGGCGCTGCTGAAGGCGGGCGCGATCGCCACGCGCGAGGTGGCGGGCGGGATCAACTTCCTGACCAACAGCGTCGGCCTGGGCCTGTATTTTTCCAGCGAAGTCGCAAAGATGCACCGCCACCGCGGCCGCAGCGGCAGCCTGCGCCTGGAGAACGGCGGCGCATACGGCGGCGGCTGCTTCATCCTGCAGCTTCCATGAATGTGGCCGCGGCCGACCAGGTCGACTGGGCCGGCAAGAATTACCTGGTGATCGACGATTTCGTCGGCGTGCGCCAGCTGCTGCGCGAAAGCCTGCGCAGCCTGGGCGCGAAGAACATCGACCAGGCATCAAGCGGCGGCGAGGCGATGGGCCTGCTCTCGCGCATCCGCTACGACGTCGTGCTGTGCGACTACAACCTGGGCGAGGGCAAGAACGGCCAGCAGGTGCTGGAAGAGGCGCGGGTGCGCAACCTGATCAATCCGAGCACCGTGTGGCTGATGGTATCGGCCGAGAAGAGCGTGGAATCGGTGATGGGCGCCGCCGAGCACCAGCCGGACGCCTACCTGATCAAGCCGATCACCGAAGGCGTGCTGCTGACGCGCCTGAACCGCGTATGGCACAAGAAGCAGGTGTTCCGCATGATCGACCAGGCCTGCGCAGAGAAGGATTACCTGCGCGCGGCCAGGCTGTGCGACGCCCGGATCGACAACGACAAGGTGCATGAGCTCGACCTGCTGCGCATGAAGGCCCGGCTGATGGAGAGAAGCGGCCAGCCGGCCAGGGCGCGCGAGGTCTACGAGCAGGTGCTGGAACAGCGCGAATACCAGTGGGCGCGCGCCGGCCTGGCCAAGATCCGCATGGCCAACGGCGAATTCGAACAGGCGCGCCAGATCTTCCAGGGCGTGATCGCGGAAAACCGCTACTACATCGACGCCTACGACCAGCTGGCCGCCGCCTACCAGAACATGGGCAAGCTCGAGGAAGCCTGCGCGATCCTGGAACGCGCCGCGAAACTGTCGCCGAATTCGGTGCCGCGCCAGCGCAGCCTGGGGAATCTCGCGCTCAGGCTGGGAAACGTGCAGATCGCCGAGAAGGCCTTCCGCAAGTGCATTGCGATCGGCGAGTACTCGATCATGAAGACGCCGGACGCCTATCTCGGGCTGGCGCGCGTGTGCGGCCAGAAGAACGATCCGAAGGAAGCGCTGCAGCAGCTGGCGGCGGCCCAGCGCGAGTTCGGCCACGCGCACCCGGACCTGCCGCTGCGCGCCAAGATCACCGAGGGCCTGGTCTATCACGAGAGCGGCGACTACCGGCGCGCGCGCAAGGCCGGCGACGAGCTGGAAGCGATGCTGAAGCTGACGCCCGAGCGCCCGGACACCGCCACCTGCCTGGAGCTGGCGACCCTGCTGTTCGCGGTGGGGGTGAAGGAAGCGCCGGTCGAACTGCTGTGCTACGTGATCCGCAACAACCACGACAACCCGCTGCTGCTGGACGAGGTGCAGGCGATCTTCGACAAGGCGCGTTTGAAAGACGAGGGCCAAGACCTGATCCGCTCCTCGAAGAAGGAAGCGGCGGACCTGATGAACCAGGGCGTGCTGCTGTGGAAGACCGGCAAGCTGACCGAGGCGCTGGAGTGGATGCGCAATGCGAGAAAGGCGGTGCCGAACAACCAGCGCATCCTGTTCAACACGGCCCAGATCATGGTGTCGCACATGCAGCAGCACGGCCACGACGAGTGTTTACACGCCGAGGCCTGTGAGGTGCTGCACCACGTCGATCGCCTGCTGCCGGGCCAGCAGCGCTTTGCGCAGCTGATCGAACAGCTGGCGCAGCTGCGGCCGGCGGCGTAGGGTGGGCACAACGTGCCCACCCCACATTACGCCTTGTCCGCCTTCGGCTTGCCGCCGCGCGCCCGGCCATTGCCGTTCGGCGCGGCGCCCGGCTCCGGCGCCGTGTGCGGTGCCTGCGCATCGCCCTGCGGCTCCGTCTTGGCCGCCCCATCGGCCGGCGCCATCGCCGTCGCTACTGCCTGCGTGAACTGTTGCTGAAGCATATTCCACCAAGCCAGCGCGGCCGGCATCGCCGCCGCCGCGGCACCGGCCGCGGGGTCTTGCCCCGGCGCGGCACCCGGCTGGGCCGTGCCACCGCCGCCGCCGGCAGCCGCGCCCGCCGCCGGCTGGCCGAAGAAGGGGCCGAAGGGCATGCCGGCTATTTTTTCGGTGCTCACGCCGGACTGGCGCATCGCCTCGGCCATCGAGGCGCCCATCGATTTCAGGGTGGCCAGGGTGGCGCGCTGGACTTCCATGGTCTGGATCGTCCCGCGCAGCATGGTGACGTTCATGTTCAGCCAGGATTCGACGGCTTTCAGATCGGCGATCCGCTTGTCGAGGTCTTCGGCCGAGAGCGGGGGGGCGCTCATGCCGGACATGTTCGTGCCGGGAAGGTTCATCGAACCCCACAGGTTCTTGACGAAGTCCAGCGTATCCGTCATCCCGGGTATGTTGGTGGCAGGTGGTTTCAGCATGGTTGGAGTCTCCGTTTGTGGTCCCGCTTAGCGTAACAGATTAGCCATGCCGCTCATAGACGTTACACTAGGCGGATGAGCCTCGCTATCGCTTCGAACCGCCGCCGCCGGAAAATCGTGCTGGGAACGGCCACGGTCCTGCTGCACCTGCTGGTGCTGGACTGGTTCAGCAGCCAGCTCGGACGGCCGCGCGGCGAGGTGGGGCAGCGCGAGGCGCCGCCGATGGCGGCCGAGCTGATCGACATGCCATACACCCCGCCGCCGCAGGCGCAGCCGGTGCCGCCACAGCCGGCGCTCGCGCCGCCGCCGCTGCCGCAGTTGCCGCTCGAACCGGTGGAGGTGGCGCAGGCCGACACCGACACGGCCCCGGCCACCGCCACCGCCCCCGCCGACGGTGCGCAGGCCGGCGCGCCCGATGCGGCGCCCGCCGCCGTGCCCGATGCTGCGCCGGCTGCCGGTGCCGCCGGGCAGGGGGGCGCCGCCCTCGCCGCCGCCGACGTACAATCGTCCCGGGCCGGCGCGCCGGCGCAGCCGGCCGCGGAACCTGCGGCCAGGCCCGCGCCCGAAGCGCGCCGCTACAAGGTCGACCTGCCGCCCCCGGCCGACATCACGCTCGACGTCGCGCGCACGGATCCGAACGGCACGCGCTGGAGCGGCGATGCCCTGCTGTCGTGGACGCTCACGCCGACCTCGTACAAGATCCGCGTCGAGGCCGGCATCACGGTCGTGTTTGCCCACGTGAACCTGGTGGCGCTGACCAGCGAGGGCACGGTCGGCGAGGAAGGCTTCATGCCGAGCCTGATGACGGAAAAGCGGCGCGGCCGGTCGATGACGGCCACCCACTTCAACCGCAAGGACGGCAGGCTCAGCTTTTCGGCGTCGGAAGCGAATTACCCGCTGGTGTGGGGCGCCCAGGACAAGGCCAGCGTGCCGCTGCAGTTGACGGCGATCGCGCGCGGCGATCCGCAGCAATTGTCGGGAAATATCGACATCCTTGTCGGCGAAGACCGCGACGCCAGCGTTTTCAGCTTCAAGGTGCTCGGCCAGGAACAGCTCGACACGCGCATGGGCAAGATCGCCACCTGGCACCTGGCGCGTCCTCCCAAGCCGGGTTCGTACAACTCGCGCCTGGACCTGTGGCTGGCGCCCGACTACGGCTGGGTGCCCGTGCAGATCCGTAACCTTGAAGCGAGCGGGGCGGTGACGACCCAGACCGTGAACAATATCGTGATGAAGAATTCAGGAAGCTGACATGAACAAGATCTGGAAACTGGCCGGCCTCGCGGGCCTGGGCACACTGCTGGCGGCGACGATGGCGCTGCGCGATGCGGGCGCGGCGGACGATCATCCGGCGCAGCTGCGCCCCTTCAAGCTGCCGCCCTCGGCCGACCTGGCGTACTCGATCAGTGCGCGCCAGCGCGGCTTCACCCTGAACGGCGAAGCCAGCCTGGTCTGGCGCCAGGGCGACGGCAAGTACACGATCAACACCGATTCGCGCGTCGCCATGCTGGGCAAGCTGACCGAAAACCGCAGCCAGGGCACGATCGACAGCTTCGGCCTCGCGCCGGTGGAGTACTACGACAAGCGCTTCCGCAAGGACCCGGTCACGGCGACCTTCGACCGCGAGGCCAAGAGCATCAGCTTCAGCGACGGCAAGCAGACCTACCCGATCAAGGGCGGCGAGCAGGACCGGGTGTCGATCTCGTGGCAGCTGATCGGGGTGGCACGCGCGGCCAAGGACAAGTTCAAGCCGGGCTCGACGTGGGACTTTTTCGTGGTCGGCCCGCACGACGCCGACCCGTGGACCTTCCGCGTGATCGGTCGCGAAAAGGTGCAGGCCGGCGCCGCCATCGGCACGGTCGACACCATCCACGTGCTGCGCGAACCGCCGCCGGGTTCGAAGGACCAGACCCTCGACATCTGGCTGGCGCCGTCGCTGGAGTGGTATCCGGTCAAGCTGCGCTTCGTCGACAACGAGCGGGATTATGTCGAGCAGACGCTGGAAAAGATCACGCGCCGTTAATCGTCATTCCCGCGAAGGCGGGAATCCAGGTTCTGCTTGAGCTAACGGAACGCCTGCAAACTTGGATTCCCGCCTGCGCGGGAACGACGAGCTGGCGACTCAGTCCTGCACCCCCGGATCGTCCGGCGAATCATTCTCCCAGTGCAAGATCATCTCCTTCGGCGCATTTCCCAGCCTGACCGTGCGCTTGAAGGTCTTGCCCTCGGCCGCCGCGCTGATCCGGTAAGTGCCCGGCGGCAGCTTGGCGTAGAACAGGGGGCCGGTGTTGGCCACGCTTAGCACGCTGGCGCCCCTGGCATCTGCAATGTCGAGCTGGACGTCGGAGCGGTAGGCGCCGGTCTGCTTGGTGGCGAAGGTCAGCTGCAGGTTGTAATCGGCGCGCAGGGCACGCATTGCGTTCTGCTCGTCCATTCCGACGCCGCCGCTGATGTAGGTGACGCCGTTCTGCTCTTTCGGCTGGCCCAGCGCGGCGTGGGCGGCCGGGGCCAGGCCGGCGGCCAGGGCCAGCGCCAGGGCCAAGGGCAGGACCGCGTTCGCAAGTGGCTTTTGCATGGCACTCCTCCTTCAATAAATATCATCATAGTCATTATCTTGCGGCCGGGGGAGGGCCGGCGCGCGGCTGAGTTCGTCATTTGCGGACCCGGAAAAATTGCACTGTTGGCAAGTCAAGCCCTACCCGTCATCCGTTGCATATTGGCGAGTCCTTATTAGTTGCCTGGTCTTAACTACCCGACTTAACTGATATACTGACGCCCCCCGCGCCGCTCTGGCCGCTGCGCGCCATAAGCAATTGGCAACTGGTAAGTCTTACGATGATCGACAACCTGGCAGGCGCCGCCGCCGCCGACCTCCATTCGATAGCACCGGACGACATCGATCCCTTGCAGGCCCACTTCCAGGAGGGAGTGGCCCCGGACGAGATCGAGCAGGTCTATCACCTCAAGCGCGCCCAGCCGATGCTGCAGGCGTTCACGGCGCTGTTTCACGGCGGCCAGGACGGCGTGATCGTGCGCCTGCTGGTGCTGCGCGAGCTGGCGGGCGATACCGATGATTCGGCCTTCTCGCGCGCCGACATCAACCAGAAGTTCGCCTACCTGATCCCGGAAAGCCTGGAGACGGTGCTGGGCCGCCTGCGTTCGCACGGCCTGCTGGCCTGGGATAACCCGGCGGCCGTGTACCGCATCACGCCGCTGGCGCGCAACGTGCTGGCCGCGCTCGATACCCTGCTGGCGCTCGGCCGCCCCGAGGAAGACGAGGCCGAGATGGGCTTCCTGCTGTCGCAGGTGGCCGGGGCCCAGGCGGTGGGCGGCGTGACCGTCGACCAGCTCAAGCACCTGCTGGGCCGCCTGCTCGAACTGCACGAGGAATTCCGCGACGCCATCGCCTCGGGTTCCGAATTCCGCCTGCGCGCCTCGCAGGCCAAGTGGCACATGGCCTGCGACTGGGTCGAGAAGGGCTCGGCGATCCTGCGCGCGATCACGTCGAGCGAGCAGGCCGACGCGGCCACCCACAAGGCGGCGCAGGCGATCGGGCGCGCCCAGTCCTCGCTGCTGAACATGCAGGGCATGTTCTCGCGCGCCCTGAACCAGATCGAGCGCCAGCGCGTGCACCTGGGCCAGTCCGGCCTGTCGACCACCGACATCAAGCGCTGGCTGCTGGCGCACGAAGACCTGGCCAGCCTGGCCGAGGGCGCGATCGAGCGTCCGGTGCTGCCGCTGTTCGTCACGCCGGCCGAGATGATCGACGTTGCCGAGACCGAACTGCTGGCCGAGCGCGCCGTGAACGTCGCCCCGGGCGGCCTGCCGAGCGGCGAGGATGCGCCGACGACCATCAACGACAACCCGGCGATGCAGGCGGAGCTGGACGACTGGATCAAGCGCCTGGCCGATTTTGCCAACCTGGACAACTTCCCGGTGATGGCCGAAGGTGCGCCCAGGAGCGTGGCGATCCAGGACTCGCTGCTGCCGGCCAGCTTCGCGGTGGCGTCCTACCGCGCCTCGCTGCTGCCGCTGCTGGGCGATCCGGCCGAGGCCAGCCTGCAGGGCCCGACGGCCGAACTGGCGCGCCTGCCGGTGCGCTTCAGCTCCGAGGACGAGATGGTGCCGCTGGACGACCCGCACGTGGCGGCGATGTCGCGCGCAACCCTTTCAGTGAATTTAGATTTGGACAGCAAAGATGAATGATGATGCACAGATCCTGATTGCGCGGCTGCTCACGCACCAGACCCTGCGCCGCGACGACAAGATGGTCAAGCGCGCGCTGTCCGACGACACCTTCCGCGCCGAGATCGACAAGCGCCTGCTGGAATCCGGCCTGAAGCTGATCGACAACGTGTACGCCGACCACGTCACGCTGGCGCTGCACCGCAACGTCGAACCGAAGATCTTCGGCGCCAGGGACATCTGGCAGAACAACAACTTCGGCCTGACCCGCGACGGCGTGGCCCTGCTGGTGGTGCTGTGGGCGCAGATCATCCTGCCCAAGCGCCAGCGCCAGGAAACCCACCAGGCGATCGACGTCGACCAGTCGGACATGTTCGACAAGGACAACCCGATCCCGCGCGCCGAGGACACCTCGATCGGCATCTCCTACACCGCGCTGCTGGCCGACTTCGGCGACAAGCTGGGCAAGAAGACCCGCATGGACATGAACCTGGGCCTGCTCTCGAAGCTCGGCTTCATCGAACGCCGCGGCGACGTGGTCCTGGAAGGCCCGCTGCTCGACCTGCTGATGGACACCGACCTGCTGAAGGAGCGCATCATCAACGGCGCCCTGGCCGAGGTGTTCAAGCGCGCCCCGCTGGCGGCGGTGCGCCGCGTGGTCAGCGAAGCGGCCAACGAAGCTGCCAACGACGCCGAGCCGGTAGCGGCCGAACCCCAGGAGTAAAGCGCATGTTCCACATTAAATCTCTCGAGCTGGTCCACTGGGACTACTGGCAGCGGATCAAGAACATTCCACTCGACGCCAAGATCATCACCATCGCCGGCCAGAACGGTTCCGGAAAGACCACGCTGCTCGACGCGCTGCGCACTCTGTTCGGCCTGGATTGCTCGATGGGCCGCACCTATAAACACTATGCGCGCCACTCGGGCCAGCAAAGTGCCTGGATCCGCGCCGTGGTCGACAACAAGCCGTCCGGGCGCCAGCTGTCGAACCGCCCGTTCCGCCACAGCGGCTTCTTCAGCGACGACGAAGTCACGCTGTTCTGCCAGGTGCAGAAGAACGGCGGCGACTGGAAGCGCCAGTACCTGATGCGGCCGGGGAATATCGATATCGAGGAAGTCACCGAAGCCACCGACTGGCTGGGCGTGGAAAACTACCGGAAACGCCTGGCCTCGGCCGGCCTGTCGCCGGCGATGTCGAAGGTGCTGGCGCTGGAGCAGGGCGAGACCGACAAGCTGTGCGAATACTCGCCGCGCCAGTTGCTGGACCTGGTGTTCCAGGTGTTCGGCGACAAGGAAGTGCTGGACGCCTACGACGAAGCCAAGCGCCACCAGCGCGACACCGAATCGGAACTGAAGCGCTTCGAGGCCGAGCTGGAAACCTCACGCATCAACCTCGAGGGCCTGCGCCTGCGCGTGGCCAACTACCACCAGTGGGAAGACCTGAACAAGGAACGCCAGGCCCTGCTGGAAGAGGCGCTGCCCAGCCTCGAATACCACGAGGCGCGCGAGAAGGCGGCGCAAACCAGCCGCGCGCTGCGCGAGGCGAAGAAGCCGCTGGTGCAGGCCGACAGCCAGCTGGCCGAGAAGCGCCACGCGCTGGCGGCCCAGCAGCGCGCGCTGACCGAAGCCCAGCAGCAGGAAGTCCAGCTGGAGCAGGAAGCGAACACGCTGGCCGGCCGCCTGACGGAAGTCAACCGCAAGCTCAAGCCCCTCGAAAGCCTGCTGGAGCAGAAGGAACGCCTGCAGAAGCTGGCCGCGGATGCCGGCGCCGACATCGCCGAAGTGTCCGCCCAGCTCGAGGCGAAAGAGGCGCAGCTCGCCAAGAAGAAGACCGAGCGCGACAACCTGGGGGCAAGGATCGCGGAGGCGATGTCGACCATCTCGGCCCTGCAGGGCAAGAGCACGATGCCGGAGCCGGAAGCCCAGCGCCAGATGCGCCGCGCCCTGCGCGATGCGAACATCCCGCATGCGATGCTGTCCGATATCGTCGAAGTGACCGACCCGAAATGGCAGGGCGCGGTCGAGGGCGTGCTGGGCGGCTATGCCTCGGTGGTGCTGCTGGAAAGCGCCAAGGACGCGCCGGCGGCCTATAAACTGGCCGAACAGGAACGCTACCGCCACTTCATCGTGCCGGACTGCGTCAGCGCGCCGGTGGTCAAGGACGACACCCTGCTGTCCGTGGTGCGTTTCAGCTCGAAGGCGCCGTCCTGGCTGATCGACCAGCTCGAGCGCATCGAGCGCGTGGAGTCGGTCGACGCCGGCTTCAAGAGCGATGCCGACGAGTGGATCACGCCGGACGCGTATCACCGCGAACGCCGCGGCGGGCGCTCGCTGTTCGTCGAGCCTTCGCGCTACCGCTTCGGCGCGGCAGGCAAGACCCAGCGCCTGGAAGCGATCCAGAAGTCGCTGCCGGCGCTGGAAGCCCAGGAAGATACGCTGACGCTCGCCATCAGCAAGCTCGCGACCGAGGTGTCGTCCCTGCGCGTGCGCATCGCCGGCGTCGACGCGGTCAAGGAACTGAGCGCGCGCCAGGCCGAATTCGAGGAAGCGACGCGTTCGATCGAGCCGCTCAAGGCCGAGCGCCTGGAAGTCGGCGCGCGCCTGGGCGAGCTGCAGGTGCTGACCAAGAACGCGACCGTCACCCGCACCCGCGCCGACACCGTCTGGCAGAACGCGCGCATGGCGCTGTCCGAAGCCGAAGCCGGCATGCGCCTGAACCACCGCCGCCAGATCGACCAGCGCAGCGAGCATGCGCGTGCGCTGCTGGAGCTGCGCCGCAACTGGCGCCACGTGCCGAAGGCCTGGAAGAGCCTGGCCCGCCGCGCCGCGCTGGTGGCCGCGCACCAGAACGCGCACCAGGTCAAGCTGCGCGTGGGCTCGCTCGACCAGACGCTGGCGCGCAGCGACTGGGAACACGACCCGACCGTGATCGACCAGTACCAGCGCCTGAACGACCAGCTGTCGAACCGCCAGAACGAGACCGAGGAGCGGCGTTACCAGAACAACCGCGCGATCGAGGCCACCGACAACGCGCGCGGCGCCTACATCGAGCGCCTGCGCTACACCATCAAGACCTACTCGAAGAACATCCGCGAGCTGGGCGAACTGGCCAACATCGAAGTCACGGTCGACCCGGTGCGCCTGGAGAACGACGACCTGCAGCTGGCCCAGGCCGGCCTGCACGTGCGCTTCAAGTTCGACGGCAAGGGCCAGATCGGCATGAACGACGGCGAAGCGTCCGGCGGCCAGCAGGTGATGAAGTCGCTGGTTCTCCTCATCGGCCTGCTCAAGTCGGAAGAAGGCTCGGGCGGCTTCGTGTTCATCGACGAACCCTTCGCCCACCTGGACATCCGCAACATCCAGCTGGTCGGCGAATTCCTGAAGAACACCGACGCCCAGTACCTGATGACGACCCCGCTGACCCACAACACGGACGTCTACGACCCGTCGGACCTGACCCTCATCACCAGCAAGAAGAAGAAGGACGTGCAGTGGGCGCAGCCGATCTTCGTGCTGCAGCGCAGGCAGGACCCGGAAGCGGCCAAGGCGGCGTAAGGACCGCGCGCCGAGACGGCGACGGCCGGCAGTCCCAGGGACGCCGGCCGTTTTTCATTGGCGGTGCCGCTGCAGCGTGACGCAGGCCGCTTCGCCGATCGCCTGCCAGTGCTCACGCCGCAGCGCCGCCCGCTTGCGGTGCTTGGCCGACACTTCGGACAAGGGCTTGAGGTAGAAGGGCAGGGCAATCCGCCAGAGCGGCCCCTCCATCGGTACGCCGCCCAGGATTTCCCAGAAGCCGTCGTAGGCGTTCGCGAAATGCCTGGCCTCGGCGGGGGTGTAGGCGCTCTGCCAGACCGATTTGACGGCCACGGCTTCAGCGATGCCGAGCGCCTGCGCAATGCCTTGCAGGGCGGAGAAGCAGAAGAAGCTCGGGGAGTTGTGGGGAAAGGCCCGTTCGAAGGCGGCAAAGGCATCCAGGACGTCGGCGCGGTGGCCCTGGTTGCGCGCGATGAAGGGGACGATGGGCGTGCCGACCCCGGCGAAGGCGCCTTCGACCCAGCTGAAGGACAGCCGGTGCAGGCAGGCGCCATTGGCGCCGCTGATGGCGTGCAGCGCGACCGTCAGGTCGCCTTCCGCGCACAGGCGCGACGCCATCTCGAGCCGGATCTCGAAACGCCAGCCGCCGGCTTCATGCTCATGGCGCCAGAGCGGCAGGCCGCCGTCGCGGTAGACCGCCTGCTTGTAGACGGCATCGAAGGCGCTTTCCTCGAAGCGGTAATGCGCCAGCACGCAGCGCACCCGTGCGCGCAGCGGCATGCCTTGCGCGAGGTAGTAACGGTGACTCAGGTGGTGGTAGACGTCGTCGTGCGCCAGCGCGACGTAGCGGCGGTGGATGTCCAGCGCCAGCAATTGCCGATGGGCGCGTTGGAACATCAGCACCCGCGTGCTGCGCGCGATGCAGGCCAGCCAGGACGGCAGCGGATAGTGGCGGCGTGCCATCCAGTGCCTGGCCAGGAGAGTGAGAACCATCAAGCGCTCCTGATAATTTTAGTCGTATGTACGATGGAATTATCATAGAGGGTTTCGATGGATTGATGAGCACGATTTAGACAAGCGCCTTCAGCAGGTAATCGGTGTCGCGGCGCAGGATCGACTCGTTGAAGCCGAGCAGCACCTTTCCCTCATTCAGCTTGCCGAGCCGGACGTTGGCCTTCTGCAGGCGCTGCTCCAGTCCCGCCAGGCGCTCCGGGCCGATCTCCAGCATGGCCAGGTTGCTGCCGTTGTCGACGCGCCGCACCTTGAAGCCCGGCGTGCGTTCCAGCGCCGCCAGCAGGCGTTCGCCGGCCGCGCGCACGCGCGCATGGCGCTCCTCGACGCCGTCCAGCGCGTCCAGCGCCGGCAGCGCGGCCTGCCAGCCGTGGTAGATCGTGCCGCCGAAGATGTGGCGCAGTTCGCGCGCCTTCGCCATCAGGGGCCTGGGGCCGGACAGCACGCCGCCGAATGGCGCGCCCAGGTATTTGTAGAGCGAGACGTAGACCGTGTCGAAGTGCCCGCAATACGCCTTCACGCCGAAGCCCGGCATGCCGCTCATGAGCAGCAGGCGGGCGCCGTCCAGGTGCGTCGGGATTTTTTTCTCACGCGCCAGCTTTGCAATGCCGGCCACCAGCGCCGGCGTCAATGCCGCGCCCTGGGCCCGGCGCACCGGGCTTTCCAGCGCGATCGCGCCAACCCTGATCGGATACGGCCCGATTTCGGCGCGCTCGATCGCGGCGCCGACTTCCTCCAGCGTGGGCGCCGCCTTGCCGGGCGCCAGCGGCACCAGGTTGATGCCGCTGAGGGTGGTGACGGCGTTCGATTCGTCACGGTAGACGTGGCTTTCCTGCTGTACCAGCGCGTGCCGGTTCTCTCCGCACAGCAGGCGCAGGGCAATGTGGTTGGCCAGGGTCCCGGTCGGCATGAACACCGTGTCCTCCTTGCCGAGCAGGGCGGAGAATGCCGTTTCCAGTTCCGTCACCGCACCCCCGAGCAGGTAGCCGTCGCCCGGCTTCGCATGCTTGTCCAGCAGCGCCTGCAGGCGCGCGGGCTCGCCGGCCAGGCTGCGCGGCAGGGTGTCGCCGGCCAGCAGTACCAGGGTGTCGGTGTCCGCGGCCGGGGCCGCGGTGGACGAGGGAGGCGCGGCGCCGTATTGCGCCCGCGCGCCGCCGGCCGCCAGGCCCAGTGAAGCGATCGGTACGGCTCCGAGGAAACTGCGGCGGTCCAGCGTCATGGGTTCTCCTTGTCTGTGGCCTTACAGCTTCCCGACGTTCTTGCGCAGGCGCTGGCGCCAGCGCATCAGGCTGGCCGAGAAGGTGGCGAAATAAGCGCCCGACAGGCCGACGCAGAACATCGTCGCCGGGCTGTCGGAAAAGCGCGGGTTCGGCTGGCTGCTGCCCTGGTTCATGTAGATCTCGATGCCCAGGTAGATCACGCGCGCCACCAGCAGCATCGCCACCAGGATGCCCATGCGCGTGGGCGGGGTGAAGAAATAGCCTTCGCTGGTGTCTTCGAAGCGGGTGCGGCGCAGGCCATAGGCGCCGAGGCCGATACCGGCGAGCGCGCCGGCCGCCAGCGCCGCCAGTGAGAATGGCCGGTCGCCCAGCTCGGTGACGGGGACCAGCACCATCGCGCCGAACACCAGCAGGCCGGTGTAGTGGCGCGACATGATCGAGCGCTGGCGCACCATCTGGGTTTTCAAACGCTGGTAGATGCGCCAGATCAGTACGGGGACGAGGGCGATGAGGGCGAGGGTGGTAAGGCTCATTGGGTGATGGCGGCGGCGGGGGCGGTGCGCTTGCGCCAGGCAAGCAGGCCGGCCGCGAAAGTCATGTAGTAACCGGCGAGGATGCCGAAGATGAACAGGGTCAGTGGGCTGGTGACGAACTCGTGGTGCGCGAACGACCCCAGTGCATAGTATTCGTAGGCGCGGTAGCCCATGCGGCCCAGGAACAGCAGGGCGACCAGCATGCCGATCGGTGCGTTGGGCGTGAAATAGTATTCATCGCCGACCTGCTCGAACTTGGTGCGGCCGGTGGCGATGCGCGCCAGCACCAGGCCCAGCGGCAGCCCGGCGCCGAGGCCGGCCAGCGCGATCGGCGCAGTCTGCAGGCTCAGCGCCGCCAGCACCAGGACCAGCAGCGGGAAAAAGACCAGGGTCGTGCGGTGGCGCCACACCTTCGAGCGCTGGCGGGTCGTCAGGCGCTTGATGCGGCTGTACACGCGCCACAGCACCAGCGGGACGAGGACGGCGGCAACGACGGGAGTGGGCAGCATGGCGATTTCCTTGGTGTCGAATCCGCCATTGTAATCCAGCCGGGCGTCGGCAAACTAAGCTGCGTGTTAATGTTTTGGCTTCGCAAGCAGGAGAAACGACCATGATTCCAGCCCCGATCCATGCCCACCGCGCCCCCGATCCGGCGCCCATCGAAGAGCCGCCCAAGGAGCCCTTCGACACGCCCGATCCGCACCAGCCGCCGATCCGCACGCCGATGAACGACGAGCCGGATACCGATCCGAATCCCAGCGTGGCGCGCACCCTGCACTGATTTTCCCGTACAACTTCTTCCTCCTACCCGCCGCGAATTGACGGCGGCCGGATACCGGCCTAGCATTTCGATGAATGTCTAATTAGATGTTTCTCAAACTAGGAGAATGCCATGACGATGACGATGGGACCCCGTGTCCTGACACTGTTGGCGATGCTGACGCTGATGCTGGGCGCGGCGGCGCAGGCGGCGGACGCTCCCGCCGGCGAGCGGCCGATTGCGCTGGAGACGCCGGGCGGCGCCGTCCACGGCACCCTGCGCCTGCCTGCCGGCGCGGAAAAGATGCCGGTGGTCCTGATCGTCGCCGGCTCGGGACCCACCGACCGCGACGGCAACAGCGCCATGATCCCGGGCCGCAACGACAGCCTCAAATTGCTGGCCGAGGCCCTGGCCCAGGCCGGTTTCGCATCGGTCCGCTACGACAAACGCGGCATCGCCGCAAGCCGGGCCGCCGCGCCGGAGGAAGCGCAGCTGCGTTTCGACACCTATGTCGAGGACGCCGCGGCCTGGATCGCGACACTGAAGGCCGACCCGCGCTTCACCTCGGTGGCGGTGATCGGCCACAGCGAAGGTGCGTTGATCGGCATGCTGGCCGCGCAGCGGGCCGGCGCCGCCGCCTACGTGTCGCTGGCCGGGGCGGCCGAAGGGCCGGCCGCCGTGCTGCGCAAGCAGTTTGCCGGCAAGCTGCCGCCGCCGCTCGCGGCCGACAACGAGCGCATCCTGGGCGCACTGGAGCAGGGGCGGACGGTGGCCGAAGTCCCGCCGGCGCTGGCGGCCTTGTACCGGCCCAGCATGCAGCCCTACCTGATTTCGTGGATGAAGTATGTGCCCACCGAGCAGATCGCCAGGCTGCGCATGCCGGTGCTGATCGTGCAGGGCAGCACCGACATCCAGGTCGATGCCGCCCAGGCGCGGGCGCTGAAGGCGGCCCGTCCGGATGCGGCGCTGGTGCTGATTCCCGACATGAACCACGTGCTGAAGGAGGTGCCGCTCGATTCCCAGCACCCGTTGGCGTCGTATGGCGATCCGTCGCTGCCGCTGCATCCGCAGCTGGCGGGCAGCGTGACCGCTTTCCTGCGCACGGCCTTCGCGGGCGGCAAGGCGCAAACGCGCTAGGCGGCCGGTCTGTTCACGAGGGCCAGCAGCAGCTGCTCCATGTTCACCGGTTTCACGAGCCGGGTGTCGAAGCCGCTGCGCAGCGCGCGATCGCCGTCGACTTCCTGTCCCCACCCGGTCACCGCCACCAGGGTCGCATCCTTGCCCCAGGCCTGCTGCCGGACCCACTGGGCGATCTCGTGACCGGTCGCCCCGGGCATGCCGATGTCGAGGACCAGTACCTGCGGGCGGATGCGGGACGCCAGCTCGATGGCGGCCAGGCCGTCGTAGGCCGTGTGGACGGTGTAGCCTTGCAGGGCCAGGAAGTCGGCCAGCAGGTCGGCCGCGTCGGTATTGTCGTCGGCCAGCAGCACATCGACGGGCGTACCCGCGCCGCCGGCTGCGCCCGGCATCGCATCGGCCACGGCGGCCTGCTGCTCCTGCTCCTGCTCCTGCTCCTGGGCGAGCGGCAGCGTCACACGCAGGCGCGTTCCCTGGCCCAGGCCCGCGCTGTACGCGGCAACCGTGCCGCCGTGGAGCTCGACCAGGGACTTGACCACCGCCAGTCCGATCCCGAGTCCCGGCGTTCCCCCATGCGTCTTGGTCTGCGCCTGCGAGAACATGTCGAACACGTCTTCCAGCCGGTGCGCCTCGATCCCGATGCCGTTGTCGCTGACCTCGACGACCGCCAGGCCGCCTTCCTGCGCGATCCGGACCCCGATCCGTCCCCCGGCGGGCGTGAACTTCGCCGCATTGTTCAGCAGGTTGCTCAGCACCTGGGTCAGGCGGACTTCGTCGCCCTCGACGATCACCGGCCCGGCAGGCAGCGACAGCCCGAGCTGCTGGCCCTTTTCCTGCAGCGCCGGGCGCGCACTGTCGCAGCCCATCTCGACCACCTGACTCAGGTCGAGGCGCTCGCGCTCGAGCTCCACGCGGTCATGGGTAATGCGGCTCAGGTCCAGCAGTTCTTTCAGCAGCTTGGCCATGTGGCTGATCTGGCGGTCGATGACGTCGGTCGCGCGCGCCACGGTCGCCATGTTCCCGCCGGCCTGGCGCAGCAGGGCGACCGAATAACCGGCCGCGGCCAGCGGGTTCCTCAACTCGTGCGCGAGGATCGACAGGAAGTTGTTTTTCTGGCGGTCCGCCTTCTCGAGTTCTTCGCGCTGGCGCTCGAGGTTCTGCTGGATGCGCACGTCCGCGCTGATGTCGCGGGCGGTGCCGATGATCGTCACCGGGGCGCCCGCGGCATCGTGCAGGACCTTGCCGCTCGACTCGATCCAACGCGTGACCCCGTCGGCGCCGACGGCCCGGAACCGGACCTGGTAGAACCGCTTGCCGCCCAGCGCGGCGTTCCATTCGGCCAGCACGGCCGCATGGTCGTCCGGGTGCATATCGTCCAGCCAGGCCTGCAGGTTCGCATGGGTGAAGCCGGCGGGCCGCCCGAACATCGGGCCCATGGCGTCCGAATACGACGCCGCATTCGTGTCGAGGGCGACCTGCCAGGTTGCCATGTGCGCCGACTGCAGCGCGATTTCCAGCCTCGCCTTGGCCAGCGACTCGCGCGCCAGGGCCTGCTCGACCTGGCTGCGCTGCTCCAGACGCTCGAGGCAGGAACGCACCGCATAGCCGATGCGCGGATAGTGCTTGGCGGTCTTGGTGATGTAGTCGTCCAGGCCTTCCTTCATGGCCTCGACCGCCACCTCCTCGTTGCCGCTGGCGGTGAACATGATGACTGGGCGCTCCGGGAAGCGCCGCTTCAGTTCGCGCAGCACGCTGATGCCGTCGGTAAAGCGCAGGCGGTAATCGGTGATCGTGACGTCGAACAGGCTGTTGTCGATCGCCTCTGCCATGGCTTCGGCGGTGCCGGCCTGCATGATCCCGATGTCGCCGAAATGGCGGCGCAGCTCGCGGGCGACCAGGGCGCGATCGTCCGGACTGTCGTCGATCAGGAGGACGGTGAAGCTCATACTTTTTCCTGGATGATGCTACATGGCAGGCACAGCCGGAAGGAGGTTCCCGCCGCTGTGGGTTCGACCCGTACGTTGCCGCCCAGGCGCTCCATGGCCTTGCGCACGATGGCCAGGCCGATCCCGGTGCCCGGATACTCTTCCTCGCCATGCAGCCGTTCGAATACGCCGAAGATCCGGTCGTGCTGTTCGGGCGGGATGCCGATGCCGTTGTCGCTGACCCACACATGCGCGACCTTGCCATCTTCGCGGGCGTGGATCCTGAGCGTGGGCGTGACGCCGGGGGGGACGAACTTGATCGCATTGCCGATCAGGTTTTCGAACACCTGCACCAGCAGCGCTTCGTTGCCGAGCACCATGGGCAAGGGAGGGACGAGCTCGACCTGGGCCCGGCTGCGGGAGAGCTGGTTTTCCATGTCGGACAGCGCCAGCCGGACCACCCGGCCGAGGTCGACCGGCTGCAGCCTGAGCTCGGCGCGTGACAGCTGGCTGTAGTTCAGCAGGTCGGTGATCAGGCGGTCCATGCGCCGTGCGGAATCGCCGATCCGCGCCAGGAAACCGCGGCCCTGCCTGCTCAGGCGCGGGGCTTCGTCTTCCAGCAGGGCATCGGCATAAGCTTCGACGTTCCGCAACGGGGCACGCAGGTCGTGCGCGACGGTGCGGGCAAAGGCGCGCAATTCGGTGTTCGCTTCGGCCAGGCGCTCCGTGCGTTCCTGGATGCGGTGCTCGAGCAGCGCATTGGCTTCGCTCAGATGCCGCTGCGATTGTTTCAGTTCGGTGACTTCGAGGGCACCGATCACGGCCCCGGCCGGCTTGCCGTTCACCATCATCGGATGGCAGCTCAGGATCCAGTCGCGCACCACGTCGGGCTGCAGGGAGGTACTGCCCGACACTTCGATGCGCGCGCGTTCCTTCATGCTGGCGATGACTTCCCGCAGCATCGCGGGCAGGTCGATATGGTTGGGTGCACAGGTCCGGATGCGCAGCACCGATTCCAGCGGCTGGCCGGCGGCCTGCGCGTCGTCCAGCCCGACGAGCCGCTCCGCCACCGGATTCATGAACTGGACCCTGCCGTGCAGGTCGGTGGCGATGACAGCGTCGCCGATGCTGCGCAGCGTGGCCCTCAGTCTTGCCTGCTCGGTACGCATCAGGACGGCATCCTGGCGTGCCATGGCACGCACGAACAGCAGCAGCGCGATCGAGAGCACGGCGACCGCGCCGGTGGCCACGATGGTCCGGGTAAGGTCGCGGTTGACCGAGACGGTACGCAGGGCCAGCAAGCGTTCCTCTTCGGCGCGCAGGGTCGCGGCCTGGGCCTGGATGGCGCGGCGCAGGGTGCGCATGCGTGCATGGTCTTCCTGCGGCCGCCGCCGCAGGCCCGCCGTCAGCGCCTGGCTGAAGCTGTCGAGCAGGCTCCGGTAGCGCACCAGCGCCCGTTGCTGGACCGGATTGTCGCTGGTCAGCTCGCGCAGCGTCTGCCATTCGCGGGGAATCTCGGCCAGCCTGGCGGCGAGGTCGGCACGGTCTTGCGGGTCGTCGTCGATGAGCAGGGTTTTTTGCAGTGCATCCGCCTCGTTCACCAGGCTGATCGTCCCTTGCAGCCGCACCAGCACTTCCTGGGTATGGAGCACCCAGCGCCTGGATTCGATCGTGCGGCCGAGGCTGTCGGCGAGCGTGGCGGTGGCGGCGACCAGGATCACGATGCTGATCGCCGTCGCATAGTTAACGAAGCGGGTTGTCCTTTGTATGAGCATCGACCTGTAAAGCCTGTCTTGTCATTCGCCCTGCATAAAAATTCATTGTAGCAAATGCGTTGAAGACAGGCGCGCTCCAGGTTTTCCTCAGTCGAAGGCCCATGAGTACAGCACATCCAGCGCCGTGTTGGTGCCGGTCTGGAGCGCAAGGGTAATGCGCGGCGTGAGCTTGTAGCGCAGCCGCACCACGCTGGTGGCGGTGGCGGCGCCCTGCTCGAAGCTCAGGTAGAGGCGCGAGGAGATGCGCTTGCCGACCGTCACCACGGTGTTGGCCAGCCCCGGTTGCTGGCCAGCGCCCTGGCGCACGCCGAATTCGTCGACGCCGAGGGCGTTCGCCAGCTTGCTCTGGATGCCGCCGGTGCCGCCCTTGCCACCCAGCAGGGCGCCGGCGGCCGCGCTCAGGACGTCGGCCTCGTTGCCGGTCGTGCTTTCCATGCCGTGGCCCAGCACCAGCCAGGACAGCTTGTCGCTGTCCGACACGTTCGGCGTCGACACCAGCTTGGCCGTCGGCGACAGCGCGGTGCCGCGCACCTGCACCCCGGCTTCGACGTTGGTCTCGCTGAGCTGTTCGCCTTCCGGACGCTTGCGCACGGCGAGGATGTCGATCGACGGGTTGTCGTACGGGCCGCTGAAGGTGACCACCCCGCGTTCGATCGCCAGGCGCTGGCCGTAGGCCGCATAGGTGCCGCTCACGGTCTGCACGCTGCCGTTGATGCGCGGCGGGCCGTCGCCGACCTTGCGCACGTGGACGCTGCCGGCCAGGTAGGCGTCGGCGCCCATGCCGCGCAGGTGGAAGTCGTCGCCGAGGTCGGCCGTCAGGTCGATCGTCAGCGGCACCGCGGCTTCCTTCTTCGCCGGCGCGTTCTTCGGATTGCCGCGGCCGAGCACGACCACGTCGTCGGACAGGGTAGGACGGTCCTGCGGCGCGAACTCGACCAGTGCGCGGTCGGCCTTGAAATTGCCCTCGACGCTGAAGCGGCGCGGGTCGCGCACGACGCTGGCCTGGCCGCTCACGATCACGGTGCGGTCCGGGCGCGACAGCACTTCGAGCTTGTCGGCCACCAGCTTGAGGTTCATGGCCGCCTCGCCGCCGGCAAAGCGCACGTTGCCGTCGATCAGCGCGCGGCCGCTGTTGCCCTCGAAGGCGAAGCGCTGCAGCTGCAGGGTGTCGCCCGACAGTAGCGCGCGCAGCTGGCCGTTGCGCAGGCGGACGCCCTGATCCGGCCAGCGCACCGCGAGCCGGTCGCCGTTCACGGTGCCGTTCAGGGTCGGCGCGCCGACCGTGCCGGTGCCGGTGACGGCCAGGTTCAGGGAACCGTCCACTTCCAGTCCGGGCTGGCCGATCAGCGGCGAGACCCAGGCCAGCGAGCCGAGGTTCGCCGTTGCGCTCAGGTGCAGCGGGCTGTCGTTGTCGAGGCGGCCGCGGATCATCTGCGCGGTGGCGTCGACCTTGGCGGCGCCAATCTTGCTGCCGTCGACCGCCAGCTGGGCCCGCAGCGCGCCGCCATTCACGTCGGCGCGCAGGTCGAGCTGGCGCAGGCCGAGCACGACCGGGGCGATGTCGCCGGCGATCAGGTCGCCCTTCTCGCGGAACACGTGCACATTGCCGTCCAGGGCCGGGGCCGCGCCGGCGGTGGCGGGCGCGCGCATGTCGAGCGCCCAGTCGGCGCCGAGCGTCATGTCGCCGCGCAGGTTCTGGCGGATCGCGTCGGAAGCCTGCGCCAGGTAGCTGACCGGCACCCCGGTGGCGCTGCCGCGGCTGGTCCAGCGCGGGCCATTCTTGGCCAGCGACGCGATCGTGACCGAGCCGGAAGGCAGGCGGATCGTGGCGTTGCTGAAGGCGATCTGCTCCGGGCTTGCCAGCCCTTTCACGCCCGCGCCGGGCGCGCCGGCGATGCGCAGCGGGGCCGGCGCCGCCAGCGTGAGGGCATAGCGGCCGCGGTTCTGCAGGGCGTTCAGGGTGCCGCTCCAGGCATTGTTCGCATAGCCGCCGCTGACGGCGACGCTGGCGTCGAAGCTGTCGCTGCGCGCCGCGGCCGTGATGCTGTGGGCGCCGCGCGTGCCGCTCGATTGCAGGCGCGCCGTCGCGATATGCGTCTCGCCGCTGGCGTAGTCGGCGATCTGGACGTCGAGCGCCAGCGGATCGGCGGCGCCGCGTCCGGAACCGAGGTTCGCGGTGGCGCGCAGCGATTTCAGGTTCTGGGTGCCCATCAGCCTCAGGTTCTGGCCGTCCAGCGTGGCCGTCAGCGAGGGCATGTCGATCGTGCCCGAGACGGTGCCGGAGCCGCGCAGCACGCCGCCGAAGTCGGGGCCGAGCGCGGCCAGCTGGGGCGCGTCGACGCGCCATTGGAGCGTGTCGTGCCCGCTGCCGAAGGCACCGCGCGCGGCCACCACGTTGGCGCCCAGGTGCAGGTCGATGTCGGCGTTCGAGACGTGGCGCTTGTCGGCGGTGAGCTTCGCATAGCCCCACAGCGGCGAATTCGACAGCGTCGACTGCGCCAGCGTGAGGTTGAGCGATCCGCCCAGGTTGGCGCCGCTGCGTCCGCTGGCGTCGAAGGTGCCGTTGATGCTGCCGGCAAAAGGCGAGCCGAAGGCGGCCGGGTTCAGCTTCTGCATCGAACCGGTGGCCTTGAGCTCGACCACTTTCGCATCCTTGCTGCCAGCCAGCCAGGCTTCGCCGCTGGCATGCAGCGCGCCGTTGTCGACCTTGCGCTGCTTCGCCACCCAGCCCAGGTTGCGGGCGTCGAGCTCGAAGCTGGTGCGCGGCGCATCCATGCTGCCGCTGACGACGCCGTTCGCTACCAGCGCGCCATACAAATTGCTGCGAACGGCAGACAGCTCGCGGCCGTCCACGCGCCAGGCCAGCTGTTCGCCCGGCCTGCCGAAGGCGCCGCGCAGGTCGACCGTGTTCTGGCCCAGCGCCAGGGTGGCGTTCACGTCGTGCACATGGGCGCCGTGCGCGGAGTCGCCGTCGGCATCGAGCTTGCCGCGGCCCGACAGCGGCTGGTCGAACAGGCGGCTCGGGCGCAGCGCGAAGTCGGCCGCGACCTGCCATTGCGGGGAGAGGCTGCCTGCCGCATTGATCTCGGCATTGATGTCGGCCTTCGTGAAATCGCCGAAGGCGGCCGGATCGAGGCGGCTGGCCACCGCGTTGACCTTGAACGGCTTCTTGTCGAGCAGGTTCGCGCTGCCCGTCAGGCGTACGCTGCCCTGGCCGGCCGAGACGCGCGCCTCGCGCACGCTGAGGACGTTGTTCTGCAGCGCGGCCTCGGCCACCAGGCGCATGCCGGCGTCGACCAGGTTCACGTTCAGGGTCTGCGTGTCCTGGGTATTCGCGATCCGCAGGTCGCCGGCGATCGCGGTCTTCTTCATGCTGCCGTGGAGCTGCTTGAGGTCGAGGCGGTCGGTGTGCAGCGCGAACTGCGCGGTGCCGATGCCTTTTTCTTCCGGACCGCGTTCGACGCTGCCGCTGCCCGTGAAGCGGCCGGCGCCACCCAGGTCAAGCAGCACGTCGCCGATCTTCATGGACGACAGGTTGCCGCCCAGTTGGCCGCGCATCGCCCGCAGCGGCAGGCGCTGCTGGTCGATGGTGCCCTGCGGGCCGTCGTTGGTGAGATCCACCGAACCGCTGATGTTGCGGTTCGGGTCGAGCCGTGCCGCCACCGCCAGGTTCAGGTCGGCCGTCGGCAGCGAGGGTCCGAAGAAGCCCGGATCGATGTTCTTCGCGTTCAGGGTGAAGGCTTGCAGCGGGATGTCGGCGAAGGGCGACAGCACCAGATTCGCCGTGCCCTGGGCGCGCGCGGCCTGGCCGCTGGCGTCGATGACCGTCTTCTGCAGGTCGCCGCCGGCGTGCAGCTTCAGTTGCGGGAGGATGGCGCCCGGCTGCGTCTGGGATTGCGCGCCGGGCGCCTGGCTCAGGCTCGCATCGGCGTTCAGCTTGTAGGGGAGCGTGTTGGCGATGGTGCCGCTGGCCGCCACCTGGCCCCAGGGCGTGTTCGCCTTCGCGTAATCGAGCTTCCAGCGTTCCTGGTCGCCGTGCAGGCTGGCGCGGACGTCGTCGATGGGCGTCTCCGCGCCCTTGCTGACGAAGACGAGCTTCGCCAGGCGCGCGTCTTCCACCGCGATCTTGAAGGGCGGCGCCAGGCGGGTCGGCATCGTGCTCGGTTCCGTGCTTTGCTTGAGCGTCTCCATGCGCAGCGACCTCGCGTACAGCTTGTCGATCTCGACGCCGCGCGACAGGTATTGCCAGGGCTTCCAGTCGATGTCGATGTCGTCGCCCGTCATCAGCTGTGTCTCGGTGCGGAACACGACGTGGCCGATGTGCATGTGGCCGTACAGCGAGCCGGACACCCCCTCGAGGGTGAGCTTGCCGCCGCTGGCCTTGGCGACGCGCTGCGCGATCATCTGCAGCGTGGTCTCGCGGCCCAGGTACCAGACCACGCCGCCGAGGACGACGGCGGTGACGGCCACCCCGATCGCGACCCGGCGCGGCCAGCGGCGCGGCTTGTTTTTTTCGGGCGTGTCGGGGGTGTGTGCGTCGGCGCTCATCAGAAAGTGAATCCCAGGGAGAAGTGCAGGCGGACCTTGTGCACCGCCTTGCCATACGCAAGGTCGACGGCGACCGGGCCGACCGGGCTGCGCCAGCGCGCGCCCACGCCGTAGCCGACCTTGGGTTTGAGGTCGCTGAAGTTGTCGGCGGCGTTGCCGGCGTCGACGAATACGGCCGCGCCCCAGGGCGGCTTGAACCAGTAATCGTACTCCGTGCTGGCGGTGATCAGGTAGCGGCCGCCCGTGATGGCGCTGCCCACGGGGATGCCCAGCTGCTGGTAGCCGTAGCCGCGCACCGACTGGTCGCCGCCGGCACGGAACAGGAAGGTCGACGGCACCTTGTCCTTGTCCTTCGAGCCGACCGCGCCGAATTCACCGCGCAGGATCAGGGTGCCGGACGGGCCCAGCGGCTTGTAGGCGAGACCGCGCAGGTAGAGGCGCACGAAGGGCTCGTCGGTCAGGATCGGCAGCGGCGCCGCTCCCAGCTGCAGGTTGGCGATATAGCCGCGGGTCGGCAGCACCAGGCTGTCCAGCGCGCGCCTGGTGATCGAGAAGGTCAGCGGCAGCGCCTTCGTGCGCCTGGTCGGCAGGTCGTCGATGGTGAGCTGCTCGGTCAGCGCTTCCAGCCTCAGGCTGCGTTCCAGCGTCGGCGAGCCCCAGGCGCGGGTGGCATGGATGCTGGTGGTGCGGGTGATCTGGCCGCGCACGTCCTCGCGGTCGTAGCCGGCACCGACGCTGTTGCTGTAGCCGCTGGTCGTGGTCGGCCAGTAGAAATCGGCGCGCGCCTGCTGCCGCAGCTGCTCGTACAGCACATTGCTCTTCATGCGCTTGCCGAACACGTTCAGGTCGTCGTAGTTGGCCTGGGCGCGGGCGCCGGTGTTGGTCGAATAACCGAGGCCGACGGACACGTTCTTGCGCTTGTTCTCCGTCACACGCACCAGCACCGGCATGGTGACCGGGCCGGACGATGCTTCGGGCTGGGCGCCCTGGCCCTGGTTCAGCTCATTGACCTGCGTACGCAAGGCCGAGCTCATGTCGACGCTCACTTCCACGCTGCTGAAGTAGCCGGTGTCCTGCAGGCGGCCCTGCAGGGCCTGCAGCGCGGCTTCGCTGTACTGGTCGCCGGGGTGGATCTGGTTCAGGTTCTCGATGATCTCGGGCCGGTAGCGGCTCAGGCCCTCGATCCGGAGCGCGCCGAAATGCACGTCCGGTCCGCTGTCGATCACGACCTTGAGCAGGGCGCGGTGGGTGTCCGGATCGACGGTGGCGCTGGAGTCGATCAGCTGGGCACGCGGAAAGCGCGACTGCGCGATCTGGCGCACCATGCCGCGCTTGGCCGATTCCCAGTCGGCGGTGCGAAAGCGCGCACCCACCGGCAGGGTCCAGCGGTTGCGCAGGGCGGCGGCGTCCACCGGGGCGCTGCCCTTGTCGAAGGGGACGAAGCCGCGCAATTCGATGTCGACGTCGCCGACCGTCACCGGCACGCCGGGGTCGACGATCACGCGCGCGACCGGCGTGCCGCCTGAGGTATCCAGTCCGCTGGAAATCTTGGGTGAGTAGTAGCCTTCGGTGGCGACCAGGGTTTTCGCTTCCTCGGGGGCGTTGCGCACCAGGCGCTGCAGCTGTTCGAGGTCGACGCGCGGGTTGCCGCGCCAGCGCTCCAGGTCGAGATTCTTTTCGAGCAATTCGCGCAGGTTGCGTGGCGCCTCGATCCGCACCTCGTAGCGGACCGCGCGCTGCTCGGGGGCTTCCACCGGAATCGGCGCGGCGGGTGCGCGCTCCTGCTCCTGCAACTGCTTTTGCGTCTGGCCCGTCGTCGTGGTTGGCGCCGGGACCTGGTCTTGCGGCTGTGCCGGGGTGTGTGCCTGTGCTGCAGCGCCCACGGAGGCGCACAGCGCGTTCACGGTCAGCACGATTTGTGCCAAAATTCGTGGTCGCGCCGGCGCAAGTGGCTCCATCTTGTGGGGTCGTGCGGGCAATTGTCTCTCCATTCTATGCTCTGCCGGCCACATCTTAACGGATTGTCAAAAGTGGCGGCGGACGCTTTAATTCAGGAATATCAACATGTATCCAGCTGATTCCGCGCTCGTCCTGTTCAGCGGCGGCCAAGACTCCACCACCTGTTTGGCCTGGGCCCTGCAACGCTATGCACGCGTCGAAACGATCGGCTTCGACTACGGCCAGCGCCACGCGATCGAGCTGGAAGTGCGCCCGACGGTGCTGGCCAAGATGCGTGCCCTGTCGCCCGAATGGGACCGCGGCCTTGGCGAGGACCACATGATCGACCTGTCGCTGATCGCGAAGATCTCGGACACGGCGCTGACCAGCAATGTCGAGATCCGGATGCAGGAGAACGGCTTGCCGAACACCTTCGTGCCGGGCCGTAACCTGCTGTTCATGACGGTGGCGGCGACGGTCGCCTACCGCCGCGGCCTGAACGTGCTGGTGGGCGGCATGTGCGAGACCGATTTCTCCGGCTACCCGGACTGCCGCGACGACACCATGAAGGCCCTGCAGGTCGCCCTCAACCTGGGCATGGCCACGCGCCTGAAGGTCGAGACCCCGCTGATGTGGATCGACAAGAAGCAGACCTGGGAACTGGCCGAGCAGTGCGGCGGCCAGGCCCTGGTCGACCTGATCCGCTTCGACACCCACACCTGCTACCTGGGCGAGCGCGGCGCCG